>JAEYRX010000097.1 GCA_023435225.1 Bacillota bacterium
GGAATATGGCAATTGCCCAAGATAATATGAAGAGCCGTATGCCTTAATAGGGCAAGTACGGTTCTGTGAGGAGTGAGGGACCAATTTTGGGTAGTACGACACAAGAGAGACCCCGCTTACTCGACAGTGTTGAAAGTTGTCCTTTGCTTCCTATAAATCTGTTCCCTATTGCCTATTACCTAGTCCTTAAGGTATAAATAATTTTTGGGCCTTCATCATATTGTATTATGAATGGAGGTTTTTTTATGAAAAAAACAATTCTGGAGTACCGGATATTGGGCAGTATTTCTTATTTAATCTGGCCGGTAAGTATTTTAATAGTAGCTACCGGTTATAAGAAGGATGAATTTTTACGTTTTCATGGGTATCAAGCCTTGTATTTAGGGATTTTTGGGTCGGTGCTATGGTTGGTTGGCGGGGCTTTATTACGGATTATTCCGGTGATCGGGTTGTTTACTTTTAATATCTTAATGATTGGCTGGATTTTGTTTTTAGTATTATTGGCTTTCCGTTGTCTACAAGGAGAATATTTTAAAATCCCGTTGATCTATGATTTGGCACAAGGAGTAATGGAATAGACGAGAGGAATATTGTAAAAAAACCATATTTAATTTTATTTTCAGAAAACTTCATAAAAATTTGTTTGATTGGCAGGAGTTTCCTTGATAGCGTCGAAATAAATTTTCCATGATTAAGATAAGTTTACATTATTATAAAAAATTGGCAATGATATGTTGTTTTATTTTGCTAATCTCGGGTTGCTTAGGTAAACCGAAGCCGAAAAAAGGGGATTTTAACGGGAAAGTTATAGATTATTATACTAAGGAACCGGTACCGGGAGTTGCCGTAATTATAAATGGGAATCATGAAATCACCGATAATAGCGGCAAGTTTTCAATTAGAGTTTTAAAGCCCGGGGAATATAATATTTCCATGGCGCGTGATTGGTATTATCCGACTACTCAGAGTTTTAAGCATGTTGGCAGGACTGATTTATGGACTTTTGAGATAAAGAGTGAACCGCTTAACGGAAAGATATTATATAGTGGAGATCGGGATAAGAACTGGGAGATTTATGAGCTAAACTTGATGGATAGACATGCTATTCGTTTAACTTATCTTTCTAATTCATCAGAGACAAATCCGGTAAAAAAAGATACAAACACGATAATTTTTCAATCGGATTCTAAAGGGAATAATGATTTGTATAGCTGTGACTTTGGAACTATCCATACTCTTCCGAGCTCTATTACATGCTGTAATTTTAATTACAATGATGAACATCCTTCGGTCGATTATTTTGGAACAAAGTTAGTATTCAAATCAGGAGTCATTAACAATGGGGGCGAGCAAAAAGTTATTCGTTTATATAATTTCAAAGAATCAGTTGATATCATGGAAGGTACACAGTATATTACCGGGTTTAATCCGGTCATAAATTCAGATGGTACTAAGATAGCCCTAGTGAGTGGGGATTACAAAAAATTGTTAATTTATGATGTTGAAGATAATGCTTCCGGTATATCAATAACTTTCAGCAAAAAATTTGATTTTTTTACTAATCAACAGTTCAAGATTAATAATCCCTGTTGGCACCCTGAATTTAATTTAATTGCTCTGGAAGCTTACCAGGATAGCGAGGGAGTAAGGTTAATATATTTAGTAAATGCTGATTCGGATACTACTCCTACTTTACAACCGATTACTTATAATAAACGATTTAATGAACAACATCATCATCCTTGCTGGTCAAGTAAAGGCGGTTTATTATTTTTCAGTGGAAATATTGTTTATAGTTCACGGGAAGATATTTATTGCATTAAGTATGATAATAGTGACGGTATTTTTGAAACAGTAAAGAATAACACATCATGGCTTATGGTGAGCAGTGGAAGTGGAGATAAAAAATATCCAAGTTGGAGTGAGTGAACAAAATAAAACCAAAGAATTCCCCAAAATATTCTAACTTTGGCTGTAGTATTTGCTTGTCAAAATGGAGAAGATAGTATAAAATATTAATGCTGTATTTCCACATTATTATTGCGCCTATAGCTCAGCGGATAGAGCACTGGCCTCCGGAGCCAGGTGCACAGGTTCAATTCCTGTTAGGCGCACCATCTATGTTTACAATCCTGACACAAGGTTCAGGATTTTTTTATTTGCTATTTCCATACTATTTATTCATTAAAACTAGACTTGTGGTATTATATAAGTTGAATTAAATTTTGTTACCTGCATCATGTCCCTAAAGCCGGCCATGATGGAATGAGCAATGAATTTAATTCAACTTATTACAGCTGTAATAGGATAAAGTAAATGCTGATTTGATATCATTTGCATTCGGCTTTAGGAATGCAAATCTTGGATAAGAAATTTACTTCATCCTATATAGCTTAAGGGACTATGCTTATTTTCATCAAAGAGCCTTTTCAGCCGCTTCAAGCTAGGGCTTTTTAATTTAAAAAAGTGTTCTTTATTTATGAAAACATGTAGAAAAAGACTTCTATTGACAAGTAAAAGACAAAATGCTAAACTTTTCTTAAGCCAACATGTACGGACATGTTTGGTTATTAATGGTTAAAATAATTTTTGTAAATAACCCATTAGAAAGTTTTTTAGAAACATTTTAAAATAATTGTTACATTTGTATCGCTACTTGTACGTACAGGTTGCCTAGAAAGAAGCACAACTTGTTTAAATTGCCAACTTTAGTATCATCATTCTATAGTCTCTACAATTTCCCTTGTTTTCGAATTACTCAAAAAATGGTAATTTATTGAATGAGTGTTTTAGCTATAGTTATCGTAAAAAATTATTATAACTATAGTTATCACAATAAAAATCTTAAAGGGGGATAAGTTATGAGAAAAGTATTGGTTTGCCTGGTAGTACTTGCATTGGTTTTTGGACTCATGGGTTTAGGAGAAGCAGCTAAAAAAGGGTATGTAGGAATTTCAATGCCTACCAAGTCGTCCGAACGATGGATTAAAGACGGCGGAACTATGAAAGAGATCCTTGAAAAAAGAGGATACAGAGTTGATTTGCAGTTCGCTGAAGATGACATTCCGACTCAAAAAGCCCAGATCGAAAACATGATTACCAAAGGCGCTAAAGTTCTTGTTATTTCAGCGATTGATGGTTCCACCCTTTCCACAACACTTGATGCTGCCGGAAAAAGTGGCGTAAAAATTATTGCTTACGACCGTTTATTAGTTAATACCAAAGCAGTTTCTTACTATGCAACCTTTGATAACCGCAAAGTCGGTCAACTCCAAGCAGAATCATTAGTCACAGGTTTAAAGAAATTTAAAGGTAATGGTCCGTGGAATGTAGAATTGTTTGCCGGTTCTCCCGACGATACCAATTCCTTCTATTTCTACTCCGGCGCGATGGATGTGCTAAAACCTTTAATGGACAAAGGCCAAGTTGTTGTTCCTTCAAAACAAATCAAACAAGCTGAAATCGGTACCTTGCGTTGGGACGGCGCTGTTGCTCAGTCCCGTATGGATGCGATCTTAGCCGCCAACTATACCGATGGCAAAAAGTTAGATGGCGTATTATCACCGTATGATGGGCTTTCCCGGGGTATCCTTTCATCTCTTAAGGCATTCGGTTTTGTTCCTGGAAAAGATTTGCCGGTCGTGACCGGACAAGATGCTGAAGCCGCATCCATTAAATTAATCAAAATGGGTGAACAATATTCCACCATTCTTAAAGATACCCGTGATTTAGCTAAAGTTGCCGCTGATATGGTTGATGCAGTTTTAGCCGGTAAAAAGCCGAAAATCAATGATACCAAAACTTATAACAACAATGTTAAGATTGTTCCTTCCTACTTATTAGCGCCTTACATTGTTACCGTTGATAACTATCAAAAACTGGTTATTGACTCCGGTTATCTTAAGGAATCCGATATTAAATAAGATTAATTATCTCAGCCGATTGGCAAGGTGTCTTGCCAATCGGCTATAATATGTCCCGGACTAAGGAAAATTTGCTTTAAGAATCTGCCTTTTACATACTTAGCCTGAAATATTTTTTATACAATATTTGTTTCCATGATAAAATATCATTATATAAGCCATTGGTTCTCACACCGTTTGGTTATTCCATAATGGACTTTCGATAAAAAAGTGATTATGAATTATCTTACATATCAACTATCCCGCTGATGGCTTTTACGCTATTTGAGGTTTAATAAAACTTGAGTTTTATTTGTTGTTGGATAATTTATAATCGCTATACTATTGGCTTATAGTTTAAAGTATGTATATCATTACTTCAGTACTATTCTCTGTAATACCTTTATTACTTATTAAGAGCTTTTTGTGTTGTTATTAGATTTTAGTTCGCAATACTATATGTTGATGATTTAAAGTATGCGTGCACTACATACAGTATTGCTCGTGCAAATTATGGGTACAACACAAAAAGCTATAATAAAGGAGATTAAAAATGGAAAATTATGTTTTAGAAATGAAGAATATCACCAAATTATTTCCCGGAGTGAAAGCGCTTGATAATGTTAACTTGCAGGTTAAACCGAAACACATTCATGCAATAGTCGGAGAAAATGGGGCCGGTAAATCGACATTAATGAATATTTTGAGTGGTGTTTATCCATACGGAACATATGAGGGGGATATTGTTATTAATGGCGAAATTTGTCGATTTAAAGACATTAGGGAAAGCGAAGCGAGAGGTATCGCCATTATTCACCAAGAGCTAGCTTTAATACCGACGTTATCCGTTGCCGAAAATGTATTCCTCGGGAATGAACAGTCCAATAATGGTATTGTTATAAATTGGAATCGGACCAGGCAAAAAACAATTGAAATTTTAAAAAAAGTTGGTCTAAATATAAATATTGATACCAAAATCAAAGACTTGGGAATGGGAAAACAACAGTTGGTTGAAATTTGCAAAGCTATGTCAAAAGATGTAAAAATTTTGATTCTGGATGAACCTACTGCAGCTTTAAACGATGAGGAATCAAATCATCTTTTGAATTTAATATTAGATTTAAGAGAACATGGAATCACTTGTATTATTATCTCTCATAAATTAAATGAAGTCATCAAAGTCGCTGATGAAATAACCGTTATCCGGGATGGGGCGACCATCGAAACTTTGGTTAAAGGCGTAGATGAAATAACCGAGGACCGGATTATCAAAGGCATGGTAGGGCGGGAGATGAAGGACCGTTTTCCGAAGCGCCGGAACGAAATTGGTGATATCAGTTTTGAAGTTGAAAATTGGAATGTCTATGATCCGATTGATGAATCAAGACATGTAATTAAAAATATTAGTATCAATGTAAGAAAAGGTGAAGTGGTTGGAATTGCCGGTTTAATGGGCGCCGGTAGGACGGAATTTGCCATGAGTATTTTTGGAAAAGCCTATGGTAAAAAAATAACGGGACAAATAAAAAAAGACGGCAAGAAACTTGAATTACACAGTGTCAGTGATGCTATTAAAAATAAAATCACTTATTCAACTGAGGATAGAAAGAATGCTGGTTTGGTTTTATCATCCGATATTAAAAGAAATATTACTCTCTCTTCCCTTAAAAAAATCGCCACCTTAAATGTGGTGGATGATAATAAGGAAATCCAAGTCGGCAAAGAGTATCGCGAAAAATTAAGGATAAAATCTTCCAGCGTTTTTCAGCGAGCGGGTAATCTTTCCGGCGGTAATCAGCAGAAAGTAGTCTTTAGTAAGTGCATATTCTCTGATCCGGACGTCCTGTTTTTAGATGAGCCGACTCGGGGGATTGATGTAGGGGCCAAATATGAAATATACTCCATCATTAACGAACTGGCCGAAGAAGGGAAATCAATCGTGATGATCTCTTCGGAACTGCCGGAGATTCTGGGGATGTGTGACCGGATTTATGTAATGAATGAAGGTAAGATCGTTGGTGAACTTTCGAAAGAGCAAGCCTCACAAGAAAATATTATGCAATGTATCATGCAAAGCAATAAGGAGGTAGTAAAGTGAAAACGAACAGTGTCCAGGAGAATGTTATTAAGGGTTTTAATCTTGGCCAATTGCTGGGAGGTAATCTGCGTCAATATGTGATGGTTATTGCTTTGGCTGTGGTTATTATATTTTTTCAAATCGCCACCGAGGGGATATTATTAAAACCGCTCAATATCGCTAATTTAATTTCGCAGAACGCTTATATTTTGATATTAGCTATCGGCATGCTCTTATGTATTCTGTTGAGCGGCAATATTGACTTGTCTGTTGGTTCAGTGGCCGGATTTGTGGGCGCTATTTCGGCGGTTTTACTTTTAAAAATGAATTTTTCGGTTCCGGTAGCTATTTTAATTTCTTTAGGGATAGGTTTTTTAATCGGGAGTTTCCAGGGTTTCTTTATTGCCTATATGGGAGTTCCGGCTTTTATAGCGACTTTAGCCGGCATGCTTATTTTCAGGGGTTTAACTTTAGGGACATTAAATGGACTAAGTCTAGCGCCGATGCCGCCAAGTTATCAGTTCATGGCTGCCGGTTTCATACCGGATATAATTCATTTCGAAGGGATTAATGTATTGGCGCTCCTAATCGGAGTAGTTACTTCCATTCTTTACATTGTCAGCCAAGTGATTCAAAGGCGCAATAAAAAGAAATTTGAGTTTGAGGTCTCTCCGCCCGGGGTATTTATCGCTCAGTTAATTGCCATTGTTTTAGTTATCAATGCTTTTACTTATGAATTAGCCGTATACAAAGGTATCCCCATGGTCTTAGTGATTGTTACCGCTTTGATTATCATTTATTCATTTGTAACAAACCGGACTATCGTTGGACGGCATATTTATGCTTATGGCGGAAATCCAAAAGCCGCCGCTCTTTCTGGGGTAAAAACCAAAAAGATCTTGTTTTGGGTATATGTGAACATGGGAGTGTTGGCAGCCTTAGCCGGAATTATTTTTACCGGGAGGTTGAATTCAGCGACGCCGAAAGCTGGAGTAAACTTCGAGCTTGATGCGATTGGGGCTTGTTTTATTGGCGGAGCTTCAACAACTGGTGGAGTAGGAACCGTTGTGGGAGCTATCGTTGGTGGCTTATTGATGGGAGTTTTGAACAACGGAATGTCGATTATGGGTGTTAGTATCGACTGGCAGCAGGCTATTAAAGGATTCGTACTTTTAGCAGCTGTGGCATTCGATGTATATTCGAAATCGAAGTCTAAGGCCTAAGAGATTAAAAAAAGTGAGAAAAATTAAGCGCAGATGTGGGTTAAAAACATCTGCGCTTTTATTTTGGCAAAAAAAGAGGCCGGATTGTTTGGAATACGGTGCAATAAAAAAGGTTAATCTTTTTTTATGTTGAAATAATAATATTATTATCCAATTATATATGAAGCCAAGTTATTTGTAACAAATGGTTCCTGAAAGAAATGTTCATGACCGGCCGGGATTGCGAAGAATTTAAAAGTGTTGTTTGATATAAGTGATGAAGCTTCGAACTAATATTAATTCTCTCGTAAGGGTAGATAATTTTTTCATACTAAGATATAATTGAGAAAATTAGTTAATTCAATTAGTAACTGCCCAAAGGGAGTGGTTATGTTGGAAAACCGTCAATATGAACGTGCCAAGGCCAAATCGATTTTGGTTTCGCTTACGGGCCTAAGTGGTAATAGTCAACAAATTACCGGCTTTTTAAGAGATATTAGTGAAGGTGGACTAAAGATTCAAAAAATATCTTCCGAGCGTCAAGCTGAAAAAGGAGAGTACAAATGCGAGTTTGTTCTGCCCGATTATGGAAAAATCATTACTAAAGTTGAAGTTTTAGGCGCCGGTGATACTCAGGAAAAATTTGCTGACATGTTAATTCGAATGCGTTTTATTGACCTCGCTCCGGAAACGAAAGAAAATATTAAAATTTTTATAGAAAATACTCAAGTTTCATAAAGATGTAATTAGACGGGACTGTTGCAAAATAAGCTTTTTGTTCGTTCTGTCCACCCAGCCCTTAAACGGCTGGGTTAGGTATATATAAAGACTTCTAAACCCCCTATGGGGCGGTAAATGCTTCGAAGCATAACCCAGCCTCAATCATGGGGCTTGAGAACGATTCTGTAAACCTAGTCAGGTCCTTTAGGGCCTGGTGGAGATGAGGACATTTGTTGGTTTTTTTGATTTTGCAACAATCCCGTTTATCCTTGGTCTGAAAATCCTGAAAACGATTATAATAATATTAAGTGTTTTAACAGTTTTTGTCCTTATTTCCAGCTAAAATTAATTGGTTTTCCAAATTCAAAAAGGATTTTCCCGGACTAGTGTTGAATCATTGAAAAATCAGAGAGGAAAACTATAACTTAGATTTTTCCGAGAGGATTCGAGTTTAAAATGATCCCAATAATTTTGGCTTCGACCTCACCACGAAGAGCAGAGTTATTAAAGCAAATCGGGATTGAGTTTACGGCTTACGCCAGTAATCTCGACGAAGAACAGATAATATCGGATACACCTGCCAAAATGGTGATGGATTTGGCTTTGGCCAAAGCTCAAAAAGTGGCTTCATCAGTAAAGAATGGTTTGATTATCGGCTCAGATACTATTGTAGTTACCGAGAACCAAATCTTAGGAAAACCTGCTGGTTCTAAAGATGCCAAAGCGATGTTGACTAAGTTAAGCGGAAAAATCCATTCAGTATTTACCGGTCTGGCTTTGATAAAACAACCGGGAAATAAAATTATGGTTGATTTTGAAGAGACTGAAGTTAAGTTTCGCCGTTTAACACCAAGTGAGATTGAGGCTTATGTAGCCGCCGGAGAACCGTTGGACAAAGCCGGAGCTTACGGTATTCAGGGTAAAGGCGCAGTTTTGGTAGAAGGAATCAATGGTTGCTATTTTAACGTAGTAGGTCTTCCAATAGCTAAACTCGTTACTATGTTAAAAGAGTTTGGGATTTCGGTATTTTGAGAATTGCTAAAATATAACTCCCACTACAATTTTTTAAAAACACACATCTATTTTTATGAGTGTTTTTAAAAAAAGTGTCAGTAATATTTTAGCTGCTTCCGAGGTGAGTTAGTGGAGCGTCGGCTTACGATTAAAGATTTGCCTGCCGAGGAGCGGCCCCGTGAAAGATTGATCCATAATGGGGCCGAACATTTATCAACTGCTGAACTGTTAGCTATTATTTTGAGAACCGGTTCCGCTAAACGCACAGCGGTTGACTTGGCTGAAGAATTATTGGTTAATTTCAAGGATTTACGGGGACTGGCTAAAGCATCATTAGTAGAAATATCTCAGTCTCCGGGAATCGGACAGACAAAAGCCGTACAATTGAAGGCCGCTTTTGAACTTGGAAGAAGGCTGCTTACCGGCAATCCTAGTTTATTACCGACTATTAAGAAACCGGGAGATGTGTTCGACCTTCTTAAAGCCGCTTTTCAGGATCTTGATCGGGAACATTTTAAAGTAATTCATCTTAATACGAAGAACCAAGTGTTAAAGGTAGAAACTACGGCCATCGGTATTTTATCCTCTTCTCCGGTGCATCCGCGGGAAGTTTTTAAAGAAGCTGTCAAAATGAGTAGTGCCGGAATTATTTTAGCTCATAACCATCCTAGCGGGGATCCGACTCCTAGTCAGGACGATCTATTGTTAACAGCACGGTTACGTGAAGTCGGTGAAGTTTTGGGAATTACAGTTATTGATCATGTTATATTTGGTGATAATAGATATGTGAGCCTCAAAGAACGCGGACAATTGGCATGAAATTAATTGACAATTGACAATGTACAATTGACAATTACAAATTAGGCCGAGAAACTCTATCAAATTAACAATTAAAGTATAGAATCAATTGACAATAGTAATATTAAAAATAGTTTTTAAGTATTAATTGTCAATTCTCAATTGTCAATTGTGAATTTGAATAGATATTTCCGCTCCCATGAACTAAAAGTCCGGTACATAATTTACTAACATAATTTAATACATCGTGGAGGGAGTTTGGAATGTTTAAATCAATATTAGGTCATTTTGCCAAAGATATGGGTATCGATCTTGGTACTGCCAATACTTTAGTTTATGTTCAAGGCCGGGGTGTAGTTCTTCAGGAACCAACCGTAGTTGCAATTGAAAAAGATACCAATAATATTTTTGCGGTTGGTAATGAAGCCAAACAGATGGTTGGGCGGACACCAGGTAATATTATAGCTGTTCGACCCATGAAAGACGGGGTAATCGCCGACTTTGACGTTACCGAAAAAATGCTCCGTTATTTTATTAGAAAAGCTGGTAAAAACGTAGGTGTCTTGGCTCCCCAAGTTATTATCGGTGTTCCTTCAGGAGTAACTGAAGTTGAAAAACGGGCGGTTATGGATGCCGGCCTCCAGGCTGGGGCCAGAGAGGTTTTCCTGATTGAGGAACCAATGGCAGCTGCTATTGGCGCCGGATTGAATGTTGAAGAACCTACCGGTAATCTTATTATAGATATTGGCGGTGGTACGACTGAAGTAGCGGTAATTTCACTTGGAGGTATCGTTTCCAGCCGTTCAATACGGATCGCCGGTGATGAAATGAATGAAGCAATCGTTCATTATATTAAACGAAATTATAATTTAATGATCGGAGAACGAACTGCCGAAGAAATAAAGAAAGATATCGGTTCGGCTTATCCGGATGGGAATGAGCAACGGCAGGAAATTCGAGGGCGTGACCTTTTAACCGGTCTTCCTAAAACCATTAAGATTACCAGCCGTGAAATCCAGGAAGCGCTCTCTGAACCTATTTCCGGTATTGTAGAAGCGGTTAAAATGACTTTGGAGAGAACTCCACCGGAGTTGGCTGCTGATATTCTTGATAAAGGACTGGTAATGGCCGGTGGCGGATCTTTATTACGCGGAATTGATCGTTTATTAGCCGAAGAGACCGGGATGCCGGTGCAAATTGCCGATGATCCATTGACTTGTGTAGCTCGTGGCACCGGTTTAGCTTTGGAACGTAACTATCATGACCTGAAGAAAGTCTTGTTGACATCAAATAGAAAAATGGCATAATTTTTAAGTTAATAGTTTACAGTGTACAGTTTATAGTTTATAGTTTAGAGTTTTAAGATATTTGATGGTTTTGAACTGTTAACTCTTAACTGTCAACTGTTTTATTGAGGTGACCATTTCTTGTTCCAATTATTTGCAAATCGCCGTTTTTTGATAATTGCTTTGGTTTTTCTCTTGATAACTTGGGTGATGTTTGTTTCATCACATCAACGGAGTCAAGAAGGTAAAATCGAATACTTTTTTAATACTGCTATGATTCCGGTGGAGAGTATTTTTAACTATCTTAGCGGTATGGTTGAGAATAGTTGGAACACTATTACAACTTTAGCCCAATTGAAAAATGAGAATGAAAAACTAAAAACGGAAATAAATGATTTGAGGGTCCGTCAAATTGGCCTGGATGCCTTAAAGTCGGAAAATGATCGCCTAAGGTTGGCTTTGGATTTTCAAAAGACTCAAACTAATGAACTACTAAGCGCCGAGGTTATTGCAGTTAATCCCAGTAATTGGAATCAAACTATTACCATTAATCGAGGCCATAATAATAAGATTAAAAAAAATATGGCCGTAATTACTCCGCAGGGTGTAGTTGGCCGAATCGGAGAAGTTCGGGCAAATACCGCCGAAGTAATTTTGATTACTGATCCTAGAGAAGGAAACTTTATCGGCGGAGTAATTAAACGGACTAGGAATTTGGTGATCATAAACGGCGGAGGACGGTTTCGCGGTGAATGTACGGTCCAACCCGCAGTTGAAAGTTATTTTATGGATTTGAAGAAAAAAGATTTAATTATTACCGCCGAGACTAGTGAAATATTCCCCCGGGGACTTCCGGTCGGGCGAATTGTTTTTGTTGATAAGACCATCAATAATATGGTCTCAAAAGCTTATCTAAAACCAGTGGTCAACTTGGGGAAATTACAGATGGTTTATATTATTACAAACAAAAAAGACCTTCCGGCGAATACCGACTCAAGAGGTTCAATTGATGAAAATATTAATCCTTAGTATTGTGGTGATATTAGCGGTGGCTATTCAAGCTACGCTATTAGCAGCATTACATTTGCCAGGTCAAATAATTCCTGATCTAGTCCTAATTTTAGTGGTCTCTTTTGGACTATTACGTGGATCGGACCAAGGTCTTTTTTTTGGATTATTCGCCGGCTTTTTTCTGGATTTGCTTTCCGGCGGTATTATTGGTGTTCAAGCTCTATCAAAAATGATTTTAGGATTTGCTTCAGGTTTCATGGAAAAGAATATTTTTAAAGATAGTTTTTTAATCCCGTCAGCAACAGTGTTTGTAGCTACTTTAATCTTCGAATCTTTTAATATTTTTATGTATTTAGCTTTTAATGCCAATTATAACTTTTTTAGTACTTTTTTTTCGACTGTCATACCGTTGGCTTTGTATAATGCAATATTGACTCCATTGGTCTATCATTTACTTTTGAAAGTAGAACGTTGGCTGGAGGAACGGGCCGGAGAAACCGGGAAAATGTAATTGATGGGGGCTCTAGGCAGTGAAGGATACCGCTTTAAAAAATCTAGAAACCAAATTTCGATATCTGGCAGGCATAGTTTTGGTGGTGTTTGCCGTTCTATTTGTCAGATTGTGGGTGCTGCAAATTATGGAAGGCGCCACAATTATGGTTAAATCTAAAGAAAATCAAACCCGGATTATAAGTATTGATGCACCCCGGGGAATTTTTTACGACCGAAACGATAATATTCTGGTAACCAGCCGTATCTCTCATAATGTATTGGTAGTGCCGGAAGACATTGAAGATAAACCGGAAGTAATAAAGCTATTAAGTAAAATATTAAAAATAAGCGAAGCCGAGTTAAAGGCTAAATTGGAACCGAACCCTAAAGTTACGCGAATTCCTTATCAATATATTCCCATCAGCAAAGACGTTGATCCGGTGACAGTTATTAAACTTCTTGAAGCTAAATTTGATTTACCCGGAGTTGAAGTTGACGAGGTTCCGGTTCGTTCTTATCCTTATGTGGAGTTGGCCTCACATCTTTTTGGATACATTCGCGAAATTAATAACCGCGAATTAAGCCAATTGAAAAATAAAGGCTACCGCTTGGGAAATAATATCGGAAAAACCGGTTTAGAGCGTACTTATGAGGATTTTTTACGTGGTGTCAGCGGAGGGAGAAATTTTGAAGTTGATATTCACGGGCGTCCATTACGACTGTTGGAAAATAGGGAACCGGTTCCCGGTAATAACCTTCATTTGACTATTGATCTGAAAGTCCAACAAGCCGCCGAAAAGGCCCTAGATGAGCAGTTGGCTTTCTTACAAAAATATACCAAGTATAAGAATGCCAAATCCGGTGCTGTTTTGGCACTTGATCCACGTAATGGAAATATATTGGCCATGGTTAGTAAGCCGGGATTTGATCCTAATGCTTTTGTCGGCGTGATGCCTCCGGAAGTAGCTAATAATATTTATAGAAATCCGCTCCATCCACTTACCAATAGGACCATACAGGGGCAATTTGCACCTGGTTCGACTTTTAAACCAATTACCGTCATTACCGCCTTAATGGAGAATAAGGTTGATTTAAAAGACCGTTTTTACTGCAACGGCTATGATCCGATTTGGGGAAATAAGTTTAAATGTTGGATAATTAGTGCTACTTCCGGTCCACGGCAACATGGAGCAGAGAATGTAATCGATGGGCTGAAAAATTCCTGTAATATAGTAATGGCCGAATTAAGCCGGCGTATTGGGCCGGAAACTTTAGCCAAATATTCACGATTTTTCGGATTGGGCAAGCCGACCGGCCTTAATCTTTACCCGGGAGAAGCTTCCGGATTGGTACCTGACCCTGAGTGGAAACGCCAGAATACTAAGGAGAAAATATGGTATCCTTTAGAGACTATGATGTTTGGAATCGGTCAAACTTATCTTTTAGTCACTCCTTTGCAATTAGCTGAAGTATATGCAGCAATCTCTAATAATGGTAAAGTCTACCGACCACATCTTGTTTCCAAGATTACTTCTCCGTCCGGAGAATTAATTACCAAGTTTAATCCACAATTGGCAATGGATTTACAATTACCGCCGGCAGTTAAATCAATTGTTCAAGAAGGGTTAACCGAAGTAGTAGGTGATGGAGGAACAGCATCATATGCTTTTCAGGGTTTTCCGCTTGATAAATATCCGATTGCCGGTAAAACGGGAACGGCTCAAAAGCCGCCTTACGATAATTCCGGTGTATTCGCCTGTTATGCTCCAGCCAATAAACCGGAAATTGTAATAGTAATCTTTGTTGAACAAGGTGGTTCCGGAAGCGGCGGGGCGGCTCCGGTTGCCCGAAAAATATTGGAAGCTTATTTTGATTTGAACCAGAAACCAAAAGTTGTAGCACCTGCTCCAAAAGCTACCCCTTCAGCCGATGTTGCTGATCCGGAGACTGTAGGTCCAACCAACGGACTCAACGGAACTAACGGAATGATTGGAACACAGGTTCAAAAGCCGACTCCGGCCGGAAGTTTACCGACTTCCAATACCCCGGCTCCTACAAATAAGGCCAACGTGAATAAACCAAGCCCTACTCCAATTATTCCGGAGCATAAACCTGAAGTAAAACCAAGTAATGAAAGCATTGAGCCTGTTGTGGATTGAGAATTTTTAAATAATACCATGATTATATAAGTTGAACTAAATACTGCTATGTACTCTTTCTCATTCGGCTTTTGATCGGCATTTATACAGCTACAAATAATAACATCAGGCTGGATAAATGCCAAACTTCACTGAACATGCAATCAGTATGGAAAAGCTTATTCGTATGATTTAGTTCATCTTATATCAAAGGCCAAAATTTCGGTAGTAACGAATTTTGGCCTTTGATATATAGTGCTGTCTAAAGGAGGATTTTTCTTTTAAGTAGCGAACTAAAGTTAAGTGATGTACAACTATTTGATACGGCAAGGAGATATTGAATGGCGGGGGCAGAAAATTCAGAGATAACCAATAGAACTGCTAATGGTTCTGAGAGTGTGGTTTTTAAAGGTTACAAAAACGGTTTAAACCTGATAATACCGGAAAACGGGCCGTTTGAACATTGTACTGAAGAAATTAGAAGTCGTCTGGAACAATCTCAGGATTTCTTTAAGGGAGCTAAAATCATCGTAGATACAGGTAATCGCATATTAGCTCCTAAGGAACGGGCCTCAATGCTAAAACTTTTGAAAGATTTTGGATTAAATCCGAGTTTTGTTGAGGAAGTCAAATCAATTAGCGGCAGTAACAATGAAAATGAAAAAAATTCCTTCGAAAGTGACCATTTCAGAGCCACTATTACTGTAAAAAAAACGGTTCGTTCAGGTCAGCGGGTTGCTTTTGGGGGTAATTTAGTAATAATGGGTGATGTCAATCCTGGTGCTGAGGTCGTGGCTAGCGGCGATATTATTGTTTTAGGCACTCTCCGGGGTACGGCTCACGCCGGCGCCGAAGGTGATGAAACCGCCCAAATAATAGCTTTTCAATTGAGACCGGTACAGATTAGAATAGCCGGAGTTTTCACCCGAGATTCCGAACCGGAACAAAAAGGGAAAAGTGTAGGCCCTGAAGTAGCAAAGATTAAAGATCAGATGATTGTAGTGGAACGAGTCAGTTATTAATTAGGGAGGTTTTTTTATGCCGGGAAAGGTAATTGTAATAACTTCAGGCAAGGGTGGAGTCGGGAAAACTACTACCTGTGCTAATATAGGAGCTGGATTAGCCAGCCGGGGACGAAAAACGGTTTTAATAGATGCCGATATCGGACTTCGTAACCTTGATGTAGTTATGGGATTAGAAAACCGGATCGTTTTTGATCTGGTAAATGTAGTGGAAAAAAACTGTAAGATTCGACAAGCTTTAATTAAGGATAAAAGATTTGAAAATCTTTTTCTATTACCGGCTGCCCAAACCAAAGAGAAAGATGCCGTAAAACCGGAACAGATGGTTGAGTTATGTGATGAATTACGCAAAGAATATGATTATATATTAATTGATTGCCCTGCCGGTATTGAACAAGGTTTTAAGAATGCAATCGCCGGCGCTGATCAAGCCATCATAGTTACAACACCTGATGTTTCAGCCGTAAGGGATGCTGACCGGATTATTGGATTATTACAGGCCAGAGAGATATCCGAACCTCGTTTAATTATTAATAGGGTCCGTCCGGAGATGGTCCGGAAGGGCGATATGATGGATATTAGCGACGTTAATGATATTTTAGCGATTAGCCTGTTGGGTATTGTTCCTGATGATGAAAGTATTATTATTTCCACTAATCGTGGCGAACCGGCGGTAATGGATTCGGGTTCCAGAGCCGGAGAAGCATTCCGCAATATTGTATCCCGGATTGAAGGGAAAGAAGTCCCATTTATGTCAATGGATGATCCCGGTTTTATGGATAAACTTCGTCGATTCATTAAGATGTAATAATTAGTACATTGGTTATTAGTTACTATATAAGTTGAATTAAATTTCTTATATACATTATGTCCCTAAAGCCGGCCATAATGGAATGATTAATGAATTTAATTCAACTTATTACAGCTGTAAGTCTATAATTGTCAATTGGTAATTCTCAATTGTCAATTAAAAATTTAATTGGAAATTAAATTTTTAACGTGAGGGATTAAATATGGATCTCATCAGTAAGCTTTTTAAAGATGATACTTCAAGTAAAGATATGGCTGTTGAAAGGTTACGACTGGTTTTGGTCCACGACCGGGCCGGAGTATCTCCCGGCCTGATGGAAGCCTTAAAAGAGGATCTGATCCAAGTAATCTCAAAGTATATGGATATTGACGAGGATTCAATGGAGGTGTCTTTAAACTCCAATGAACTCTCTGCAGCTTTGGTTGCCAGTATTCCCGTAAAAAGAATTAGACGATAAGTAACAACTAAGATTCTTTGCTATATAGTCGTCCACGCCGGATTACGCTGCGCACCTGAAAGTATGAAAATAAAGCTGGGTGGACGCCGAACGTCGATAGCATTTTCATATTAGAACGAAAGCTGGTTTAAGCTGCTAAATGATGGTAAGGGAGGTTTGGAGTTGGATCGCCGACATTTAAAAAACATTGATTTTTCTTTATTAGTTGTGGTTGGGCTATTGATTTCTTTAGGTTTGATAATGATATACAGCGCAACTCATGCTAATATCGCCTTAAACCAAGGGGATCCATACTCATTTGTAAAGAAACAATCAATAGCAGTAGTTATTGGCGCTATTGGATTTGTGTTATTATTATTCTTTGATTACCGGGTTTCTGACCGGATGGCTCAGCTATTATACGTATTAAATATAATAATGCTGGTTTTAGTAATTATCCCGGGAGTTGGAACTTTTAAAAATGGCGCCCGGAGTTGGTTATTCGGAATGCAACCTTCGGAATTGGCAAAAGTAATAATGATTATTACTTTTGGTAAATATTTGGCAGAGAAGGAGAGCTTAAGCTCTTTTTATAATTTTATTTGGCCGTTTATTCATGTTGGAGTGCCTTTGGCTTTAATATTACTCCAACCTGATCTGGGAACTGCCTTGGTTTTTATCTTCATTACTTTGATTATGATGTATACGGCCGGCGCACCGGGATGGAAATTATCGTTATTGGTACTTATAGGAATCATCGGTATATCCGGAATGTTTTTAAGTCATCGTTTTTTTCATACATCGCTCCCGATTAAAGAGTACCAGATTCATAGGTTGACTAGTTTTATTGATCCGGAACGCGATCCCCAAGGGAGTGGCTGGAATGTACGGCAAGCGGTAATTGCGGTAGGTTCGGGCCAGTTTTTCGGCAAAGGATTATTTAGAGGAACTCAAGGGCGATTGGGATATTTGCCGGAGAACCATACTGATTTCATATTTGCAGTTTTATGTGAGGAATTAGGGTTTGTAGGTGGATTTGGGATTTTGTTCCTCTTTTTTACACTTATTTGGAGAGGCGTTAGAATTGCCTATCAAGCCAGGGACAAAACCGGTACTTTAATTGCGATTGGAATTGTTTCAATGTTATTATTCCATGTATTAGAAAACGTTGGAATGAATATTGGGATTATGCCTATTACCGGTATTCCGTTGCCTTTTATAACTTCCGGTGGTAGTTCAATGATAGCCAACCTGGTGGCGGTGGGCCTATTAACAAATATCTGGGCTAGAAGGCAGAAGATAATGTTTTAAGTCAAACAAACGGAGTGTACCTATGGATCTTCCGATTGAGTCCCGAGCTGGTGGTATTGTTTTTCAAAAAAAAGGGGAAACCATTGAATACCTTCTGGTAACTAGTAATTCCAACAAAAATAAATGGATTTTTCCGGCCGGTCATATTGAAAGAGGGGAAACAGCTGAAGAGGCGGCATTAAGGGAAGTAATTGAAGAAGCCGGAGTTGAAGCCCAAATTACTGCCGATCTTGGTAAATTCCAATATTATTGGTATCGGGACAATCGCAAAATTATAATAGAAACCCAACTTTTCTTAATGGAGTACCAGAAGACCCTAATAACCAATCCGGAAGGAAGACAGGTTGCTTTCTATAGTTTTGAACAAATACTCAATTTAAATACTTGGGAAGAGTCCAAAGAATTTCTAAAAAAAGCTCATAGTTTAAGTTAAACCTCGATCCTCTCTTTACAACTTACTTAGGCCATTTGTTTTTGGGGATATTTAAATAAATCTCTTCTTTACTGTGATAACCATCTTTAATAATAATATCCATGTTATCTTTATCAACCGGAATCGGATTAATAATCTCCGAAGGTATAAAATGTTTCCCGTTAAAAATCGGCGCATGATTGAATTTTATCTCTTTCTCGGCACTAAGCATCATGGCAATATCTGCCGCCCGGTAAGCAAGCTTCTTGATTGGTTTATAAACAGTCATTAATTGGGTTCCTTCGACAATCCGCTGACATCCAGAGAGGTCGGCATCATGACCAACTACTAAAATCCTTCCGGCTAAGCGCCATTCGGATAAAACTTCAATTACGGCGCTGGCAAGACTATCATTGGCCGCTATTACGGCATCAAACTTTTTACCTTGTCCAAGAAGAGTTTGGGTATATTGATAAGCATCCTCCGGCCGCCAATCCTCAGTCCAAGCTTCAAATATTATCTTAATTTTCCCTTCTTTGATATAATTATTTAAAATGTTTTTATAGCCCTGGTTGAACATGTAACAATTATTATCAGTAGGCGCTCCATTAATTATTACATAATTTCCGGTCGGAACTTTATTGACCAGGTATTCCGCCATATACTCGCCAACCTTAATGTTATCAAAAGAAATGTATAGATCAAGATTAGCATTACGTATCAATCGATCATATGAAATTACTTTGACTCCGGCTTTTTTGGCTAATTGGGCCGCTGATGCGGCTTGATTTAAGTCATGGGGAACAATCACCAAAACGTCTATTTTTTGGCTTAACATATATTCTACCTGTTGATATTGTTCTTGTTGATTGTTGTTGGCGTTTTGAATTATTAATTCTCCACCCAACTGTTTAACCCGTTCGGCAAAATAATCGCGGTCACGCCGCCATCTTTCTTCTTGGAGAGTGGCAATAGCCAACCCGATTTTAATCGGCTTTACCTCTGAATTATTTACTTTGATAATTTTCCGCCACCAATTACAACCGGAGATAGTTAAACCAAGTAAAATAACAAATATAAATAAAATGATTGGTTTTCGTCTCATTTTTGAGCATCAGCTCCTTTTAGACGGGCTTGTTCGTCCCGATACTCGCTGGGTGTCATCTCATAATATTTCCGAAAAATACGGCTAAAATAGTTGGGGTCATTATAACCTACTGAAAAGCAACATTCTTTAACTGAAAGCCCTTGGGCCAAAAGTATTACCGCCTTCTCCATTCGGAGCCTGGTTAAATACTCACTAAAGCTAATACCAAGTTCTTCACGAAATAAACGGCTAAAATAAAATGGGCTTATACCAACTGAATGAGATAAGTCTTCCAAATTTAATTGTTCGGCATATTGTTGATCAATAATCGCTTTTGCTTGCCTAATAATAGTCTTAACTTGATTGCTTCTTCCATCTTTGACTGCCAGGGCCAAAGCAGTTAATTTATCGGCAATTTCACTACAAATTTTAATTGGATCATTATTTTCATTGAATAAGGATAATACTTGTTCAAAACTGGGATAAATATTAGATTGTTTTGAGTTCTCCCGGCCGATTCGGTAAGCGGCAATTAAAAATTCCAATAGATAAAAAAAGAAACGGTCTTTTTGAGTGGCAAGATTAATATATTTTGAGAAAACTTGTTGTGTTAAAGATTTTACTTTTGAATCATTACCAAACCGGATCGCATCTAAAATATCTTGCATCTCCCGGTGAAAGTCAGTCTCCCAGTTTTCTTCCGTAAGTTGTTTGATCTCGTCAAAGTGACAAATTTGACCAGAAACCGGGTAATTTAATGCTTGAACTGCTTCTTGGTAAGAGCGCCTTAACTCAGCGCCCCAGGAGTATATCCGGCCAATACCGATATTAATATCGGCTTCACTTCTTAAGTTCCGAAGATGAGTCAGGATTTTCGCGGCAATATCTTTTTGATTGGGATTATTGGCTAATTCGGGACTTAATGGAATAAAGACGGCAAAAGGGTTGGTTTTTAAAGGGCCCGCTAAACAAGGTAAAACATGTTTAATCTCTTCTGTTACTTCAGCTATTTTTTGGCGTTGTAAATAAGCCAGTTCCATGACATTTTCAATAGGAGCTCCGGTCTTATCATGATAAGAAATAGCTAAAAAGAAACCAGAACCGAAGTTTAAAGCTAACAATTCCTGGTATTCCCCTATAGCGGCTTCATCAATTCCATTAATTAATTCAAACATAAATTCATTTTCAATTAGAGGTAAAAGTTTCTTATAGCGTTCTCTTAAGGCTAATTCTTCCTGCCGTAACTCCCTGATTTTCATCAATTGGGATTTTACTTTGTTTATAAGTTCCAACAAGCGGGTTTTATTTATTGGTTTGACTAAATAATCATAGACATTTAACCGGATTGCTTCTTGAGCGTAGGAAAAATTCTCATAAGCCGATAAAATCACCAAAATAGCTTGAGAATCCAAACGGCGTATTTCGGTTAATGCCTCTAACCCGTTAATCCCAGGCATTTTAAGGTCCATCATTACTAATTCCGGGCGGAAAAGTTCAGCTTTTTCGATAGCTTCCCGTCCGGTCCGGGCGGTTTCAACTTGAAGATCGGGTTCCTGAGCTAAAATATGGCAGATCGAATCCAGCATAATTTGTTCATCATCTACCACCAATATCTTCATAAGCAACCCCCCCCTTAATATAATTGAGAATTGACAATTGATAAATAAAAATCAGATTCATTGTTGCTTCTGACTTCTGACTTCTGACTTCTGACTCCTGGCTCCTGGCTCCTGGCTCCTGGCTCCTGGCTCCTGTATACTTAACTGTTATTTTTTTCTACCGGTAATCTTATCTCGATAGTAGTTCCTTGGTTAGGAACACTTTGAATGGTAAAAAGATCATCTTCACCAAAGAAGAGCCTGATTCGTTCCCTGACGTTTTGCAACCCTAGACCGGTAGTATGTCCGCTTATTTTTTCCCCTTTTTGTAAACGCAATAGAGTTTCATTATCAATTCCCAAACCGTTATCCGATACTTTAATAATTATCCACTGATCAGTTTTATAAGCATTCACTTCGATCTTGCCGCCGCATTCAAGTTCTTCAACTCCATGGATGAGCGCGTTTTCAACAATAGGTTGCAGGGTTAAAAGCGGAATTTGATAGTGAGATATTTCCGGATCAATCCGGATGGAAAATTGAAAACGGTCATTTCCATAGCGGGTTTTCAGAATAAAAAAATAAGTTTCCAAGTGATTTGTTTCTTCTTGAATGGAAACCGGAGTATCCAGTTTTCGTAAATTATACCTTAAGAGACTGGATACTTTATCAACAAATTCAGCTGTTTTGTCGGCTCCTTCCATTATGGCCAATTGAACTCCCGCATTTAGCATATTAAAGAGAAAATGAGGGTTAATCTGTGATTGTAGGGCGTGAAGTTCAGCTTCGCGCAATACATTTTTCATAGATAGATTTTGCAGCTCTTGTTCTTGAAGTCTGATCTCCAAATCTGATTTTCGCTTGATCTCATTAATCAACTTGGTAATACTGGAGACCATCTCATTAAAAGCACCGGTAACTACGGCAATTTCATCATTGGTAGATACACTAAGAGGCGCAAAGGAAAAATTGCCTTTAGAGATCGCTTTAGCAGCTTCCACCAATTTCCGTAGCGGCTTAGTCAGATGAAAACTGGTCCAGACAGTGACTGCGATGCTGAAGACCAAAGCTCCGACTATTAATAATAATCCTAATTGTTGAATGTAAATCAAGCGTTTGGAGATTAACAAATATTGACGGCTGTTTTCCTCCAATTGCCTGGTAATTAAACGATCAATAGCCCATTTAATATTAGTATTGTAACGAACCACTTCGGTAAAAGCACGGTGGTACTCGGATGAGTCACGAGCCCGCTTAGCTTTTTCGGCTGTCTCTGCTTGCTTCAAAAAAGAGCGGGTCATATTCCGGATATTTTCCAGTAATAGATAATTATCTGAAGTTTCTTCAACTATGGATAGGTTTGCATACTCAGTATCGATCTCCTGGGTGTAAAGGTAATATTCCCGGAGCATATTAAAGTTTCGGGAAACCAAGTATTTTTCCAGATAAGTAACAGCGTTATCAATATTGGTACTAAAATCCTTTAATTTAATATTATTGGTTAATAAAGCATTGATTCGACTTAGTAATGATTGTTCATTATAATATGAAAAAATACTAACCATAGCGAAGATGGTAATCATCGCCAGGAACGGATAGAGTAATTTACTCCTAATAGATTGAGGATTATCTTTAATTTTTCTCATGGCTATCAAATGAAGTGAGCATTGAACTATATGAGTTTAAATTTTTGTTATTAATCAAAAAAAGCGGCATATCATAGTTCTCTTGCTTAATTTTCCCTTCCTTTATCCTAATGAGAGTTGTAAGCCCTTGAGCTCCCAATTCGAAGGCATCATCGGCCAATACCCCCCATATTACTCCCCGTTTAATATAATTAGCGTTGTCTACGGTAAGGCCTCTTCCGATGATGGTCATATGAGTAACCCGATTTAAGTCAACCACTGACTTAGCTACTCCCAAAGTATCGCTGGCATTGGAACAAATAATCGCTTGTATTTCCGGATAATCAGTTAAAATTGTCTGGGTTTGCTCTTCAGCGCTAATACTGCTTCCTTTTGAGGTTAAGATCAGTTTTAATTTTAATCCCGGATAATCCTTGATCGCATCCTTAACCCCTTTTAAATAGCGTTGTTGATTAATGGAAGAAAAATCGGAACTTACCAAGACGGCAACTTGGATGTTACCGGAAACTGCTTTAGTTAAAGCCCGACCGGTTTTGTAGCCCAGATCATAGGTGTTAACTCCGACAAAAGAGATTTGCTTTGATTCTTTGATATTATTTGAGAGAGTGACCACCGGGATTTTTTTTTCGGTTGCTTCATCAATTAACGCTTTAAAGGTCGGATCATTAGGTACTGAAATCAATATTCCATCGACACTGGATAAAATAGACATCTCCAAGAAACGTTCCAGTTCTTTGAGGTCTAAGAAACGGGGAACGTAATATTCTAAAGCCGTTTTTTCGGCTTTTGCAACTCTTAACGCTCCATTGTGCGCTTTTTCCCAATAACCTTCTTCAGTGGCTCTGGCGATCATTACAAAATGATAACGATAATTACGAAGATCTTGTGAATGATAAGCCAAATTGGTTTCCCGCCAAAGAAAATTTGTAGTATTATAGACCAAACCAATGGCAATGATGAAAAAGAAAATAATGATCGCAATGAACCAATTATATTTCATTTTTATGTCCTCGAAAAAACTATAGTCTTTAATATAAATTTTACTTAACTGTAAAAAATCCTTTTTTATATAAGGGAGTTTCACAATTACCATGATTAAAATTCGAATAAAACATATAACGAGTAACCTAAATATAAGCCTATCAATCTGTTTTATCCGATTGGTCAAATTTTTTTAGTTTTCCAACTCTTGTTTGTCTTTCAGATAACGAAATGGTATAATATTACGGAAAATTTCCATTGACACTTTTACGAATGGATTACGTTTAATGACTATGAAATATAAATTCTCAATTCGCAATTGTCAATCGCCAATTGCTCTTGAAAAACCGGGGTGTAACCATGTTAAATTTTTTAAATGAGTTATGGGATACCAATTTACGAGAAGTAAAGCGGCTCCAAAAAAGGGTTCAAGTTATTAATGAGTTGGAACCGGAATTTGTTAAGCTTAGTGATGAAGAGTTAAGAGCTAAGACGGAAGAGTTTAAAAAAAGGTTGGCGGATGGCCAGAGCTTGGATGATATTTTACCGGAAGCTTTTGCCACGGT
This sequence comes from Bacillota bacterium, assembly GCA_023435225.1. Classification (GTDB taxonomy): domain Bacteria; phylum Bacillota; class UBA4882; order UBA8346; family UBA8346; genus UBA8346. Next base: position 24,511 of record JAEYRX010000097.1, read on the forward strand.
CCGGGAAGCAGCCAAGCGAACTTTGGGACAGCGTCATTTCGATGTTCAGTTAATGGGTGGAATGGTGCTTCATGAAGGTAAAATAGCCGAGATGAAAACCGGTGAAGGCAAAACCTTAGTAGCTACCTTAGCGGTTTACCTCAATGCGCTCACTGGTAAAGGCGTACATGTAGTAACGGTAAACGATTACTTGGCCAAACGTGATAGTGATTGGATGGGTAAGGTTTATCGTTTTTTGGGTTTATCGGTAGGAGTTATTCTCCACAATTTAACCTCTGAGGAACGCCGGACTGCTTATCATTCGGATATCGCCTATGGAACCAATAATGAGTTTGGGTTTGATTATCTTAGGGACAATATGGCTTTCTCCACCAGTGATATGGTACAACGGGAATTAAATTTTGCTATTGTCGATGAGGTTGACAGTATTTTAATTGATGAAGCCAGAACTCCGTTGATCATTTCCGGTCAGGCCGAGGAATCCACCGAACTCTATTATAAATTTGCTCGTATTGTTCCCAAACTTCGTAAAGAAGAAGATTATACCATCGATGAAAAGGCTAGGACCGTAGCGGTGACCGAGGAAGGTGTTGCCAAGGTTGAGCAGATGGTCGGCGTCGAGAATCTGTATGATGATGTTAATACCGAGATGGTTCATCACTTGAACCAAGCATTGAGGGCTAAAGAATTAATGAAACGGGACCGGGATTACGTGGTTAAAGATGGTGAAGTAGTCATTGTTGATGAATTCACCGGCCGTTTGATGTTTGGACGCCGGTACAGTGAAGGTCTACATCAAGCCATAGAGGCTAAAGAGGGCGTTAAAATAGAGCATGAAAGCCAAACTTTAGCTACTATTACTTTCCAGAACTATTTCCGGATGTATAAAAAGCTGGCCGGTATGACCGGTACAGCCGAAACTGAGGAACCGGAGTTCCGAAAGATTTATAACTTGCCGGTAATAGTTATGCCAACTAACTTGCCGATGATCCGGAAAGATCACCCCGATGTTATCTATAAAACGGAATCCGGTAAATTTAAAGCCGTGGTTGATGAGATAGCTGCTATTCATGAAATCGGCCGTCCGATATTAGTCGGAACTATTTCCATTGAAAAATCCGAACTGCTTAGTTCGATGCTAAAACGGAAGGGGATCTCACACCAGGTTTTAAACGCCAAATATCATGAAAAAGAGGCGGAAATCATAGCTCAAGCCGGTAGGGCAAATGCGGTTACAATCGCAACCAACATGGCCGGTCGTGGAACCGACATTGTTCTCGGTGGTAATACCGAGTTTTTAGCCAGAGATCTATTAAGGACGCGGGGTATTGAGCCATTGGAGGCAACATCCGAAGAATATAATTTGGCGCTTCAGGAAGCCCGTCATATGACCGAAGCAGACCACCAAAAAGTAATTGAGCTTGGTGGATTGCATATTATCGGAACCGAGCGGCATGAGAGCCGGCGGATTGATAATCAATTGAGAGGCCGGGCCGGCCGTCAAGGTGATCCCGGTTCATCCAGGTTTTTTGTGGCCATGGAAGACGACTTAATGCGTCTCTTTGGTGGAGAAATGATCTCCGGTTTGATGGAACGTTTGGGTTGGACCGAGGATATGCCGATTGAACATCAGACAATTGCTAAACGGATTGAAACAGCTCAACGTAAAGTAGAAGGACGAAACTTTGAGATCCGGAAACATGTACTTGATTATGATGATGTCTTAAATAAACAACGGGAAATCATTTATGAACTCCGACGGAAACTTTTATTTGGTGAAGATGTTCATCAAAAAGTGTTGGAGATGTTTGCCGATGTTATTGATCATCTGTTAGAGGTTTATGCAAATGCCAAAGTAATACCGGAAGAGTGGGATTTGGAAGGTTTATTACAGGCGATTTACGCTACTTTATTACCACCGCAGGCTTTGTCGTTAAGTGATTTGGAAATCTCCAATCATCAGGAATTACGGGATTTAATTCTGGAAAAAACCAATGAAGTTTATGAAGCTAAGGAGACTGAAGTCGGCGCCGATTATCTCCGCCAGATTGAACGTTTGGTAATGCTACGGACCATCGATGTTAATTGGATGAGTCATCTTGAGGCTATGGATGAACTGAAAGAAGGAATCGGACTTCGGGCATACGGCCAAAATGATCCGTTGGTAGCCTATAAAATCGAAGCTTACCAGATGTTTAAAGAGATGCGTGATAATATTAATGAAGAGGTAGTCCGGGAATTAACCAAGTTCCAGCTGGTCTCGGAAGAAAGAATCGTCAAAAAACCAAAAATTAAAAATATCGCTACCAATTTGAATGAAGACGGCACTCCGGTGGTTCAACAAAGAAACGTCGGTAAAAAAGTAGGCCGGAATGATCCCTGTCCGTGCGGCAGTGGTAAGAAATATAAAAAATGTTGCGGAGCAGCAGCGGGATGAGATAGACGAAAGGTAAAAGGCTAGAGGCGAAAGTTTTTAAAAACATTTATTTTTAAGTTATGATTTTTTTGCTCAGAGTTTAATCGAATTAAAGATTTTGCCTGAATTTTCTTTTACACACTTTGGCTTTACGCCGGTCGCCTTTCGCCTGCCTTAAAATAATTTTCTGGAGTTGATGTTAATGATTGAACCAAGTGATTTACGTAATCGATTAGCCGGATTGAAGAAGAGATTGTCGGAAATGAGGGGATATCTTTGATTTAGCCGCTAAAACCGAGCGGATAAATGAATTGAGTGAACAGTCGGCTAATCCTAATTTATGGAATGATCCGGCGGCGGCCCAAAAGATTTTGCAAGAGATGAACTCTTTAAAAAATCAGGTCGAGGAAGTTGAACGGCTGGAAAACCAGGAAGCTGATTTATCAGCCCTTTTGGAGATGGCAGTCTCCGAAGCTGAGGAATCGCTTTTTACGGAGATCGATGATGGAACCGATAATTTGGAAAAATCCATCGCTAATTTGGAATTATCAACAATGTTAAGTAAAGAGTTCGACCGGTTCAACACTTATTTAACCATTCATCCTGGAGCCGGCGGAACCGAATCCCAAGATTGGGCGGAAATGTTGCTTAGGATGTACGTGCGATGGGCTGAACGCCGTGGTTTTAAAGTGGAATTTTTAGATTATCAACCCGGAGATGAAGCCGGGATTAAGAGTGTAACAATTTATATCGCCGGGGAAAATGCTTTTGGGTATCTGCGAAGTGAAAAAGGGGTCCATCGTTTAGTCAGGATATCACCATTTGATGCCTCCGGTAGACGCCATACTTCGTTTTCTTCAGTAGATATCGTCCCGGAGATCGATAATACAGTGGAGATTGAGATTAGGCCGGAAGATCTTAAAATAGATACTTACCGTTCAAGCGGCGCCGGTGGTCAACATGTTAACAAAACCGAATCCGCTATAAGAATTACCCACTTACCAACCGGTATAGTAGTAGCCTGTCAAAATGAACGTTCCCAATTTCAGAACCGTGATCGGGCCATGCAAATGCTCCGGGCTAAATTATACGAAGTAAAGAGGCAGGAACAAGAAGAAAAAATGGCTAAAATCAAAGGCGAGTATTCGGAGATCGCCTGGGGGAGCCAGATTCGTTCATATGTGTTTTGCCCTTATACTATGGTTAAAGACCATCGTACCGAAGCCGAAACCGGTAATGTTCAAGCGGTAATGGATGGAGAAGTGGATCAATTCATTGAGGCCTATTTACGTTCTGATTTGAATAAATAGTTTAGGGAAGCGCTGATTAATTGAATAAGTGACGATTTTGCGCTTCTTAAAATGCCTAATACCGCATATTTGCTCGCACAAAATCGGATTAATCAGCGCTTCCTTAGGTATGAGGCAAGAGGCGTTAGGCGATGATTGCAGTCCAGCGCAGCCGTAAACCAGACCAGAAATTTTCAGAAATTACTATAGATTTCATATTTTATCCAAGTCCTGGTAATAATATTATCAGGGCTTTTTCATTTCTATTTTTAACAATAAAATTATTCTTTTGGTTAACTATTGCCTTTTGTCTAATGCCTTTTTTCACATTATTTTTCTGGAGAGATACATATGTCCAATCACGAAGGTTCTTATCAGCGGATTTTGGTTATTTTCGGAGTGACTTTTATTATTTCGGTGGGGTTGTTAATTCATTTAATATATATTCAAATAGTAAAATACCCGGAATATTCAAAAAAAGCGGCGGTACAGCGTCGAGTCTCTCTGTTGGATAACCAAAACAGAGGCTGTTTTTTGGACCGCAATGGGAAGTTAATACGGGGGAACGAGGAAAGTTGGTATCTTATATTTGAAAAAATGGGAGCGGAACGGTTTAAGGATGTAGCCTCAAAATTAGAAACGGTTTTAGGAGATAATCTGATTTCCAAGTATCATAAATTTGAACGGTTTCCATTCTGGATTTATCCTAAAACTTTAAATGACTTCCAAATCTTGGCCATAACTACTTTGGATATTAAAGAAATAAAGATAATCTCTAATTTAGTCCGCCAAGATTTTAGCTCTGGTTTCGCCTGGCATTTATTGGGGTTAAGTAGTAAAGACAAGGGATTTTCAGGATTGGAAAGTCTCTATCAACCTATAATTGAAAGCAAAAAAAAGAAGTCTTCGGTATTTGTAGTTACCGATGGTTTTCAACATTATTTTCCCGGATTGGGAGTCAGATCTATTAATGCTAAACATCCGACCGGGATTGTCCTTACTATAGATGCCAGGATTCAAACAATTGTGGAAGAAGCCATGGATAAACGAAAAATGACCGGAGCCGTAGTTGTATTAGATGTTAAAACGGGAGATATTTTGGCAATGTCTAGTCGTCCAATGGTTAATCTGACTAATTTAAATAACAGTATAACTGATAATGAGAATCCTTTTTTAAACCGGGCCGTTTCAGCTTATCAACCAGGTTCAATATTTAAGCTAATAACTTTAAGCGCCGGACTGGATACCGGCCTGTTAACAGAGAATGATCGGTTTTTTGATCAAGGTTTTTATCAAATTGGGTTAAAAAATTGGTATTGTACTACTTCCGGTGGAAGGGGACATGGAGAAATAGATTTAACGGAAGCTTTAGCCTATTCTTGCAATCCGGTTTTTATTGAAATTGCTTTGCGGCTGGGACCGGAATTAATTTTAAATTATGCAGACCAATTTGGACTTGGCCGGCCTTGTAATATTGGTCTTCATGAAGAGGCTTGGGGAGAAATACCGTCAGGAATTGGTTTGTCAGAGGGAGATCAAGCTAACTTAGCTCTTGGACAGCAATTTGTTTATACAACTCCGTTGCAAATAGCTTCTTTAATACAGACAATCGCCAATGATGGGGTAAGGTCGTTTCCCGGATTGGTATTGGGTAGGGTCGATCTGGAAGAGCATACTTTTAATAAATTACCTGTAAGAGAGTCCTGCCGGGTTCTAAATGCGAAAACAGCCAGGCTAATCCAAAAAATGATGGCGGCAGTCGTTGATTACGGTACCGGGAAAAATGCCAAATTGATTATTAGTGCAGCGGGGAAAACCGGAACCGCCCAATTTGGTAATGAACAAGAGTTGGTAGCTCATGCTTGGTTTGCCGGTTTTGCTCCATTTGAAGAACCTCGATACGTAACGGTAGTTTTTTACGAAAAGGGTATATCCGGCGGTGAAACCGCCGCCCCTGTCTTCAAGGAAGTGATGGAGAAAGTTACCAAGCTATTACAGCTGTAATAAGTTGAATTAAATTCATTAGTTAAGTTATCACGACCGGGTTTAGGGATGAAGGTGTTTAGATATATAAGAAATTTAAAATCAATTCAACTTATATAGCACAAAATAAGCCGCCGGTACATAGGCTAGATAGGACAATAACATTTACCTATGGAGGTGGCGAAAACCGGATGGTCCTTTCCATCTTGGGATCGGCTTTAGAATTTATCTTGGCCGGCTTTTGGTATCTTTTCGGCTATATCTCAAATAATAATGTTTTTCCTCTTCCATTAAGCGAGGAAGAAGAGAGCAATCTCTTAATGAGATTAGAAACGGGGGATGAGGAAGCCAGGAATGTTTTAATCGAACGGAACTTAAGGCTGGTCGCCCATATTGTGAAGAAATTTGACAGTACCGGCGAAGATGTTGATGATCTAATATCAATTGGAACAATTGGTTTGATCAAAGGAATCGGAACCTTCAAAAGGAACCGCAATACCCGATTAGCTACTTATGCCGCTCGTTGTATTGAAAATGAAATATTAATGCATTTAAGGACTATTAAGAAAAATAAAAACGATCTGCTTTTATATGATTCGATTGGTTCCGACAAAGAAGGAAACGAAATAACCTTGTTGGATATTTTAGATACCGGTTCTGAGATGGTAGCTGAACAAGTTGAAGTAATCTTAGAAGAAGAAAAATTAAAAGAACGGATCGCCAAATTAAGTAAGAGAGAAAGGAAAGTAATTGAATTGAGATATGGTTTATTGGATGGTATTAATAAAACCCAACGGGAAATATCTAAATTACTTGGTATTTCTCGTTCCTACGTTTCCCGGATTGAAAAAAAGGCTTTACGAAAACTGTTTTCAGATATGAATGCGGGGAATAATAGTAATTGACAATTGAGAATTGACAATGAAAAAACCATGAAATAAATTGCTGGATTATTGACATTATTCTTAACAAAGATTTATAATTTGTTGCCTGTTGCCTGTTGAATGTTTCATGTTTCATGAAGGATTATAGCTATTGCA
>JAEYRX010000056.1 GCA_023435225.1 Bacillota bacterium
TCGAAAGGGTTGAATATTACTTACAGGGCCTGAAGTTATCAAAATATCCTTTGAAAAAAATTGAGAGGTTATCCTGGGCGGCTTCTTCGGATATGGTATTTCATATTTGGAACCAATACGACGGCGAGGATGACTATTTTCAAATCCATTCCCTGGAGGGGATCGGGATCTGCCCGAACCTGAAAGAAATCTTTATCGAGTATCAATGGAGTGTAACGGATATAACCCCTTTAAGCGCCTTAAAGAAACTGGAAGAACTAACAGTCTTCTCGGGGAAGATCACGGTGGACAGTTTAAAACCCCTCTTGGAACTGCCCGCGTTAAAGAAAGTTAGGCTTGAAGATATCCGGTTCAAAGACCAGCCGGAAACGGATGAAGTGGTGGTGCAGTTAAAAGGAAAGGGTGTTACGGTTCAGATAGATTGATACAATTGAAAAAATGCGACAATAAAGAAGACATTTTCCTTAAAACAATGAGTTGTTGGTTAACTCTGGAATGTGGGCATTAATTATTAAAGGGGGAATTAAATTGAAGAAATTTCATATGATTACTCTTTTATTTATGTTGATCTTATTGCTCCCAATTCAAATCCTGGCTGAAGATGAATCGATTAAAATAACCGAACAAATGCAAGTTTGCAATTCAATGGAATATATCCGCAGTGACGGTCAAACTGATTACATCTATGCCTATTACCGGCCTCAACCGTGGCAAGATGATGAAAGTAACCCGACTTACTCCAGTTCAGCTTTTATAACGCGCTTCTATAGCACGGTTTTCGGCAAGAAGGTTAATTGTCAAATAAATATGCAAGGCTTGCCGGAAGTATCAGCGGCTGACGGTATTATGAATCAAGTTACTGTTCCCCAACAAAATGATATAGTCTATTGCCCAATCAACGGCAATCCCCATTGGGCTATTGTTAAAAGTGTGAATAATAATTCCGTGACCCTGATTGAACAAAATTATCGCCGGCAAGCTCTCGGTGATGTTAACGGCGATTATATGATAGACCAAGTAGATGCCATACTGATTGCCCAATATTGTGTCGGTATAACACTTAAGAATTTTAATGTTTCTAAAGCGGATGTAAACTCCGATGGTAAAGTTGATATCAAAGATGCCTTGTTAGTCAGCCAGTATTTCATGGGAATTATTAATGAATTTCCCGGTATTGAATGGAATACCACTAAAGATCGGGTTTTGTCTATTGAAAAAGACAAACCGGTATTCTTTAGAGAAGCAGATGTTGGAGGTAAGCTCTCCGGAAGAGTGCTAACCAATGATGAAAGCGCCGGAATAGCCGGTGTTACAATTTCTTTCAGTAATGGTTCATCTGTTATTACCGATAATAATGGTAACTGGAGTGTAGATGATATAACCGGAACGGTAACCGCGACTCCATCGAAAGTTGGGTACACGTTTAATCAGCATAGCCAGACCGTAACCGGACCTAACAATAATATCAACTTTATAATGACCGGTTTTTCCGATGATTTCCAAAATCAGGAAACTGGATGGCGGGTTTTAGATGATATGAAATATTCATGTAGTTATCAAAACGGAATTTATATGATTAATAACAGTAACTGTGGTAAAAGGGAGATTAGTTTATTGCCGTTTCCTGTTCCCACCGACTATACCATTGAAGTAGATTGCATTGACTCGAACAGTTCCCCTCAAAAGCATAATACCTACGGAATTGTCTTTGGTTATGTAACAACTAACAATTATTATTATTTTAATATTGATCCGGTTAGTCGGCAATTTTCTTTAGATTATTATCATCCGCTTAATTCGCAATTTGATATACCCACAAAGAGCAATTTTATTAATATAACAGGAAATAAGTTAAAATTAGTGAAATTCGGCAATCAAGCGGAATTATGGATTAACGGTAACAAAGTGAAAACCGTTACTTTAAGCCAACCGCCTGGGAACCGGATTGGAATCATGAATTTTAATGATAGTCTGACCTCATCAATGATTAGCAGTTTTGATAATTTCAAGTTTACGGCCAACTCTAATTAAGTAACATCTCAAATGAAATCGAAAACAAATAAGGAGCGGTTCTGATGTCGATTTACGATACTTTTTTGGAAACCTATCCGGAGGCGATTGATGCCCAAACGGTACCTGAGACTGTCATTCAAAAATATGAAGCCATCTTACCGGAGCCAATTATCAGTCTCTGGAAGAAACATGGTTTTGGAGGTTATGATCAAGGGCTTTTCTGGACAATCAATCCCGATGAGTATCTTGATAACCTTCAAAAGTGGCTTAAGTCGGATTATGATGGCGCTTATCCGATTATGCGCACTGCTTTCGGAGATTTGATTTTCATTTGCGATATCAATAATAAAGACAAAGAATATAGCTACTTAATTATTAAAGCCGTCGATATTAGGCATTGTGAAATTAATTTTATTACATTCGGATTGGAAGGCTTTTTTAAAAATTATTTAATGGATATTGGCAGATTATGTTCTCCTACCAATATTGATCCGATTATGTTTTTTAATACGAGTGATGATTTCGGCATTCTAAAATCTGATCAATGCTACGGCTTTGAACCGATCCTTGCGGCGGGTGGCAAAGAAAAAGAAAAGAATATACGCATTTGGAATTTTGATGAGTATCTCCGGTTGTCGACCCGGGCGTACCTAATTAAAAACGATAAAAACAAGCAGTTGGCGGATAAGGAAACGGCTAAACTGAAACAGATCGCATTAAAAAATCTGACGATGGACAAGAATCTCCATTATGCGATCCTGGATGAACTGGAAAGACAGGGTCTCTTTAAATTCGATATTGAAGCTTTCTTTAAAAAGTATATGCCTGAAGAGTATGACGACTCCGCCGATTACAACTATGAACCAATCGAAGCGGTTGAATACTACTTGCAGGGCCTGAAGTTATCAAAGTATCCTCTGAAAAAAATTGAAGAGTTATCTTGGGCGGCTTACTCAGAGCTGATATCCCATATCTGGAACCATTACGATGGCGAAGATAATTATTTTGAAATAAGCTCCCTGGAGGGGATTGAAGTCTGTCCAAATCTAAAAAAGATCTTCATTGAATATCAATGGAACATTATAGATTTGACCCCTTTGGGAGCATTAAAGAAACTGGAAGAACTAACAGTTTTATCGAACATCACGGTGGATAGTTTAAAACCCCTCTTGGAACTGCCTGCTTTAAAGAAAGTTAAGCTTGAAGGTATCCGGTTTAAAGACCAGCAAGAAACTGATGAAGTGGTGGCGCAGTTAAAAGGGAAGGGTGTTAAGGTTCAGATAGATTGATAATATCAGTAACTTTGTAAAAGCGCCGGATTACATAAATTACGGCTAAAGATGAACATTATTTTTATCATAACTTGGTTTTTACAAAACAAATGATGAGACTACTGTAGCAGAATTGGAGAAGTTATATAAAGCGAAACTATCATTTGAGAGTCTTAAAACAGTATATTGGTTTATCGAGAAATTAGAGAATCAATATACTATTGAATGAAAATAAATAATTGTTTCATTTGATAGAGTAAAGTATTCGATGAGGGGGACTGGCCTCTATGGGCATTTCAATTCATTTTAAAGGGAAACTTGAATCGGAACAACAATATCACAAGTTGCGGGATTATATAATTGAATATGCCGGACCTCATGATTGGAAGTTAATTGAAAATAACCGGAAGGGTAAGGCCGGTCTTATTTTGAATGTCGATAATTTATGCGAACCTATTTTTCTGGAGTTTGATAAGGATTGGCAATGTGGTGACTTCGTCCAAACCCAGTTTGCCGGAGTAAAATGTCATATTGAAATCATCGAGTTCTTTCGGGAAATTCAAAACTATTTCGTAAAGCTTGAACTCTTTGATGAGGGAGAATACTGGGATACTAATGATCGGCTGGTTCTTGAGAAGCAAATTACCTCTGTATCTTGGATGATTATTGGTTATCTCATTGAGAAACCCTATTTCAAATCGGCCCATTAAGATTCGGACAATAAATATACAATGGAAAGGTTCACAAAAATGGCTTTAATTTATACCTATTTATATCCTATTTCCGATTCGGGGTTATTTTTTCAAAAAACAATTCATAAGGTATCATTTGTTGAAGAAGGGATCATCATCAGTTTCAGTCTATATAACAGATATCCCGATCAATTCGAGATACCTATTTCCATCAATGATGAAATGATCATCCATAGGAAATCAAATGATGATCCTACAAAAGTTCATAAGAAAAGTGTTTTTAGCGAATATGTAGTGAATGATGAAACTAATAAAAAAATGTATGGTTACGGTGATGATCATTATGCGGTTTTTCAACAATACGAGACTAAAGATTTTAGCGTCTTTTTCCGGACGGATCAAAAGATTGATGTAATTGATTTATCGGAATCCATGTTACCGGAGAAAAAACCATACGGTAATTATCGAATCAGGATATCTGTGAAAGAGAATAAACTGGACTCGATTTATCTTAAAAAGAAATACAAAGACTATCAGTTTTATGAGCCGAAAGAAAATGGAAGTCCGGTAAAGGAGAAGAAAAAGGAGAGCACCGGGCTAACCGAAAAAGTAACCTGTCCTTGTTGCCGGGAAGAGGTCGGGCCGGATGAATTAAAACAGACTCTTGAAAGAGAAGTAGTCATTCTTGGCGGTACGGCAAAGCCTCAAATGAAAAATCTTGCGGGTGGTTATTATCATTGGGCTTGTGATAAGTGTTTAAATAGCGGTAAAGCGCTTATAGCCAATCATGATAATTTCGCCTATGGAAATTATGGATGCTATTTGGCTTTCTATGATATCGAAATGACCTGTAAAAGCTGCCGTGAAAAATATATTTTTACCAAAGAAGAACAAGCTTATTGGTTTGAACAATTACATTTTTGCCATCGTGCAAAATCCGTACGCTGTATTCCCTGCAGAAAGAAGATCAGATATCAGAATCTTTTGAATAAGAAGCTATCGGAGTTGTTGGCTAATAAAAAAGATTTTGATATTAAAAAGTTGGAAAATATAATCAATATCTATATTGAACTGGGCAAACCGGAAAAAACCAATTATTATTCGAATCTGTTACAGAAAATGATCGAGAGTGATAAAAGATAAGGACTTGATAATGATATGAAACGTTATCCATTAATGATATGAGGGAAGTCACTAATTTTTAAATAAAGTATTATAATAATTTCTAAATGATGAATATCAAATATATTCCAAGGAGCAAATATCATGAAAACTTATTTGGAATACACCGATGAAAAATCCAATAAATTCTGGGAGATCGAATTAAATTCTGCGGAACTAACACTTACCGTGCGTTTTGGAAAGATTGGCAGCGCAGGAACAACTCAGAGTAAAAAATATCCTGATAAACCTGAATTATTCAGCGATTACCGGAAACAAATTAATGAAAAAATGAATAATGGCTATGTTTTTGGAGCAACCGGCATCCCCGGCTCGGCAGGAAAAATCATGGCGGCTTTTCGCGATTTGAGCAAGCTTAATGGATTTACAGTTGGGAATCATTGTTCTAAGATCCTGGTTCCCGATGAGCAACTAATAGCGGATGACTTTAAGACAATCACTAAAGAGATTGGTTTTTCATTACCGAATGAATTCCGGGAACAGTATTTTTGCGCTGAATACCTTTCATATACTTGGGAATTTAGCGATGATGAAGAGTATGAACCACTCTGCAGCGGTGAAGTATCTTTGTCCGGGCCGGAACAGGCGGTTGATTTTAATTATGTTGAACCTGAAGAGCTTTATGGATCAAAGAAAATTGACCGGGAATTTGTAAAGAGCCTACGTTATTTTGACGCCCATCCTCGCACCGGAGACGGTTTTATGGTCTTCTTTCGGTTGGAAAAGGATAAAGAGCATTTGGAACTATATATTGACCGTAATTGTTACGGAGAGTTTGAAAAACTCAATCTTACCTGGAGCGAATATTTGCATCATACCGAGAAACTGCTGGGGCTTTATGGCTGGCAATATTTATACACGGAAAGCGGCTTTTATAATAAATCCGATTCCTGGTTTGACAATTCAACGAAGGACATTTTCATCGCAGGACTTGAACAACTGGAAAAAGCGTTTCCGCAAAACGATTATTCTGAATATCGCAAATTGGCTGGAATATAGGAGGATACGATGAGTTTACAAGAATATGTGGATACTTGCAGTTCGATGCGGGAGATATTTTATTATCTATTTGATGCTAGTGAATGGATTCATTTCTCTGATAACCAGGATAACTATCCC
>JAEYRX010000109.1 GCA_023435225.1 Bacillota bacterium
CAGAAGAAGAACTGTAGGCTAATTCAAAACCTCTGGGCTGAAGTAAAAAACAATCTCAACCCCATAAATGGGCTGGGAGGTGTTTTGGGCTAAAAATAAAACCCAGCCCCAACGGGGGTTGAGACGGTGTTAAAAAGACGACAGCCCAGGGGTTTTGAGAGGGCGGGAATAATTGGCTGCTGCCCTGGGCGATGAAAGAGCGGATGATTATTCACCGCCCAGAGCAGAGGAAGAACTGAAAGCTAATTCAAAACCTCTGGGCTGTATGTAAAAAAACAATCTCAACCCCATGAACGGGCTGGGAGGTGTTTTGGGGTGAAAATCAAACCGAGCCCCAGCGGGGGTTGAGACGATTTAAATAGGACAGCCCAGGGGTTTTGAGAGGGCGGGAATAATTGGCTGCTGCCCTGGGCGATGAATTTAACCTTCAATCAACCCCGGTTTTCTTAACCAATCGGCTGATCTTCTCAAAGGTTACATAGATGATAAACGCAATAATGGTTCCTAGTTCGTAGAAAAAGCGGATGAATGATTTTAGAGATTTTTTCATGGGATTACCTCCTTCTTTTAGGCAATAGGCTACAGGTGATTGCAAAATAATCAAATTCTAGCCTTTGATTCTGACTCCTAGCTCCTGATTTTTGACTTCTGATCTCTGCTTAGTAAATGCTATCGAAGCTTGTCGTTCACCCAGCTTTATTTTCATAATTTCGGTTGCGCAGCGGAGGCTGGCGTGGACAACTAGTTACTTTACTTTCGCCTCGTGCCTCACGCCTTTCGCCTGCTCTTCTGGTACTCATTCAACAACCTATCAAACTCGGCTCCGGCGGCCAGGACTTCGGCGTCGGTGTGGCCTTTGGTTTCCCAGAGGGTTTGGAGGCGGGCCCGGGCGCGTTCCAGTCTTTTTTTAAGGTCGGATTTGGATTTTTGGTTTGTGAATAGTTTGAACATGTTTTTTATAGGCATTAGGCAACAGGCATTAGGCATTAGGCGAAAGGCAAAAGACAATAGGGATTTGAAAGCTGTTGTCTAAAGTGTGTTTTTATTTGACGGGATTTATAGGATTAAACAGAACAGGCAATAGGCATTAGGAAAAGCAGTAAAAGAGTTTTGCTGATGCTCCGGTCACCCCGCCTCATTCTATCTTTCTCCTACCAAGAAAATGCTTCGATGCTTGTCGTTCACCCAGCCTTATTTTCATCTTTTCGGTTGTGCAGCGGTAGCTGGCGTGGACGACTACCCAGGCAGGAGAAACGAACTGTTATTTCTGAAAGTATTTTTAGTATGTTAGATTATATGAAGTGTTTTTTGGGTTATTGGCTAATTTATTCGATTACATCCTAATGCCTAATGCTCGGTGCCTAATGCCTATCTTCCTCGATCTTGCCTACTTTAGAGATATAATGATATAATAAAGATTGATTGTAATTTTTGGCAATATTAAAGCAGGGCGCAAATATGGGATTTGGGCCTGTGATTTTTTGTGTATTTTCCTTTTTAATAAAATAGTTTATATGATTTACAATGTTGTAATTTATAGGAAAATTGTACTACAATTTTATACATTTTGTCAACACTTGTATAAAATTTATTCAATAAATTATTCTTGAGGAAAATCTATGCCTAAAAATACTTTGGGAACCAAACTTAAGAACTTAAGAAAAGAACGCAATTTAACTCAAAATGAACTAAGTCAAAAACTTGGTTTTTCTGAGCGTTACATTGCTAAAATTGAGTCCGGGGTAAAACCTTCCCTGGAAGCTTTTAAAAAATTGGCTGACTTTTTTAATGTGCCTATTGAATATTTGGTATCTGAAAGTAATGAAATATTGTTATTGTCAACCAAAAATGAGGAATTATTAAATGCTTTTTTTGAGGTTGATAGGATGAGTCCGGAAGATCAGAAAATTGTGTTGGAATTGATAAATGCGTTTATTGCGAAAAGGAAAAACTCGTGAATTGTGAGATATCTCTTGATACTTAAAGGCCCTTTAAAAAAACATTATCTGAACTAGGACTAACTTATAAAGAACAGATAATCAGAAGTTCCTGATAAAGGAATAAGAGAGAGTATATAAGATTGTCTCATTACTGATGAGACAATTTACTTTATCAGGGCAATTGTAAAAACAGATAAATAAAAACATTAAGGCCATTTTAAATTCTTTGATGCCAACGGGGAACGTCACCCACTTCCCCGAACCCCTTAGGGCAAAGGGAATTGGCCGGAATTCCCTTTGAACCCACCGGCCAGGGGAAGACCCCTGGACCCCTTTATGCACGGCCATCCTTAGACCGTGCTTGGAAACCTTTGAAAGATAATACTAAGGCCAATCTGGCCTCCGACTTCGTGTCTCCGGCCTCCGGGGTGGTCCTTTAATCCCGACGGCTGAGTAGCGTCCTGCTCCAAAGCCGCGCCGTCGGCTTCCTGCCTCCGGGTGGTGATTGATAGATTTGGTTAATAGACTTATATTAGTAGAAGAAGAAACTAACGACGTTATAGCAGATATGATAATATTAATTTGGAAATCGGCGTATTGATTTTAAAAACACCAATTGTGCAATCACTGACTGCACAATTTAAAAAACCTTTTTCACAGAGGGTTTTTATTTTTTTTGCAGAAAACATATAAAGTTACAAAAAGCATATTGTAGTAATTTTGAAAATAGTAGCACATTTATAAATTAAGTCTTTGTTTTCTGGATGTGATTAAGCTGAATCAAAATCCTGAACAAAAAGTGCAGGACCGGATTGACTTGATACTGTAGGCATCCGGTTGGCCGGTTCAAGACAAACAGTCAATCAATTTTAATGCAGCATCGGGCGGTGTTGCGGTCCGGTAATACTAAATCGAAAAAGATCCGGCTGATTTTTTGTGGATCGTCAACCTATAAGGTGTTTTAATTTTTAGTGAAGATAAAAAACTAGTGGTAAAATCCTAAACATTATATAGTTATTTACTCGAACTAACGTTTGTGTTATAATTTTTCTAGTTATTCCAAAGTATGCCAATGAATAGTTTGAAAAATTTGTTAGTACTATTTCACGAAAGTAGAACAAAAATAAGCTTATTACGTTAGAATAACTTCTGAAAGGAGGTTTACTATGGCTACAGCAGAACAAATTAAGACCTTAATTCAATCACATTTTGACCGAAACGATGATCGGTTTCAGACAGCCGTCCTACAACTTGCCGCTTACGAAGCAAAGCAGGGACATAGTGAATTAGCTCGTGAGATTCGAACCATTATAGATAAGGCCACAACCAGTAAAGGTAAAGTTGTGCCTCTTAATAAGGAGTTTAATGAATTAATACATAGCACCATAGTGGATCATAAGTTATCCGAACTGGTGGTAACAGAGGAGTTAAAAGCGCGAGTGGAGCGGGTTATGAAGGAATTCCGCCAGCGGGATAAATTAAAGAAACACGGTATGAATAACCGCCGGAAGATTTTGCTAGTTGGGCCTCCAGGCACCGGTAAGACTATGACAGCCGCTGTCTTGGCCGGGGAGTTACAACTGCCTTTTTGCACTATTTTAATGGATAAAATGGTGACTAAGTTTATGGGCGAAACCAGTGTTAAACTTCGACAGATTTTCGAAACCATTGCGTTAAATCAGGCTGTTTATCTCTTTGATGAATTTGACGCCATTGGTACGGAACGGAGTCTTGATAATGATGTAGGAGAGATGCGGCGGGTTTTAAACTCTTTCTTGCAGTTCATTGAACAAGATGAATCCCAAAGTCTTATTGTGGCGGCGACTAATAATCCGAACTTATTGGATCAAGCGTTGTTTCGCCGGTTTGATGATGTATTGCATTATCAGTTTCCGGGGGAAGCTGAGATAAAGAGGTTGATTCGTAACCGCCTCGGAGATTTTCTTGAGTCACATATGTCATTGAAAGAAATTATAGAGAAATCAAAGGTATTAAGTCACGCTGAGATCGCTAAGGCTTGTGATGATGCTATTAAAGAGGCTATTCTTAGTGATTGGGCAAAAGTAGACGGAACATTGTTAACAACTATGATTGAAGAAAGGAATACCGCCTACCGAAAAAATGGGAGGTAAGCCATGGCTGATGAGAGCTTACGGCATGTTTTTATAAAAAATACTGAGAGGGAAATGGATTTCACCTCTAAACAACGAGGCGGACCAAAGCTAAAATTCCCAACACAAAATCGGTTTGAACATGGAAACACTATTAAGCAAAAATTTGAAGACGCATGGCGGCAGGCTAGAGAATTGGATGAGCAACGACGAGCTGTGTCGTTATTAACTAAAGATGGTGTGTATCTAGAGTTTGAAAGTTCTCCAGAATATGAGTTGGCTACAAAAAGTTTGGAAGATGTGAAACATGGAATCCGCCTCTTAAATGTAAAAACAGATATAATTGATGATGAAATCATTAACAAAGCTACGGTTTTTATCCCTCAAGGAAAAGAAAAAATATTTTTAAAGAAAGTTCAAGATTATTTAAATGATGAGAAAAATACTAAAAAGAATAATCCGAAGAATCAACCTTTAATTGATTCTTTGAATGATCTTAATTTAGCAGTTTTAGAATCTTTTTGGCAAGGGAAAAAAGAATGGATACCGGGTGAAGAGCCTAAATGGTGTGAAATATGGTTAAGTGATGACTCCGATGAAGTAGTTAATCAGTTTCGGGATCTTGCCGAAAATCAGTTAAAAATTCCTTTGCAGCAGGAGTCTATTAAATTTCCGGAACGATGTGTCTTATTGGGACAGGCTACTCGTAGTCAACTTCAAGAGTTAATTACAGCCAGTCCACACATTGCCGAATTTCGCAGAGCATCAGAAACAGCGGACCTTTTTATGGAAATGGAAAATCAGGAACAAACCGAGTGGGCTCAAGATTTATTAGATCGGCTGGAAGTTGATGAAGAATCAAATGTCTGCATTTGTATTTTGGACACTGGTATTAATAATGGTCATATACTTTTAAATCGGATCATTAACGACCAAGATTGCAGGAGTTATAATCCTTTATGGGGAGTGGACGACCATGCCGGTCATGGAACACAGATGTCTGGTTTGGCGGGATATGGAGATTTGCAATCGGCTTTGGAGAGTAGTTCACCAATATCTATATTACATAGACTGGAGTCCATTAAAATACTGCCGCCTAAAGGAGAAAACGACCCAAAACTTTACGGTGCAATTGTCGCTCAATCAGTTAGTGATATCATTATTGATAATCCAGAGCGACAACGGATTATATGTATGGCGGTGACAGCTCCGGAGTACTCTACCAGAGATGGAAGCCCTTCTTCATGGTCGGCGGCTCTTGATGAATTTACTTCAGGATATTTGGATGAACAAAGAAAAATTATGTTTGTATCAGCCGGCAATGTTGACGAGATGGATGATTGGCGGAACTATCCCGACAGCAATAAAACTAAAACTGTACAAAATCCCGGACAAGCTTGGAATGTAATAACAGTGGGAGCATATACCGAAAAAGCTGAAGTGGATACTACGAAATATAATGGTTCTAAAGCAGTCGCCTCTGCTGGGGAACTTTCTCCTTTTAGTTCAACTTCATATTCCTGGGATAATAAATGGCCTATTAAGCCTGATATTGTTCTTGAAGGCGGCAATTTGATTCAGGATAGCTTTAGTTGTTGTAGTTGCTCGGAATTCGATTTGCTTACATTACATCACAAACCTACAGAAAGACAGTTCAGTACTATTAGGGCTACCAGCGCGGCTACCGCTCAAGCTGCTTGGATGGCTGCACAAATTCAAGCTGAATATCCTGAAGCATGGTCGGAAACTATTCGTGCCTTAATGATACATTCGGCGGAATGGACGCCGGAGATGCAACGTCAATTTTTAACGGGAGATTCTAAAGGCAATTATCAGGAATTGTTGCGAATATGTGGGTATGGTGTCCCAAATTTGGCTAGAGCGCTTTGGTGTCTGAGAAACAGCGTTAATTTGATTGTTCAGACGGAGTTACAACCATATGATAAAAAGTCTGATGGCGGATTTAAAACTAAAGACATGCATATTCATAAGCTCCCATGGCCTAAAGAAATCCTACTAGATTTAGCTGAAACTCCTATTACTTTGAAAGTAACCTTATCATATTTTATTGAACCAGGTCCCGGCGAAATCGGGTGGAAAAATCGTTATAGATACCCATCATGCTTATTACGTTTTGATGTAAATGGCACAGATACAGAAGAAGCCTTTTTAAATAGAATCAATGCAGCAACAATTGATGAAGAAAATGAAATGGCTAGTGATGGCGGAAGTGTAAAATGGACATTGGGGAAACAAAACCGTCATTTGGGCTCCATTCATTCTGATACTTGGCATACTACAGCCGCTCAATTAGCAACTAGCAATCTTATTGGAATCTACCCTGCGGTGGGATGGTGGCGAGAAAGAGCTTGGATTAACAAATGGAATCATAAAATTAGATATGCATTGGTAGTTTCTTTACATACTCCGGAACAAAGCGTTGATCTCTATACACCGATTACAGCACAGATTAAGATTCCAGTACCAATCGAGGTTTAATAGTTATTCTTTAAGTAATTGTCTGAAATGTAAATAATCTATTTTATGTTATAGAATATTTATATCCTGTTTTAAGTAGGTTAAAAGAGGGGAAAAACGATGAGTAATAAAATTTGCAAAGAAGAACAGTTAAAGTTATCTCTTGGTTTTAAACTTCAATCGCCTCAACCGATTAGTAACGTAGATCAAAAAGTAATAAATTTTAACGATTACCGTTCAAAAAAAGAAAAGGATTTCTTCCTTACCACTGTAGATTATCTTACAAAACATCTTCGAGAATAACAAAGACTAAGCCGCTTCAGTAGCTGCTTAAATAATAACTCATTGGGAATATCGACATTTAATGAGACTCTCTGGCTTGAGATCAATTCTGCCTACTTCATCCTTTTTTTTAATATCTCCATCACTGGCGGTACTTATAGGCGTCCATTTTTCTCCTCCATCTGAATCTGCTATTTTGAAACACTTCAAAAATGGGGGAGGGCAGGCCGGGATGTCGGCTGATGGGTGGGGCGCGCTTCGAAGCATGGTGGTCATCCCTTTCAGGGACAGAGGGTCCGCCTTTAAACTCCCAAACTTCACTCGGAATAATTTAACTTTGAAAGGACTAATCTCATGAACGATATCAAAGAATCAGATTGGAAATATTTACGGAATCTGAAGAAACCCTTGCTTGACCGCTTGTGCAACCGGATTTTAGATGATATTCAGTCCGAATGCAACCTTGAAAACCGGCAGCCGGATGTTCATGAACAATATCTCAAAGTATATCGCCTTACAAGAAAATGGGACAAGGTAATCGGTGATTGTTTCAATGATTGGAGCAGGAGTGAGATAATTTTTAATATACTATTCTTAATCAAACATCAGGTTATAACCGATGAGGAGATTGATCAATTATCGGATGAGACTAAAAAAAGAATAAAATTATATTTGGATAATTAAGATATGTTTGTCAATTAAAAATTCCCCCGAAACATGATGGTCATCCCTTCCAGGCCGGAACATGGACAATTCAAGAAGGCAGTCCATGGATGGATTACTGCCGGGACAGAGAGTCGCGGTTAGGCTTTCAATACCTAAAAACCCTAAAATCCACTCCAACCCCGTCATAAAAAGCCCAAAAAACGCAATATACCAACCCCGCTAAAGTAAGCGCCTGCCACCATCTCCGCCATCTTTTCGGTAATAAATACGCTATTAAAAAGTTGCCAATCAAACATAATCCGGAGTAAATATCAACCTTTAACGGAGTGTTTGTGATCGAGACCAAAAGAGGATTGCCTTCCTCCCAGGCGGATTGATGTAAAGCCGCAAACCGAGATTGGCTCCAATTGATAATCATCAGAATTGTATTAATGATTTGGAAAAATGTATCTGTTACAGTCCATTTATCAAATTTCAAATCCGTCACCAACCCATATCACTCAAAACTTAATCCAAAAAAATTATACCAAAAAAATCAGTCCTGAGGATATATCAAAAAATACTCGCATTCAAACCGGATTGCGCCTTTTATCGGCGTTTTTTTTGCTTGGAAAAGTGTCCCTAAAAAACCATTTACACAAAATTATTTACAGACTCAAGGTCACTCAAAGCGAGAAAAAGGTCTCTCTGAGAATCAAAAAGGTCACTCAAAGCAAGAAAAAGGTCCCTCCGAGCAATAAAAAGGTCGCTCAAAGCGAGAAAAAAGTCACTCCGAGCAACAAAAAAGTCGCTCAAAGCAAGAAAAAGGTCCCTCTGAGCAACAAAAAGGTCACTCAAAGCGAGAAAAAGCTCTCTCTGAGAACCAAAAAGCTCTTCCCGGCCTCCAACCAAATTTTCCCCAAAATAAAGCCTTCCCCGCTGTTAATAAACCGCAGGGAAGGCTATTTTTATTACTTTAAAAAATTAATATTAAGCTGTTTCCGGCTCCTCTTTTTTCGGTCTCCCCGGAAAACGAGCTTGGAGGTCGTTATAGTGATAAGTTCCATTCGGATCATCAAACCGGAATGAAGTAATCTTATGGATAGTGATAACATCTGCAAAAATAAAGCCGCTCTCTTGATTTCTTGGTCCGACTTAACCTCTAGAGAGCGACAAGTAAGTATTTCCCAATACCGGGACCGTTAATTAGGGAATAAAGTGCCAAAAGATTTCAAAACTTAACTATTCACACTTAAGACCCTATTTTATTTAGGATAAGTATTAATTCATCTACCGCCCGATCCTCCGCCACCGGAGCCTCCCCCTGAACCGCCACCTGATCCTCCGGACCCACTTGAGCCGCCTGAACTACCTGTGCCTCCCGGACCTCTGCCATTGCTATTGGTCCCCTTATTTTCATTTTGATTGGAACCGCTTTGTTTTTGTTCATCCAGGTCCCGGATCTCCGACTCCAGTTCTCGCACAGCATCTTTTAATTTTTGTCCGTCATTTAATTTTGCTTGTAACTGAGCGCCAAGTGTTTTCGGGTCTTTTCCTTTGATACTCTCATCGGCCAGTAAAGAAAGGGCTGACGATAAGCTTCTTAAGTCTCGACTAATATCGGGTGTCCGTCGCATCAAATCGCTTACTTGGTTACCAACTTCAGCCACTTTGTCCCGGCTTACTCCGGATTTGGCCATATTGGCAAATTCCTCATTTACCTGGTTGATGAATCTATTTATTTTCTTATCCGTTACATTACCGTTCTTTAACTGGGTGCGGATTTGGTTTAATACCGCAGCAACCGGATCAGAGTTTTTATTAGTATTTTCCATATTGCTATTAGCCGGCTTTGAACTGTTGCCGTTGTTTCCGGCTTTGGGACTAAGATTTTCGGGATTATCAGGATTATCGATCTTATCCGGTTTTTTATCATCCGGCTTTACTATTGCCGGTTTATCCGCAGCCGTTTCCGGAGCCGATTGCTCTTTAATAACAGGAATATTATTTTGGCGATTATTTTCCGGCAGACTATTAATAGTTGCATTTTCTTTTACGCCGGTATTATCTTTTCTTTCCCCGGAGTTAATTTCAGCTTGAGTGACGGGAATAGACTGCTGCTCTTTAACGGTCATAGATTTCGCCGGTGGGTTTAGTTCCGGTTTGGTCTCTGCCATCCCGGCTTTGCGTAAAAGGGTTGAAATCCGCTCGGTTCTAGCCTCCTCCAACTTAATCTCCGGATGAGTGCGCTTAGCTTGAAGATAAAAAGCATAACGGCCCATGGACATTTTATTTTGGAGCGCCGTTTTTCGCTCAGTCATGGTAGCATCAATTAAATGGAGTTGAATATCTCGGCTGGCCAGTCTTTGCCGGAGTTGTCTTATCGAGTTGTTCACCGGTTTTAAAGGTTTCTTTTTAAACGCGGTTGCCACCAAAATATGATTATCATTTACTTTGTTTAAGTAACCCGCTTCAGCCGCCCGGTCCACCAGTTTCTCTACAACCTCATCGCTGGGCTTGTTTTTAATTTTTAGTCCCTTTAATAATTTCGAGCCGCTACGGTTCAACCCCCGGGCCGTTACCAGATAGTTTTTGGCGTTTATGGCCATTTCTATACCGGGGTTGATATCCATAGTTATATAAGCCTCAATTTTCACCGTCTGATACCAAGGGATGACGAGACAAAAAGCAATTGCCAGGGAAACGGCCAAGGAAGCAAAACTCCAGACATAACGCTGAGTGAGGCTGCCGGATCTTTGCGGCTCCGGATCGGCTAAATCAACCTGTTTACCGACAAACATCCCCGGTTGGCGTTTAATGGCGGAAAATTGGGCCGTATCAGTCAATATTACGGCTTGCTTTTTATTCAATTCCAAAACAATTCCGGTGGCTTTCATCATACTTCTCCATCCTTTTCGTTTTGGGTGTAAGGGAGCTTTTTCTTCATTTTATATAATCTTTCAAGGTATCCAGGTCACTCCGTAAAATCAAAACAACAGCAATAATGTATTTCCGATTCCGTTCCAAAGTCCGCTTATTTACATCGGTTAACTTTAGTAAGTCAGTCATCGGCAAGATTTTTCTGGTTATCATCTGTTGATAAAGCCTATCATTTTCCGCAATAAGGCGGGCAATCCTGATAGCCATTAACCTCGAATCCCGGTGTTTAGGCGAAGCGGCTGCCAAATCCCTAAAACTGATTCCGAATTCGGCTAACTTTTCTTTAAATAACCAGACCTCTTCCTTGGTCTCGTATTTTTCAGTAAAATCTTCGGATGGTTTGGTGATTTTATCTAAAAATTCCTGATCTTCATTTTGTATGGAAGTAAACAAATACTCCTTTAAATATTGATGATTGCCGGACCAATAATTTATGATCCTGCGTTTCATGACTTGCCTGGCGAAATCGAAGAAATTGCGGTTTTTTGATTGATCGTAACATTTGACAGCTTCATTAAAAGCGATTAGACCGATACTATATTCATCACAGTTTTCTATTTCGATAAATTTAGCCCCCAGGATTTTTGAGACAGTTTTAATAATAAACGGATTATAGTCACCAATAAATTGGTTTTGTAATTCGGGATCGCCGTTTTGAATTTGAGTAATGATTTTGGTGATTGAGTCGTTGGTGTGATCTGATTGGGCGTATACTAAGAAGAGTATCAACCGTCTCACTCCTGTGCTTATTCATTACTTTATACTATCGGTTTTTTCCAAACAAATCGTTATAGATTATTATCAAGAGTTAATGCAAACCCCCTTGCCTTTAGGCTAAGGGGATTTGCATGTCTCGTGAATCAACAATTATAATGATTAAACTCCCTCTTTGATTATTTACCGCCGGATCCCCCTGACCCGCCAGAGCCGCCCGAACCACCGGACCCACCGGACCCACCGGAACCGCCAGAGCCGCCGGAATGTCCATTTCCATTACCTTTTCCGTTAGCTCCTTTTGCTCCATCTTGATTTGTTCTGGTTTGTGTGCGTTCCTGAGTCCGAATTTGAGCTTGAACGTCTTTAACAGCATCTTTTAATCTCTGTTGATCTCTTAATTTATCTTGTATTTTATCGCCAACTTCTTTGGGGTCCTTACCTTTGATGGCTTCACGGGCCATTAATGATACTGCCTTTGATACGGCGGATGCATCTCCGGAGTTTCTGACACCGGTTCGCACCATATTACCAGCCTGATTGCCTACTTCATTCATTTTGTCCTGACTTACTCCGGCTCGAGCCATTTTGCCCATCTCATTCCGGGCGCGAGTCATAACCCGATTTGCTTCTCTATCCGTAACATTTTCATTATTTCTTAGCTCCGTTTCAAGCCGGCCTAAGGCATCGGATGTAGTATCCGTAGCGGCCATTACTATGTTCCCAATTCCAACGGTTAAGCAGAATGTGATGGTTAAAATCATTAATACTTTTTTCATTTTAAACCCTCCCTATTTTTTTAATAGATATGCTTTTGCTTCCAACCATCAAAAACTAAGTATAATTTCTTAATCCTTTCCTATCACCTCCTTATCATCTCCTTTTGATATAATAATTCCGGGTAAAAAAATTTTTTAAGTCGGTGTTTTGAAAAATTTTTAAGATTTTTTTTAAATCAATACCATATTTCTGCAAGACTCTTTTTAGGGAAGTGCTGATTAATCCGATTTTGTGCGAGCAAATATGCGGCATTAGGCATTTTACGAAGTACAAAATCGTCACTTATTCAATTAATCAGCGCTTCCTTAGACTACGAAGGATTGTGGTTACTCTTTTAAAGAGCAAGAGATCCGGTTTTAGGCAATACGTCCGCTACTTGAGAATTCATAGTTTTCAACAACTTTTTACTGTGAAAGTTGACAGCAAAACAAAAATACCTTCAAAAATGAAGGCATTTCTATAAAATATTACGTTTTAAAGTATTGTCGGACTATTTAAACCGGTTGACACCCCGGACAAAAATATATACTCCCGCCCAGATAACTCTCTTTCTTAATAATCTCCCCGCAGGCCGGACAAGGTAACCCGGCATTATTTTTGCTCATTATAGTTTTATACCCGCCGTTTTTTCCAAAAAGGTCTTTTTCGGTGTCTCTCCCGCCTAATTGTACCATTTGGGTTAAAGTGGTTTTGATTGTTTTAAAGATTACTTTTTTATTATCATCGGAGAATGTATTAACTTTTCGTTTGGGATTAATTTTGGCATTCCATAAAATATCTTGTAAGACCCCGTTACCCAACCCGGGAATCCGTTGTCCGGTAGCTAAAAAAGCTTTAGCGCCTAACTTCTGATGCTCCGGCGCTGTTAATAGCTGTCCAAAATAGATCTCATTAAATTGCTCAGTCAATGGCGAGGGTTTTTCTTTAGCGACTTTATAATAAACATTATCGAAATTAGAGTTTTCAAAGCACCACAATCCACCATACATCTGAACGGAAGCGCTTAGGGCGGATGCATCATCGAGTTCTAATAAAAGCTGGTGCTTCTGAGGTCGGTCCTCATTTTTAATGTGATATTTAAGGTTAACTCCGTCTCCAAAAACCAGTGCTGCGGAACCGGCCTTAATTTCGACCATTCCTCCGTAATTAATAGCCTTATCGATGGTTTTGCCGGTAAGTATCTGCTTATAATTTTGGGGATCACCCAGAAACCAGGCATACTTATGAGGTGATGCTTCGGCAATTACATTGACTATCTTTTTTCCGGTGATAGTTTCATTTATTTGTTTAGTGATTACTAATGCCTCCGGTAATTCAATCATCTTAAATATCTCCTTTATATATATTTATCCGCGCGGAGGCGAACCAAAGGCGCAGAGGTTAAATAATAAAATATTTTTTTCTCTGCGTCTCAGCGCCTTTGCGGGAGAATAATCTATTATATGGTAATTTATTAAGTTAATTATAACGCAAAAAAAGAAAAGAGAGTAGCAAAACGATATCTAACAAAAAAATAACAAAAATCTCCCCCGTCAGCATATCATATATCATTTGATGATTTGAAAGCGTATTTAAAAGGAGATGGTATTGATGTGCGGAATAACCGGTTGGATTGATTGGGAAGAAGACCTTACCGGTAAAAGGCCGATAATAGAGAATATGACTGAACGGTTAAACCCGCGGGGACCTGATACATCCGGTTATTGGTTTAGCCAAAGGGCGGCTATCGGCCATCGCCGGTTAATAGTGGTAGATCCCGAAGGCGGTAAACAACCAATGGTTAAACGGGTTGGCGCCAATGAATATGTTCTTACTTATAACGGTGAGCTTTACAATACGGAAGATATACGTCAGGAATTATTAAAACAAGGTCATGTTTTAAGCTCATACTCCGATACGGAAGTAGTACTGGTTTCATATTTGGAGTGGGGACCGGCTTGTGTAGAAAAGTTTAATGGGATTTATGCTTTTGGAATATGGAATGATCAAGCAGAAAGTTTGTTTTTAGCCAGGGACCGAATGGGGGTTAAACCGCTCTTTTATACACAGCGAGGAGAGTCTTTTATATTTGGGTCGGAGTTAAAAGCATTATTAGCCCATCCAAAAGTTCCGGCTATTATTGATGACGAAGGTTTGGCCGAAATATTCGGTCTGGGACCGGCCCGAACCCCGGGTAACGGAGTATTTAAAGGTATAAAGGAGCTGCGGCCAGGTTGTTGGTTGCGGTATAGCCGCGATGGAGTCAGGATTCAGCGTTATTGGCAATTGGAGAGCAAACCTCATGAAGATGATTTGGAAACGACCACTCTAAAAGTACGGAAATTGGTGGAGGATACAATCCAGCGGCAATTAGTGTCGGATGTTCCGGTTTGTACTTTTTTATCCGGAGGGTTGGACTCCAGTATTATTTCGACTGTCGCAGCCAACACCTATCGTGAAAAAGGGCTTCCTTCGCCGGCAACTTATTCAATCGACTATATAGGTAATGATCGTTATTTCCGGATTAGTGATTTCCAGCCTAACTCTGATCATTACTGGGCCGACCGGATGGCTGATTTTTTACAAACCGATCATCATTGGATTTATATAGATACTCCTCAACTGGCGGCCGCATTGAAAGATGCGGTTAAAGCCAGAGATCTCCCGGGAATGGCTGATGTGGATTCATCATTATTTTTATTTTGCCGGGAAATAAAAAAAGGGGCAACCGTAGCTCTCTCCGGTGAATGTGCTGATGAAGTATTTGGTGGCTATCCATGGTTCCATCGACCCGAAACTGTTGATGCAACCACATTTCCCTGGTCTATCTCCACCGAATTGCGTAAAAAAATCCTCGCTCCAAAGCTGGAGAGCAAGCTGAAATTAGATGAGTATATCCGCTGCCGGTATCAGGAAGCCTTGGCTGAGGTTCCGCGCTTTTCCGGGGATGATCCGATTGAAGCGAGACGGAGAGAACTGTTTTATCTAAATATTAACTGGTTCATGGCGTTGCTGTTGGATAGAAAAGACCGAATGAGCATGGCTTCGGGACTGGAGGTCAGGGTTCCGTTTTGTGATCACCGGTTAGTAGAATACGTTTGGAATATACCATGGAAGATGAAGAGTTGGAAAAATCGCGAGAAAGGAATACTGCGGCGGGCCGTCGAAGGGTTGCTCCCGGAAGCTGTAGTATACCGTAAAAAAAGTCCTTATCCAAAAACTCATAATCCTTCGTATGAACAAGCGGTCAGAGATTTATTGAGTAAGATTCTTCAAAACTCGAAGGCGCCGATTAGAAATTTAATTGATAAAAAAGCAGTTGAGGATTTATTAAAACCGGAGAATAGCCAATTACAGCGGCCTTGGTTTGGTCAGCTAATGACCATGCCGCAATTATATGCATATTTGGTACAAATTAATCAGTGGTTGGAAGAATACAATGTGGAAATTAAATTATGAAAAAAGGGGCTGTTGCAAAAATAAATAACAACCGGATGCCCTCATCTCCACCAGGCCCTAAAGGACCTGGCTAGGCATATAAAACCATTCTCAAGCCCCATGAATGGGGCTGGGTAAATACTTCGA
>JAEYRX010000009.1 GCA_023435225.1 Bacillota bacterium
TGTCTTTTGTTAAAACAACAGATTTAAATACAAGATTACTACTTGGCCTGTAAAAAGTAAAAAAAGGATCTTTATCCCCAAGCTTTTCAAGAGGACTATCGAAAAGTTTATCCCCTTCTTCAGTAAAGTTATCATATGGTTTTAACTTCATATTTTTATATATCCAGTCTTCACGCTGGATTAAACATCTTTCAATGTCTTTTTCATCCTTTATTTTATCAAACCATCTTATTATAAATAATTCATTATCATGTATTTTTCTTGTTGCTCCTGTTGGTAATTCTCCAGAATATAAATATTCCATACCTTCAACAACTAATTCTTTGTATGCTTCAAAATGTGCTTTACTAAGAAAGTTTATAAGTGAATCTTCTCCTAAAAATTCATATTTTCTCATAGGTTTTAATCTAGGATAATTATAATCAATTAATCCCACGTATATATAAGCGCCGAAATAAAATATATTCTTAAAATTATCATATAAATCAACTATCAACTTTTCAAATATATCAATTCTTTTTATATTTTCGATTATCGAATCTTTTTCATAATAAATACAGATATCAACTTCCTCATCAGTTACACTAATATCAATATAGTCCTCATCTTCTTTATACTTCATAAGGTTAAAAGAATCTCTTTTTTCTTTCATCTTATTTGCTTTATCTATTATATCTTCAATATCATTAATCTGCAGTAATTTATCTTTGTATTTAAAATATTTGTATTCAACTAACGAAAAATGTTTATTTAAAACTCGAATTATCTTTTCTAGCAGATCTATGTCCTTCCACCATGTATATTTCATTTCATTCTTAAATTTTAGATATTGAATCCTAAAAGTAAATCTCATTTATACATCCCCACTATTCATTTCTTCTTCATTATCTCGTTCTTCACCAGCAATTCGTTTTAAATACACTGGCGGACACTACTTTTAACAAAATTTAAATTGTTTCCCATTGTTGATTATGATTATAGAGGTTTTCTAAGATTTTTCAATTACCCAATCGGAAATATCAGGAAAAAAGCCGGGGTATTTTTGGGGTAGTGCTTATAAAGGGTAAAGTGTAAAGTGAAAAATTAAAAAAACCTGAAGGTAAAAAATAAAAAACGATATTCGTAACATCTCCACCCAGCCCTTAAACGGCTGGGCTGGGTATATCAAAAAGCGTTCTAAAGGCCTTTAAGGCCTCGGTCTAAACTTTGAATCACAACCCAGCCCGGCTTGCCGGGGTTGAGAAGGTTTTTATAGCCTAGCTGTGTTCCAGGATGGAACGAAATCGTGAAGGACATGGAAGTCCGAGAACGATCAGGCCGTTTAAGGGCTGGGTGGACAGAATGAACAAATTATTTTTCCTTATTCTCTATCTTTAAGCTCAATTCGGTTAGCTATTCACTTTCAAACCACTGCCGGCAGATGTTTTTCGCATCCGGATAAACATTACAGATATACCAACCAAAAACATCAAAATGGAACATACCCAAAAACGAGATTGGGTAACGTTTTCTTTCATGACGAGGATGGGGAATAGTCCCATAATTGTATTGGCAACCCCGTGAGTATATATTCCAGCCATCAGACGTTTTCCGGAGGCCTGGCGCAACCAGGAGAGGATAAATGAGAAGCCAATGCAAAACAACATAAAGGCAACAAACGGAAAATAATACTCGCCCATGAACGGAGTAAAAAATAGGGGTAAATGCCAGACGGACCAGATCACTCCGAGGACCAGGTTACCCAACCAGGGCCCAAACCGTTCCTCCATAAAGTCTAAGATATAACCCCGCCAGCCCAACTCTTCCTGGCCACCGCCAAGTAAAGTCATAAATAAGAATGACACCGGGATAGCCAAGAAAGAAGCCACACTAAGCGGTAAACGCGGTTCTCCCCAAAATTCGGGGATGATCCAGCCCAAGAAACAACCGGCTCCAAATAAAACCATCGGTATAAACCAGGTAATCCATCCCAATCGAAGGTCGAGTAGACCGCGTAAGTATTGTCCAACAGCCCCTTTGCCATTCCTGGTTCTGAGGCAGTAAAAAGCGCCCACTCCGGGACCGAAGATGCCCAGTAAAATTAAGATGTTTCTAATAATACCAAAAAGGTTTTTATCCATTGTAATTGTAATCAATCCGGCTCCCTCCAGCGACACCGGTAACCAACATAGCCACGACCATAGAAAGGTCACGACGAAAAATTGGTAAGGGAATTTCATTTGTTTCTCCATGATCATTCTCCTCATTTGATAATATTAATTGACCCAAACTTCATTTTGAATTATACAAATGGGAAAAAGATTCTAAATCCGCACCCATTGAAACGGCGGGCACTCGATACGCTGATTCCGGTAAATAATCACGGTCTTCTCCAGGAAGAGCAACTCCCGGATGGTTTCCTTAGCCACATCGGCATAGTGAAACATCACCAAAAGATCTGGCTCCTGGTCTTCAGACCGGAGTTCAATCCCGTTTTTAGCCAGGATCTCGCCGCAATCATCATACCAATACCCAATGGCGTCAATCTCCGGGTTCCGGTCCCATTGATCAATATCATTATTTTGGGACTGCACCGGGTGATGGATGTAGATTCGGTCTTCTTCGCTGATTTGAATTTTTACGCCCCGATAATTGAACTTACCGGTAGCTTGTTTACAGATTACTTGACCTTGGGGATTCTGATAGATTTCATTGTTGCCGATCCGCAGGCCAATCAATAACCCCTCCGGACTGAACCGAAGTTCACCAGGGAGATATTGGAGTGTCCCGGCAAATCTAAATTTGCGGTCCACGGCGTTAACTGCCTTCTTTAAGGCGCCGTTCTTATAAAAGGTGATATATTCATCTTCTTTGGCGGTAAACAAATCATCTTTCAAGCGAAAGGTTGCTCTTTGGGCCAAAACGCCCGACTCCACTGCGCCGTCCGGGTAAAACCAAATGGATTTATCTTCTTTAAAACTGAGCCATTGGTCTTTCACCCGAAGCCGGGTTAGATTTGCCAAAGTTCCCGATGCCAAAGAACCGTCTTGGTAAAGACCCACACTCGTATACTTCGATGATTCCAGTTTGACTTCCCCGGAAATAGTTCGGAAGACCTGATCATCCTTTAGACAAAAACTTCGCAATGAACCGTCACCATAAAAGCTTACACTGCTCTCGGCTGGAGCTGCCACCTTTTTATGATACCTGACCAATTCAAAGAGCGTATCTTGAGCTAAATACCCTCGTTTGACGCTGCCGTCCCGGTAAAATTCAATCGGCTCGTCTTTTAGGAGCTTCACTGGATTTCTCTTGAGCACAAAGACTGTATCAGTGCCCAAATGACCCGACTGGACACTCTGATTATCATAAAAATAAACCGTCTTATCGGGACTAAACCAGATTGGCCTTTTACCGGCCATTAATAAGGTTTGCTTGGTCAGCCAGCCCTGCCGGAGAGTCCGGTGCCAAATTCCCCCTTCATATACCAATTCGAAATTATGAAATGGGACCGGTTTGCCGAGTATTTGAATCATCTTCGGTTTGGGATTTTTAAAATCTTTTGAAACCTGTTCATACTGAAATACGGTGTACAAATGAACCGCTAAAGGCAGGAGCATTATCAACACCAGCCAATCTCTCAGCTCTTTACCGGGCCACTCTAAAAACAGTGTCTTTAACCTGGGCAGATCGCCAATCCAAGAAATGATAGTCGCGGTTTCCAGGGTAATAAAAACCGCAATACAAATTACATAGATAATTCCCGCACCCAACAGCCCAATCCCAATGGGAGATCCGGAGGTGTTTTGCCCCCATTGGCGCATAACCCAAAAAAATAACAGTAGAAAGAGAACCGGAGTCAGCCATAAAAAGAATTCCAGCGGTTTCTTAGCCCGGGAGCTGAGATAAAGCAGATTGGAAACGCCCAGCAACAGAGTGAATAATCTCCCGGCTTCCGAAAAGATCGAGAAGACCGGCCGGGCGATAAACGGTAGTAATATAGCTAAGGATATGGCGATAACAATTGATTTTTGCATGTTATTCCTTTTTATTTGAGTTTATTTATTAATACTCCATTTCGAATACTCATACTTTTCTCCGACTAATTTGTGTGCTAAAAGCCTTTAACGATTCCCGGCTTGAATCGATCCGCCAATCGATCTTTTCGCTATATTTGTAATGAAACCAGCAAACAATGGTTATCCGGGTATAATTATTTCTGATCTTTTCGAAAGCATCGTTGATCCAGTCCGGTTTGGAGGAAATTTTACCTTCCCGGGAAAATTCAGCGGTTCCGG
>JAEYRX010000049.1 GCA_023435225.1 Bacillota bacterium
GAACCCAACCTATTTGTTCACTGGCAAACCGGTTTTATTGGCTGAACAATAAGAGCCGTATGAGGCGAGAGCTTCACGTACGGTTCTGTGAGAGGCTGAGGGGGAAGTTCCCTCGGCCTACTCGACAAAGGGATAACCACCATCCTCCGTAGCGATTAAAAAATGAAAGAATCTTTAGGGAAGCGCTGATTAATTGAATAAGTGACGATTTTGTGCTTCGCAAAATGCCTAATACCGCATATTTGCTCGCACAAAATCGGATTAATCAGCGCTTCCTTAGATTAGTAAAATATAATAATCACGGATGAAATTATTTAGACTTCTTTGAATGGTGGTTTCCCATATTGCAGGCCAAAACCAGGACGGTTCAAGACAGGCTGTCCATGGAGGGATTACAGCCGGGGCAAGGGGTCGCAGTTAGACCAACGAATTCTTTTATCATCATATGCAATAAAGCAAGAGTTAACTTGATATTCGTTATTATTTCAATAATCTTGATGCAGAGACATAGAGGATTTGTATACAATAATGGAATTTATAATCACATTTATCTACGGTCTGATCATAGGAAGCTTTTTAAATGTTTGTATTTACCGGATACCTTTAGGGATTTCGGTAGTTTTTCCGCGCTCGGCTTGTCCGAGTTGTGGAAAGCCAATAAAAGCTTATGATTTGATTCCGGTAATCAGTTTTCTTATTTTACGGGGTAAATGCCGGAATTGTAAAGCCGTCATCGGTTGGCAATATCCTTTGGTTGAACTATTAGCCGGGGTTTTAACCGGGGTTCTTTATCTAAAATTCGGGCTTTCAATTATATTTTTAAAGGCCGTCATTCTATGTTACTTGTTAATAATTGTTTCATTTATTGATTTAAAATATAAACGTATTCCTAATCTGATCACTTATCCCGGAATAATCATTGCTTTGATTGGAGCCGTTTTTTTTGGAAAAAACGGATTTTATAATGCTTTTTTTGGTTTGTTGGTTGGGGGAGGAATTTTATTTCCGATTGCCTACTTCTATCCACAAGGAATGGGTTTCGGTGATGTAAAACTCCTGGCGTTAATTGGAGCATTTTTAGGAGTAAAACTAGTTTTATATAGCCTATTTATAGGTTCTATATTGGGAACGGTTATTGGACTTATCCTCATTGCTATGAAATTTATTACCCGCAAAACAACAATCCCCTTCGGACCTTTTCTGGCGTCCGGAGCGGTAATAACCATCTTGATATTTGGTTTTGGAGGTTGAAATGGCTAAAATAGGTGTAGGTATTGATATTGGACATGGTTCTATTAAATTAGTGCAAATCATAAAAAACCATGAGCGCTTGGAACTAAACAGTTATTCAAAAGTCATTCTTCCTACGGGTTTGATTGATGATAGCTGTATGAATATCAATCAAGCTATTGTTTTGGATTCATTACGGTTAGCTCAAGCTAAGGTTCATCTTAAACAAAAAAAAGTAATTATTGCCGCACCCAGTAATGCGGTTACTTTAAAACAACTAAAGCTGCCAATGGTTTTGGGGCCGGAGTTAAATGAAATATTAAAGCTGGAAGTGGAGAAATTACTTCCATATCCATTAGCCGAAGCTGTATATGATTGGGATCTAATAAAACAATCACGAGAGACCGGTGAAATGGAGGTTATGGTGGTTGCCTCCCATCTCCAGGCAGTAACCGGCATGGTTGAATCTCTAAGGGGAGCCGGTTTGCAGCCGGTGGTGGTGGATATTCAACCATTTGCTAATATACGCTCTTTGAAAGTTGAGATTGAAAGAGCCGGCGCTGACTTGGGCGGTGTAATTATTTTAGATATCGGCGCTAATATGACCCAAATGATGATGTATTATGACAGCTCTTTAAGGGCTACCAGAATAATAACAACTGCCGGAAATATTATTACATCGGCAATCGCCGAACAGCTTCAAATATCAAATGAAAAAGCGGAAGCCATAAAGTGTAACCTGGGAGATGCCGATTATAGTTCTAGTGAGGAAGACTTTGAGTCCGAGTGTTATCAAGCTAACCAGATTATCCGTAAAAGCCTTGATGAGCTGGTCGTTGAAATTAAACGGTCCATGGAATATTTTAAACTGCAATTTCATGGAACAGCCATTAATGAAATTATTTTAACCGGTGGCAGCTCAAAATTAAAAAATTTACCGCGTTTTTTAGGACGAGAATTAGGTTTAGCAGTTGGTTTAGGAGATCCGTTGATCAATTTGCAAATTAATATGAAACAAACAGAACGGGCAGTTTTGTTAAGTAATCCTAATCAATTTGCAGTTGCTATTGGTCTCGCCTTACGGGGAGTTGAAACAGATGAACATTAATTTACTGCCGAGAGAAAATAGGGAAACTAGTAAAAAAGTCCAGTCAAAGGTTAGCCCAAAATCTCGCTCTATCTATATTGGGATTTTTGCAATAGCAGCACCGCTTGTTTTTGGGATTTCCTTTTTAGCCGGTTATCTATACCATCAATTTTCGGTTAATGAAGCTTATTTGAAACAATTACAGATGGAAATCAATATTTACAGTACATCATATCGGAAAGTTCAGGAACTTGAAACTGTTTTGAATAAAATTAAAAATAAGGAAGCTTTAAGCCGAAAAGTAGCAGCCGACTATATACCCCCGCTCCAATCGTTAAAGATCCTAACCGGAATCAAGCCGGAATCCGTCTGGTTTGAACAGATAGATTTTAACGGTTCAGACGGCGCTTTTATCTTGACCGGTGGCGCAGTAAATCAAAATATAATGAAAAAATTTACCGAAAATATTAAACAAGTTGATTACATTGCCGGTGTTCAATCAAAAATCTTTTCCGCCAAATATCCGGTTTCCGGGAAAAGCTATCTCCGATTTCGCATAAATGGAGTTTTAGCCAAATTCGCTTTAAATAATTAATGATTTTATCTTTACTATGTGGGTAGTTAAAGGAGGGGGACTATTGTCCAAACCGACTAAAATTATAATTGGTATTTTGGTGTTTTTTATTATAGCCGGCGTTTCTTATCAGTGGGGATTTTTACCGTTATATGCTAAAATTACGGATACCAACCAACAAATTAAAGCAAAACAGAATGAATTAAATTTAATAAAAGCCAAGGTCAACAGTATACCGGAATTAGAAAAAGCTCTCAAAGCTGCAGGTATTGAACCGGGTAAGCTTTCCAAAGAAAATTCAGTCAAAAGAAGAATAACTGAAATTTCCCGGCAAATTAATTTTTTGGCCAAACGATGTAATTTGAAAGTTGAACGATTGGTTGCCGCCCAGGATTATCAACCATATGAAAAAAATCAACAATATAAATATCTTTCTCTACAATTAGAAGGTACCGGTAGCTTTAAACAAGTGACTGATTTTTTTGACTCCTTAACCAGAAGTGATCTGTTATTAGAAGTGGATAAATATAATATAGCCAGTATTCAAAAAAGTAAAAAAACGCTTCTTAAATATCAAATTACTATTAATGCTTTTGAAATATAAGTCTTTTAAAATACTAAAAAAGTGGTGACGAGAAATGTCACAGAGATTGCTTAAGTGGGTGGCTGTTTTTTTAGGTTTAAGTATTTTAGCCGGGATTATTTTTTTAGCATCTTTATCGTTAAAGGTAAACGAAGATGAATTAACTAAATTGGGGGAGTATAAGACCCCCAAAATTGAAGTTGCTCAAGTTGAAGAAAGACCAATAGAACGGCCGGAACCGGAAAAAGAAGTATTACCGATAATTAGCCCAAAAATTGTCTTGCAAGATCCCTTTGTCGTTCCGGCTGAAATGAAAAAAAATAAGGTCGTCCATACCGAGTCAAACCCGAATCTGTTTGATTTTGTAGGGATTATTGAGACCGATAATAATCTGGTTGCTATGCTAAAAGTCCAAAAAAATCAAGAAGTCTTATTGGTACACCAAGGAGAATATGTTACTAAACTTGGCATAGAGATTCGTAAAATTAATTTGGACTCTCTTACATTTTACCGGGATGGAAAAGAAGTAGTTTTAACATTAGGAGGAGTCAATTGATGATTCGTAGGCCCAAAAAAATATTGGTGGTTTTTTGTTTGATGTTACTGTGTAATATTTTATTAATGAATGTTACATATGGTGAAAATAATCCGGTAATTGCTAAAAACATTGAGTTTGTAAATGCGGACCTCCGAGATGTTTTGCGGACTTTGGCCGATTTGGGCAAATTCAATATTATTATTGATAAATCCGTCAATGGTGATGTTACCTTAACTTTGAAATATGGTGTTACGTTAAAAGATGCGATCACGGTAATTTCCAAGACCTATGGTTATGGTTGCCGTTGGATTGCTGATCAAACAGTAGTTGTAGGTACTCCTAAATATCTAAGTGAAAATTTTGACCGGAAAATTTCCAAGGTATTTCAATTAAAATACGCTGACCCACTAACTGTAGCCGGCTCTTTAGAGGTGGTAATCCCTAAAAAAAGAATCAAAGCAGATGCTAATACTAATCAAATTACCGTAATGGCTAGTGAAGAAGAGCTGCAAAATATCTCCGAGATCATTTCCAGACTTGATCGGGAACTTCCGATGATTAATATTGAGACAAAAATGGAAGAAGTAACTACTAATTTTTGGAAAGAGATTGGAGTTGATAATACATTTCCCCAACCACATATGGGAATATATTTATTAACGGAACAACAACTGAAAGCGGTGGAAAATAACCAAAATATTAATATATTAACCAAACCAAACCTTACAGCTTTAGATAATCATGAAGGAAAAATTTTTATCGGTGATAAAATTTCTCTAATTACTGAAAAAACAAAACAAGGTGAGATTAACTATAAAGTAGAATATGTAGATGCCGGGACTAATATTTGGATAACTCCCCGGATTAATTCCGACAATAAAATAACTATTAAAGCCAAAGTCGCGGTCAGTACAATAGCTAATAAATCAAAGCCCGGTTCGGAATGGATTCCTTGGGTTGTAACTCGGGAGTTCGAATCCACAGTTCGTTTGGAAGCAGGACAAGCCTTTATATTATCCGGTCTATTACAGCGAAATGAATATAAAATGATGAAGCAAAGTCCATATGGTTTCCCGATGCTTAATCAATTATTCGCCAATGAAGGCTCCATTGCCAAAACTTCTAACAATCAAGCCGAAGTAATTATTCTAATAACTCCGAAATTCATGGGAAAAATTGAATCACCAATCGAAGAGAAAACGGAAACGCCGGTTTCCAGTCTTCATCCTGAACCAAGTACTCAGCCAACAGCACAACCGGATGAAAATTCAGTATTACCGGATGATGCAAATAATCAAAATCAAGTTTCTACTCCAGCGGTCTCTAATCCCGAGACGGAGAATTATTACAGCAAACCATTGCTGGAAGAGGTTAAACCCGAAGTCAATATTGAAGTTAATAATAAAGGAAATAATGGCGAGGTTGAGAATAGTCCGATTATATCCGGTAAATTTAAGGATATAGTTTATCAGGTTAAAAAAGGAGATTCTCTTTTAGGCATTGTTAGGAAATTTGGTACTGAGTTACAATTAGTAGTAGAAAAGAACAAGCTTGAAACAACCGGAATTATAAAAACAAACGCCAAACTAATTATTCCGGTTCCCAGTGAACGTTTTTATACGATTAAACCCAAAGAAACATTATGGCGGATTTCTAAACGGTATGGAACAACTCTGGCAATACTTAAAGAGCTTAATGGCATTACTGATGAAACCAAAATAAATGCTGGTCAGGAAATTGTATTACCTGTTTCAGTTGATAAAATTATTAATCCGGAATTTTAAATTTGTTAGAATATGTATGTTGATTATTTTCCCGAAACGCGCATTAGATCATGAGCATTTCGGGAAAAAGTGTAAAGTAATATTTTACTACCTTTTAGGAGTGGTAACAAATGAACTTCAAAAATTATATGGAAGATGTAATTATTGAGGTCTATAATGATTATAAAAAACGGCACCACTATTATTGTACCTGTGACCGGTGTATGGCGGACACCGTAGCGATCGCTTTAACTAAATTGAGAGGAAAGTATGCCGTTAGCCCGGAAGGAGAAATATTCGCTAAGATCTCCCGAGATGACCGTCAAGTTCGCGCCGATGCCCTGGTAGTTATTTTGGAAGCAATTCAACAAGTTGGCAAGCAACCTAATCATGCTAAAGAAAAAATTTTTTAGTTGCAAAATTATTGGCTGTTTTTATGAATTTTACATTTTCCGTTGTTGTAATGGACGCAGGTATCACACCCTGCGTCTTCTGCTATTTCCATATCATTTTCAGAAAAATTTTTCACCTGTTTTAAGTGCTGGATGGGATGGTAATTCAGACATTCTTGAGCGGTAGAATCATAGTTTTCACGATATTTCTTCAAAAAACTCACCTCAAGGATTAATAAAAGCTGTTTCAAAATTACCTAATCTAATTATTAACACAATATATTGGTAGAACGATCCATGTTGTCTGCTATATATTGTGCTAAAATCTTTCGCAGTGTAATTTTGAAACAGACTCTAATAGTCATATTTTTTCAACCTGGCGCTAAAATATTCACTTTTACTTGTTAACAATAAACAAATTCGGTATAATAAGTTTATAATTATTTGTGCGGATTCAATCACTTTTGGTATATTTCTATTCTCCGGAAAGTATGTGGGAGGGCTGGAGTAAAATAAACTCTACGTACCTCTGGGCGGAAAACTTACGTTTCCGGAATAAGCTTTTTGCGTTGTAACCGTAATTTATACGAACGATACTATATGCAGTGACGTGTATTCTTTTGACTACAACATATAGTACTGCGAATCTAAAAATTTACTAACAACACAAAATGCCCGGAATTGAAGTGCCACCCGTTTGACAGCACAACAGGAGGTGTTTTTTTTATTGGGGCTTTTTAACAAGCAAGACCAAGTATTACTGGTCCCTTTAGGAGGTTTAGGCGAGATCGGTAAAAATATGATGGTTATTGAGTACAATAAAGAAATTATTGTAATTGATGCCGGATTGATGTTTCCAGATGAAGATATGTTGGGTATAGATTTAGTAATCCCGGATGTCTCCTATTTGATTGAAAACAAGGATAAAGTAAAGGGAATTATTTTAACCCATGGGCATGAAGATCATATAGGAGCTTTACCATATGTCTTAAAACAAATTAATGTTCCGATTTATGGCACCAAATTAACCTTGGGTCTGGCCAAAGGGAAATTTGAAGAACACAATATGGTTCGTGATGTTACTATGAATTGTATTAAGGCTGGTGATCAGTTTAGAGTTGGTAACTTTTTAATTGAAGCTATTCATGTTAACCATAGTATCGCTGACGTGGTTGCTTTTGCAATTCACACTCCGATAGGTATTATTATGCATACTGCTGATTTTAAATTTGACCATACGCCGGTTGATGGAAAAGTAACTGATTTTCGTAAATTAGCGGAATTAGGCGACAAAGGAGTATTAGCCCTACTATCAGATAGTACTAATGTAGAAACTGTTGGTTATACTCCATCAGAACGAGATTTGGCTAAAACATTCGAAGAGTTATTTGTTCAAGCCGAGGGGCGGATATTAGTTACTACTTTTGCTTCCAACATTCATCGAATTCAACAAATCATGAATACTGCTTTTTTCCATAACCGGAAAGTAGCTCTAGTTGGACGGAGTATGGTAAACGTAGTAACAATTGCCATGGATTTAGGTTATCTACGGGTGCCGGAAGGGTTAATTATTGATATTGACGAACTGGATCGTTATCCGGTTAATCAACTGACGATAA
This sequence comes from Bacillota bacterium, assembly GCA_023435225.1. Lineage (GTDB taxonomy): Bacteria > Bacillota > UBA4882 > UBA8346 > UBA8346 > UBA8346. The sequence continues at coordinate 7,787 of JAEYRX010000049.1, forward strand.
TCACTACCGGGAGCCAAGGTGAGCCAATGTCGGCCCTTTCCAGGATGGCTACCGCTGAACACCGGAAAATCAATATTATCCCCGGAGATACTGTTATTATATCCGCATCGACTATCCCCGGCAATGAACGTCTCATAGCCAGGACCATTAATCATCTTTTTAAACAAGGAGCAATAGTTATTTATGAATCTGTTTCCGGTATCCACGTCTCCGGTCATGCCAGTCAAGAAGAACAGAAATTAATGTTGAATTTGGTTAAACCGAAGTTTTTTATCCCAGTCCATGGAGAATACCGGCATTTGGTTCAACATGCCAGACTAGCGGTAGATGTAGGTATTGAAAGTGAAAATGTCTTAATTGCCGAAAATGGAGATTTGATAGAACTTACTCGTGATACCATCCGTCTGGCCGGGAAAGTGCCTTCAGGGAGAATTTTTGTAGATGGACTTGGAGTTGGTGATGTTGGAAATATTGTTCTCCGTGATCGAAAACAGTTATCGCAAGACGGAATATTGATCGTAGTGGTAACGATTGATAAAGAGAATGGAAAGGTTGTGGCGGGACCGGATATTGTATCCAGAGGATTTGTATATGTTAGAGAATCCGAAGCGCTAATTGATGAAGCTAAGGAAAAGGTTAAGATAGCTTTGGAAAAATGTACGGGATATTCGGATTGGGCTACACTTAAGAATCAAATCCGGGAGATTTTAAGTAAGCATCTATACGGCCGAATGAAACGCCGTCCCATGATTTTACCGATTATAATGGAAGTCTAATAGGCGATAGGCAACGTGCAATAGGCGAAAGGCGCAAATAAAAACTCCATTCTTTTTTAAACTGTCGCCTAACGCCTTTCGCCTCTAGCCTTTAAGGTTCATCAAACGGCTTATCCAAATTATTTAAAATCTGGCGTAGCTCATCTTCCCATTTTAATTGATGATAAGTGAGAACTTCTCTTCGTACTAAAGATGGGGTATGACAATGAGAACAGACGATACCTAATAAATCATGTTTCCGGTTGACAATATAATGAAGCGTATCAACCTCACAACGAGGACAAAGATAAACATGATCCAACTCCTGACGGTCCATTTTTAAGCAACTCCCTCTATAACTTCAGTTGTTACTAGTTTAGAGTTGACAGTTGATAGTTTACAGTTTAGTAAAAAGAACCCCAATTTTGCGGTTAAATGTTTTAATACTAAGTTAGCCATAATGTACATGAGGGTCTTCGCTGGGCTAACTGCGACCTCTTGCCCCTGCAATAGGGGCAACCACCGGTCATAGAAGCCTAAGAACCTTATCATCCTTGGAGGTTATGTTTTACTGACTTAAGAATCTTTCAGCTTTATTCGCTTCAGAGAATGGTGGTTATCCCTGTTTAGGGACAAAGGGTCCGGTTTTTAGGTTTACTTTTTTGCAGGGAACCTTCTCTAAATAGATAGTCGCTAATGTTTTATAACTGTCAACTCTACACTGTAAACTGTCAACTAAGCCTGCACCATAAACTGTAAACTCCTGACTCCTGACGACTTTCTCTATAATCATATTCTGCTTCCAACAGTGAGAATAATGCCTGGCAACTATAGAAGGAGCAGCTAAAATATTACTTTTCACTTTTAGACAACTTTACGTAAAAAATTTTTAATACTCTATAACTTGTTATAATTGAGCAGGAATGGCATCACCTTCCAACGAATAATTAACAAATTAGTGGAGGTGGGCTGATGAGATTAGAGGAGTTAAAGTATTGGCTTTGGTGGAATAGAGTCCCTGGGGTAGGGTCTGCTCGTTTTTTTAAATTACTTGAAGAATACGGTTCAATGGCTGATGCCTGGCAGGCCTCATATCTTGAATTAAAACCGCTAATTGGCGAGAAAACTTTACTTGGCTTAACGGAGACTAAGAAAAACTGGGACCCGGATGAAGAACTGGAGAAAGTAACTCATCTGGGATTACGTATTTATAGTTTTCAGGATCAGGATTATCCTCCACTTTTAAAAAAAATTCCGGATCCGCCCCCTATTTTATATGCTAAGGGGAAATTTGAATATGGCGATGATATAGCTATCGCCATCGTTGGGACGCGGACTCCTTCTCCAAACGGCGCATTTACTGCTCAAGAATTAGCTTCTCAATTAACCAGACAAGGTATTACTATAGTCAGCGGGATGGCCAGAGGAATTGATTCGGAAGCTCATAAAGGAGCTCTAGAATCCGGAGGTAGAACCATCGCGGTTTTAGGGTGTGGAGTTGACATTGCTTATCCCCCGGAAAATGAAATGTTGATGGATGGTATCGCTGAACATGGTGTGGTAATTTCTGAATATCCTTTGGGCACTACCCCTTTTGCTAAAAATTTTCCGGCTCGGAACCGTATTATCAGTGGATTAAGTTTGGGAGTAGTAGTGGTTGAAGCGGCTCAAGACAGCGGTTCCTTGATTACGGCTGGGTTTTCTTTGGAACAAGGAAGGGAAGTATTTGCCGTCCCCGGGAATATAGGTAGTGAGGTAAGTAAAGGACCCCATAAATTAATCCGCCAGGGTGCGAAGTTAGTTGAAAATTACCAGGATATTTTGACGGAATTATCAATACCGTTATTATCCGCAAATGAGATTGAAACGGAGAGCTTTTCTCCGGCTAACGAATTGGAACAAAAAGTAATGACGGTGATGAGTAGGGAACCTCTTCATATTGACCAGATCTTACGGCTTTCTACCTTAGCTTCAGCACAGGTAAATTCGGTTTTGGTACAGCTTGAGTTAAAAGGTTTGGTAAAAAGATACCCGGGTCAAATGTATTTAAGGGTAAAATGAAGCACTTTACATTTAATTTATACATGATATAATAATGAAGGTTTTTTGGTGTAATTTTAAAAAATGAGGGAAAAAAATATTAATGTAACTTCCTTAATTGGAAATGATTTTTTATAAAGCCTATCATTTATTTTGCCGAAATACTTATTAAATGAGGGGTTTTCATAATTAAAAATCAGACATACGAATATGATATAAGAAAAAGCGCCTAGTAAATCGCTTATTAATCAACATTTTCTATCGTATTCGTAATCTTAATTAAGGTAATTGTGAAATCCCCTAATTTTGTATTTACAACCAGATTAAGGGGATGAAACAATGGAACGGGTTATTGAAATCGCCAGTTACATAATGAAACAAGTTTTTTTTCAGGGTGAGAATTCTTGTTCCGAACGCGATTTAGTTGATGCCCTAGTGCAACAGGGATTTCGTCCGGAAGAAATTGAACAGGCTTTTAGACTTCTTTATTCTCTTCCTGGATCTTTGAAAGCAGGTATTGACGATTTAAATGAACCCATGCAATTGGAGGAAGGTCACCGTATTTTAAGTCCGGCTGAACGAAAAAAGTTATCTCTAAGTTGCCAGGGAGAAATTTTGCGGCTGGTTAACAATTCTTTATTGACTTTAAGTGAGTTGGAAAGAGTTTTAACCGAGGCGATACGGATGGAAACTAATGAAGTAGGCCTTAGAGAGCTGGAACAAATTTTGCATAAAGTAATTGTTGATGAGGAACGATTATTAATGATTCTACCTCATTCAATGGATATTGGGCCGTTTTTTCTACCCAATTAAGATTTCTTAGGGAAACGCTGATTAATTGAATAAGTGACGATTTTGTGCTTCGCAAAATGCCTAATACCGCATATTTGCTCGCATAAAATCGGATTAATCAGCGCTTCCTTAGCTTGGGTATAAATAAATTGAATTGAATTACTAAAAATGAGGTGTGAATTTAATTCAACTCATTAAAATTTTAATAAGGCTTTTATGTTTTTAAATGTAAATACTGTTTTAATAGCTTTTGCATTCGGTTTTTAGAATGCAAATTTTATTAAGATATATAAGATGAACTTATATAGCTACTCTTTTTTATATAAGGGAGTTTCATAATTATCATAATTAATTTTTGAAAACAATATATAGCGAATAACCCAGATGCAACTATCAATATATTGTATTCAAATGTTAAATTTTTTATTATGAAAACCCCTCATATATTAATACTATTTAGTTAAGCGGTATTACTAAACGGAATAAATTTTCAATTATGACTTTTGTAAATTTGGAATTGAAAATCTGAAAATCCGTTGTTTTATCTAAATAGTACAAGGATTCCAGTCAATGGGGGTATTGTTTTGAAAACACTTGTGATTGTTGAATCTCCGGCTAAGGCTAAAACCATTGAAAAATATCTTGGTAAAAAATATTCAGTTAAAGCCTCTATGGGGCATGTGGTTGATCTACCTAAAAGCCAATTTGGGGTAGATGTTAAGAATAATTTTAAACCCAAATATATTACAATTCGCGGAAAAGGGAAAATAATACATGAGTTAAAGGAATCGGTTAAAAAAGCTGATGCTGTTTTACTGGCAACAGATCCTGATCGCGAGGGTGAAGCAATATCTTGGCATTTGGCCAATACTTTAGATTTAAAATCAAAACAGGTCAAGCGGATAGAGTTTAACGAGATAACCAAAAAAGCAGTTGAAAACTCGATAAAAAATCCCCGGGATATAGATATTGATCGCGTAAACGCCCAACAAGCCAGGCGAATCCTTGACCGGATGGTTGGTTATGAATTAAGTCCTTTATTATGGAAAAAAGTGCGACGAGGGTTAAGTGCAGGCAGAGTACAATCGGTAGCTGTCAGGTTGGTTTGTGAACGGGAAAAAGAGATTGAAGAGTTTAAACCGGAAGAATATTGGAGTATTACCGGTGATTTTGCTAGAAAAAATCAGGAAAAATTTACAGCCAAACTAGCTTTAATAAATAAGAAAAAAGCTGAGATTAAAAATAAGGCTGAAGCGGAAACACTCCAATCAGGTCTTAAAAAGAATCAATATCAAGTAGTAGAGGTTAAAAAAAAGGAACGATTACGTTTTCCGGCGCCTCCTTTTACCACCAGTAGTCTGCAACAAGAGGCAGCCAGAAAACTTGGTTTTGGTCCCCGGAAAACAATGATTGTTGCCCAACAACTATATGAAGGAATTGAGTTGGGTGAGGAAGGGACCGAAGGTTTAATTACATATATGAGAACAGATTCGGTTAGAATTGCCGAAGAGGCTCAAAATTCAGCTCGTGAAGTTATTAAAGAACGTTATGGGGAAAAATATTTACCGGAAACAATACCGGTATATAAGACCAAAACAGCCGGCGCCCAGGAAGCGCATGAAGCGATTCGACCTACCAATGTTACACGACAACCGGAGTCGGTTAAAGCCTTTTTAAATAAAGACCAATACCGGCTATATCAATTAATCTGGAGTCGGTTTATCTCCAGTCAAATGCCTCCGGCTATTTTTGATACGGTTTCCGCCGATATAAAAGGCGGCGAATTTACATTTAGAGCTAATGGCAATATCCTGAAATTCCCCGGATTTTTAGAAGTATATCAGGAAGGTAAGGATGATGAAGCTCCGGAAGAAGAAGAAAGTTTACCGGAACTGACTATGGGAGAGTCGGTAGAGTTAATTAAAATTGATCCTAAACAACATTTTACGCAACCTCCGCCAAGATATACTGAAGCCACTTTAATTAAAACCTTGGAGGAAAAAGGTATTGGAAGGCCCAGTACTTACGCTCCGACAATTGATACTATAATAAAACGCTATTATGTATTAAGAGAAGAGAAAAGGTTAAAACCGACCGAGCTCGGACAAATTGTAGTCGATTTATTGAAACAAAAATTTCCCCAGATTGTCGATTATGATTTTACGGCGGAAATGGAAGAAAAACTGGATAAAATAGCTGATGGGGATATTGACTGGGTAAAAGTCTTAGCTGATTTTTACCACCCGTTTAATAAAGAGGTTCAGATAGCGCTGGAAAACACTGACCCTATTGAAGTCCCATTGGAAGAAAGCGATGAAAAATGCGAGAAATGCGGCCGAACTATGGTTTACAAATATGGGAGGTTTGGGAAATTTTTAGCTTGTCCCGGTTATCCCGAATGTAAAAATACTAAACCCATCCGTAAAGATATGGGAGTTAACTGTCCTAAATGTGGAGTTGGAATGGTTACCGAACGTAAATCTAAGCGAGGGCGACATTTTTACGGATGTAACCAGTATCCAAACTGCGACTTTGTAAGTTGGGAAAGACCCTATAAAGATCCTTGTCCTAAATGTAGCTCTATGTGTGTCATAAAAGGCGGCAAGCAGAATAAAGAGATAAAATGTTTAAAAGAGGGTTGCGGATATTCCCAACAGTTATTAGAACAAGGTGATAATGATTGAATCCAGTTAAAATTATCGGCGCCGGGTTAGCCGGTTCGGAGGCAGCCTGGCAATTAGTCAATCGAGGCATACCGGTAGAACTCTGGGAGATGAGGCCCGGACGTGAATCCCCTGCCCATCAAAGCGGGGATTTTGCCGAATTAGTTTGTAGCAATTCATTACGAGGCGCTTCGCTGGAGAATGCGGTTGGATTATTAAAAGAAGAAATGCGGCGGTTGGATTCCCTTATTATGAAAGCCGCGCTGGAAACTAAAGTACCGGCTGGAGGAGCGCTGGCGGTAAACCGGGTTGAATTTGCAAAAAAAATTACCAAGACTCTTTCGGAACACCCACTGGTAAAAATAGTCCGTCAAGAAAAACTGGAGATTCCTGAAGAGACAAGTATTATTGCTACCGGTCCATTAACTTCGGCGGCTTTTTCCGAGGCAATCCGTAAGTTTATCGGCCGGGATTATTTTTACTTTTATGATGCAGCTGCTCCAATTGTAACCGGAGATTCCCTCGACCGATCAATTGTTTTTGAAGCTTCCCGATATGAAAAAGGAGATGGGGAGTATTTAAACTGTCCTTTTAATAAAGAAGAGTATCAACAATTTCGGGAAGCCTTGATCAGCGCTGAAGTGGCTGAAGGTCATTTGCCTGCGGAAAAAGCTATTTTTTTTGAAGGGTGTATGCCGATAGAGGTCTTAGGAAAAAGAGATGTAGATACTATGCGGTATGGACCGATGAAACCGGTTGGAATAACCGATCCCGGAACCGGTAAAAGACCTTATGCCCTAGTTCAACTGCGACCGGAAGATAATGAAGGCCGTTTATATAATTTAGTGGGTTTTCAAACTCATTTAAAATGGGGGGAGCAGCAAAGAGTATTTCGAATGATCCCTGGTTTAGCCAAGGCCGAATTTGTAAGGTACGGAGTAATGCACCGGAATACCTATATTAATGCTCCGGTAGTTTTGGCCAAAACTTTACAATCAAAATCAAGGGACAATCTTTTTTTTGCCGGTCAAATGACCGGCGTTGAAGGTTATGTGGAATCTGCCGCTTCCGGATTAGTTGCTGGAATAAACTGTGCTAGACTGCTTCGAAATCTACCGCTAATTAATTTCCCACCGGAAACCGCTATTGGTGCTTTAATAACCTACATTTGTACTGCTGATCCCCGATATTTTCAACCAATGAATGTTAATTTCGGCCTTTTTCCTCCTTTAACCGGAGTTTTGCCGAGTAAAAAAGAACGGCGTCTGATGTTTGCCAATCGGGCATTGGAAGTATTAGAACAATTAAATTTTGATAATTAGATCATTCGTTATAATCCGTAAAATTTCGGTACTTTTTGGTCAATTTCGGTTTTTATTGTCAATTTTCGATAATTATGTTATGATAAAGGACGAGGTAGAATGCTTGAACTATCAGTTTTTGTAGATGAGTTCTTGATTTATCTTCGGGCTGATAAGAATTATTCAATTCGTACTTTAGAAAGCTACGGATTGGATTTACATCAATTCATGAGTTTTTTAGAAAAAGAACGAATAAATTCTTTTGATCCAGTGGATCATATTTTAATTCGTAAGTACTTAGCTGAACTAAAAAAACAAGAATTGGCCCGTAGGTCAATTGCTCGTAAAATATCTTGTATACGTTCATTTTTCAAATTTTTGTGCCGTCAAGGTTATTTACAGGATAATCCTCTGTTAGGGATTTCCACTCCAAAGTTAGCCAAGCGGTTACCGGAATTTCTATACCCTGAAGAAATGAATAGTTTGTTGGAGCTGCCAAGTCAAACTGACTGTTTAGGAATAAGAGATAAAGCTATTATAGAGATTTTATATTCCAGCGGATTAAGATTACAAGAAATAGTTAATTTAACACTGGCTGATCTTGATTTGTCCCGCGGTTATTTGCGGGTTTTTGGAAAAGGCGCTAAAGAACGAATGGTTCCTTTAGGAGGTTGTGCCAAACGGGCTTTGGAAAAATATTTAAAAGAGGTGAGACCGGAGCTTTTAACCAGAAATAATAACTCCTCCAAAGTACCAAATGTATTTTTAAACTATCGCGGTACTCGATTAAGTGGTAGAAGCATCCAAAGAATGTTCAGCAAATATCTGCGTCAACTAGCTCTTCATCGCAAAATAAGTCCACATACCATCAGACATACTTTTGCCACCCATTTGTTGGAAAATGGGGCTGATTTAAGAGTGGTTCAGGAGCTATTAGGTCATGTAGATATCTCCAGTACGCAGATTTATACCCATTTAACCAAGGAACGTATTCGTTCAGTTTATTTAAAAAATCACCCCCGTGCTTGATTTTGGGCATAATATAAAACAAGGTAACCTATATCGAAGCGAAGCTGCGCTGCGATAAATCAAGGAAAATTATACCCCGAAAAGTTACCGCAAAATGCTTACGCTATGCGGCTTTGTGTTCAAAGGTTTGTTAAAAAACAACTTTTTGAGGATAATTATTAATAAGGAGCGATTATTTAAATGTCATCTATTCTGGAGAAACTTCGTGATTTAGAAAATCTTTTAAAGAAAGAAAAGCTTGAAGTCTCTAATTTTGTAACTGCAATTTCCGACTCTTTAGGTTGTAACGTTTACCTTGTGAATTCCGATGGATCTATTTTAAGTACTGCTTTACCAAATGGGAGTGATTGTACCGAAGCCGACAACAATCAAGCTTTGGTCTTCAAAACAGATTTTAGACAACGGATTGGTTTTATCTTTCAGACTGCCGCTAATTTACCTTTGGAGACATGTTTTTTAAAGGATGACAATTGTTATGCCTCAAATACATTTATGACAATTGTGCCCATCCGTAATATTCACGCCTCATCCGGACATCTTTTATTAACAAAGAGAACTAAACAATTTTCCGAAGATGAATTGGTTTTAGCCGAGACTGCTGCTTTGATAACTAGTATGTTCCTTTATGAGCATAATTACTTTAAGAGTAATCTCGAACCAAAAGAAAACAATAATATCGATATGGTGCTTGATTCCCTTTCTTTCTCGGAGATAAAAGCGATTAATAATGTTTTTAAAGAGTTAAATGGGATGGAAGGTTTTTTGGTAGCCAGTAAAATTGCTGACCGGATTGGGATCTCCCGTTCAGTAATTGTAAACGCTATGCGGAAGTTAGAAAGCGCCGGAATTGTAAATTCCCGTTCTTTGGGGATTAAGGGTACTTATATCAAGATAAAAAACAATTATTTTTTGGAAGCATTAAAGAGTAGGGTACGATAGTTTTTGAAGTATATAGAATTCAGGAGCCAGGAGCCAGGAGATTTAGTAGATGCTTTGAAGCCTAAAGCCATTGATTGATTAAACAAAATTTTGATTATAACTACTGACTCCTGACTACTGTCTCCTGACTCCTTTATATTATGCCTTGGTCACATTTTCGGCCTGTGGTCCACGTTCGCCCTTGACGATATCAAACTCGACCGTTTGACCTTCCTCAAGGGATTTATAGCCCTCCATTTTAATGGCCGAGAAGTGAACAAAAACATCTTCGCCGCCTTCCCGCTCAATAAAGCCGAAACCTTTTTCCGGATTAAACCATTTTACTTTACCTTTCATAACCATTTCTCCTTCTAAATAAATCGTGGATTACTGAAAAATCCACTTGGATATTATAACACTGAAAGTAAAAATTATTCCTATCGGTAATCTATATATGTTGCAATAAATTTTTTGGATTTAAACTTTCAGGCAACATATATTCCTTGATTCATATGTTGAAAAAAGTTCAAGAATTTCGCCATTCACAGCCGGCTTTAAGGATGTGAGTGTTTTACCTAAAACTTTTTTCAACATATCTATATAGAATGAAGTAAATTTCTTATATAAAATTTGCATAATTTTATAAATAACTCTGTTCCAAAGTCCGAATCATTTTAAATAAAATATCGTTAACTGGTGTCTCTATTCTGTATTTACGACCTAGTTCGATAACCGTTCCGGCAAAGATCTCCACTTCGGTTTTACGTTTGGCCTCAACATCTTGTAGCATTGAGGTCTTACCATCAGGAGAAAGGGTATTAATTATTTCCAAATAACGTTCAATATCATCTTCACAAAGATCTACCCCGGTTTTCAGGGATAATGGAATTACCTCCCTTGAAGCCATCACCATTAATTCCCGAGCTTCCGGTACAGTTTGAAATACCCGGTAGGGAGCTTTTAAAATAGCTGACGTTTGGTTAATGCCTACATTAAGCATAAACTTCCACCAAAGCTCATGTAACATATTTTGGGGGATCTCATAGGGGATATTGACCCGGTCAAAATACTCTTTAACCGCCCGGACTTTTGGTGAATAATCTATATTTGTTTTTTCACCAAAGACGATTTTTCCAAGTTTGGAGTAGGTGGTGGCTGTTCCTTCACGAACGGCATCGGTTCCTACCACGAATGAATAGAGGAGCTTGTCCATTCCATATGTTTGGCCGATTATCTCTTCGCTGGTTATCCCGTTTAATAAGGAGAGAATGATTGTATCCGGTCCAACAAATTTCTTAATATCCTGGATACATTGCTCAAGATGGTGTTGTTTAACGGCAATAATAATCAAATCAGCCGTCCCATCAGTCATATCAGGCTCAATATAATTGAATAAATATGTTTTTTTGTTTACTGTTACCCTTTGGGAATAGCGATTAATCCTTTCATTATTGGCAATAATTTTAAGAGAATCGGGATTGTTTTCATAAATTATACCGGCATAAGAGCTACCGATAGCTCCAAGACCGGTAAGATAAATTTTTTGAATTGTCTTCATCGGTTGAAACTCCTATATAATGTATTTAGCTGTGATAAAGGAAATATATTTCATTATACCATAAATTAAAAATATAACGTAAAATTATCCGGTAGTTATCCGTAATCCCTGCCTGATAAGTTCATCAAATCCGAGTATAATTCCATCCGGCAGGTTACTATCAGTTATAATATGGTATCTCGGTTGAAGAGGGCCGATATTTGCCAAAAAAGATTGACCGAATTTATCCTGATCAGCTAATATAAAAGCTTCTTTACCGGCTTCAATTATAGCTTTTTTAATGTTTGCTTCATTAAATGAGGTTGCCGACAAACCGCGGCTGGAAGATATTCCACAGGGACCGATAAAAACTTTGTCGGCAGTGATTTTTTGAAAGATTTGGAAAGATTCAATACTGTTAGTATTCATACTTTCCCGATCTATCAAACCACCGACCAAAAATAGTTTATTATCAGTTGTGAAATTGACAACATCATTAGCAATCGATATGGAATTGGTAATGATGGTTAATCCGCTTTTATTATTTAGGTAGGGAACCATTTCGGCAATTGTAGAAGAACTATCGAGAATAACAGTATCATAATCTTCAACAAAAGATGCTGCTATTTTAGCGATTGCTGTTTTCTTCTCAACTTCGATATTTTTCCGTTCATTATATAAAATAGACTGGCTTGATTTTAAAGGTAAAATGGCTCCGCCGTAAGTGCGCTTTACTAAACCCTTTTCTTCCATAATTCGTAAATCACGACGAATGGAATCCTCGGAGACTTCAAAAATTTGACTAAGTTCCGGTACTTCAACCCGCCCGGTCTTTTGTAGAAATTCTAAAATTTTATGGTGACGTTCTTCAATGAACATATTTACAAACTCCTTCATATTTATTCCGATTTGTTAAAATTAATTCTTGTTTATCTAAATTTTATCTGATATAATTTTTTTTGTAAAGAGATTGGAGGAATAAAATTGAATCGGAAAGTACTATTTGTACAATACTTAGGATTCATAACCATTGGACTGGTTGCCAGTATAATTGGACCGTTGTTAATGGATATCCGGAATGAGCTTCATTTAAGTTATAGTCAGGCTGGGTTTATTTTGTCGGGTCAGTTCATTGGTATTTTAATTGCGGTATTATTAGGAGGGTTACTGGCCGATCGCTATGGAAAAAAGTTATATTTATTAACCGGGAGTTTTTTATTATTTATTGGTCTGTTTGGCAGCATGTTGGCTGGAAATTATGAATGGCTTTTGACCTTTACCATTGTTTCCGGAGTTGGTTTCGGAACTTATGAGGTTGGAATGAATGCTTTATGCGCCGATACCAGTGATCAAAATAAAGGCGCCGCCATGAATATTTTACATGTTTTTTTTGGAATAGGTGCAGTAGCAGCTCCAGTGTTGGCTACCATTTTATTGCGAATAACCGCTAGTTGGCGGCCGGTCTTTGGTTTAATCGGCATTTTTCCAATGCTGGTTGGGGTTGTTTTAATAACTTTATTGCTACCCTCCGGTAGTACCGCTCCTAAAACTAAACAAAATCTGCCCTATAAAAAAGGATTTATTTGGCTGGCCGGTATAGCAATAGTGATCTATATCGGTATTGAGTCGACTTTCTTTGGTTGGTTGCCGGCCTATTATCAATCGTTTCCATCATTGATTCCGGCATCACTAATTACGGTAGTTTTTTGGCTGGCTTTAACAATCGGCCGCCTAACCGGAAGCTGGATTGTTGGCCGGATTGGTTTAGCCGGTTTTTTAATAGTAATCCCCGGATTTAGTACTATTTTGGCTGGTATATGGTACTTATATACTGATTTATCCGGCATCGCTCTAAGTATGATTTTTTTACTGGGGATAGTATTAGCCGGATTTTATCCAACGGTAATGGCCTCTGTAACCAGCCGTTACTCTGATAGAACAGCTGAGGTTTCCGCTTTTATAACGTTATTTATGGCGGTAGGTGGATTTATTATTCCGGTAGGAATTGGTCGTCTGGCAGATTGGTTTGGAATTGCGATTATTCCATTGATAGTTTTAGGATTATCGCTTTTATTATTAATTAATACTCTTCTAACTTGGGGTTGAACTCAGGAAGTCAAATTATTAAAAAAACGACCCGAGTGTTAAGAAAAATAAAATGAAAAAATTCCGTTATTTGTTACTTCACATCCGGCTTGAGTGAAGTACATTAACGGAATTTTTCCATATATAATATATATTAGGGGAGGGAGTTATTTGTACATTTGGTCAAAATGTTTTTGGGCGCTTACTACTGCAGCCCTCATCATATCTTCGGCTTTAGCTGTTTCCCGAGCGGTCAGATAATTCATTAATTGTTTTGTATCCAATTCGGCAGCAGCTTTGGCGCAAGCTTCCCAACTTAAAATACTGCGCACAATCCGGTCAATTGCTTGATCTTCATTGTCATAAGCCCTAGGCACCATATCATGACCTTTCCAACGGTCAAAACCGGCAGCATCGATAAGACCGGCAATAGCAACGTTCATTCCGTTAATCCGGGTACCATGGTCAATATCATATTTTCCAGGTCCGCCAAGAATGATGCCATCATTGTATCCTTGGCTGTTTAAATGCATATGAACCATAGCATCGTTATCCAATTCTTCAACGGTATCATAAACATGATCCAGACCAATCATTTCGGAATGGCCAAACTCTTTATTGACACCTTTTTTCTTGCGGGATACTCCGAATTCATCCTCGATTCTTCTCCAGAAGAGCAGAGCGGATGCTACAGTAGGAATAATCATAGCTGGATGACCTTCATTAGGCTTGGGTTCAAAACCGAAATATAAGCTGCCGCCTTTTTTCTCTTCATATTTACAAAGGTTGGCTACGCTTTCTTTCAAATTCTGATACATTTGTTTAACACCGACAGAAGCCATATCATATCCATAGGAGCCGTTCCAAAGGATAAACGCAGGCACCTTCTCCGGATGCCAAGCTTTCTTTAACGGACCGTAAGCTAGGTCGACTGTTTTGGTTCCTAATTCTTCGGCAGCTCTTCGTTCTTTGGGATCTAACGAACAGACACCACCGTAAGCAAAATGACTATGAGCTCCCGGAGTAATCATTGCCAAGAAAATTTTAGCGTCCACCAAGGCATCGGCTATTGCCGGAGCAGTTTTTTCATTAACTTCAGTATCATAGTGCAATTCAAATCCGAGTTCTACGTTATCCGGTAATTTTGGAGCGATCTTCTTTTTAATAAGTTGAATAGAGCCAACTCCGTCGAGTTTATCACCGCTCCAAGCCGGTCTCATATCCGAGGGAACAAAACCGCCTTTCCCTGAATTAAAAGTCCACCGGCAAACACTGTGCAAAGATTTTTTAGCCATTACTCATTTCCTCCTTAAAAATTTTTATGGTATATTTAGTTGAATTTTTAGGTTTATAGTTTAGGCCAAAGGCGATAGGCGAAAGGCCAAAGGTTAAAGAACCCACGCCAATTAACCAATAACTAATGAACTATTGAACTAATTCCTCTTCAATATCTCCACCCATTTTTGGTAAGCATCCTGGTAAGCATTTTTTAAGGCGGAGTTAGGCGCGATTGTTTTAATAGTTGAGAGTCCGGTAAATGCCGATTTGAAATCCTTATAGATTCCGGCTCCGACTCCGGCTCCACGGGCAGCGCCCTGAGAACCATCGGTATTATAAAGTTCCACTTGAGCTCCGGTTATCGTAGCAAAAACTTCACTGAAGATTGGGCTTAAGAACATATTAGCATGACCGGCTTTTACGGTTTTAACGTTGATTCCCATTCCACCCATAATTTCTACTCCATAGTTCAGAGCGAAAACAATACCTTCTTGGGCGGCCCGGAATAAATCGGAACGATCGTGAATATTAAAATCCAAGCCATGGATAGAAGCGTTAATATTTTTATTTTCCAGGGTTCTTTCGGCGCCGTTACCATATGGAAGTATGGAGATTCCTTTAGAACCGGCAGGTACTTTACCTGCGAGCTCATCGATTTGTTTATAAGAAAGATCATTAGCAAAGTTATTCTTAACCCACCGGTTTAATATTCCGGTTCCATTTAGACATAAGAGAATCCCATACCGGCGATTTACTGTGTCATGATTGACATGGATAAAGGTATTTACCCTTGATTTCGGATCATAATTAGGTTTATCACCGACTCCGTAAACAACACCACTCGTCCCGGCGGTTGCTGCTAATTCGCCCGGATTTAATACATTAAGTGAGAAAGCGTTATTGGGTTGGTCTCCGGCACGATAAGCAATTTTAGTACCCGGTTTTAGACCTAACTCAGCTGCAGCATCATTGGTAAGTTCGCCTTGAGTAGAGAAAGTGGGAACTACTTCCGGGATCAAATCCTCGGAAATTCCATATTGGTTTAAGATCAGTTTTGCCAAGCCATTAGTTTGGAAATCCCACATGATCCCTTCTGATAAACCGGATGGAGTGGTTCTAATTTCACCACTCAATTTCATGGCTATGTAATCGCCGGGAAGCATCATTTTATGAACCTGATGGTAAATTGCAGGTTCGTTTTCCATTACCCATTTTAGTTTTGAAGCGGTAAAATTACCCGGTGAATTGAGCAGATGATGTAGACACTGATCAGCTCCGATAGCTGAAAAAGCTTCATCACCGATAGCAACCGCCCGACTGTCACACCAAATGATAGCCGGCCGTAAAGGTTTATGGTCTCTATTTACGATTACCAAACCATGCATTTGATATGATATACCGATAGCTTCAACATCTTGGAGATTAACCCCGGATGCATTTTTGATTTCCCGGGTAGTAAGTTTTACATGTTCCCACCAGATTTCAGGATCCTGTTCCGCCCAACCTGGTTTGGGAGCCGATATCTCAAGTTCGGTTTTGGGTGAAGTGGCGGAGGAGATCGCTCTCCCGGAAGCAACTTCTATCAAAGTAGCTTTTACAGACGAACTTCCGATATCAAATCCTAATAAATATCCTCCCATTTAATCAACTCCTTTCATTTTTATAACCGTTTCACTCTACAGCGTATAGCTCGCTTTGCTTTATAGCATATAGTAAAAGCTTAAGAAAACATTTTAGGGCGCTTTACAACAAGTAAGAGAGCTTATAATTGCCATAAGCCATAAAACTATAAGCTGCTCATTACATGTTCTATCACTAAACCAGCCATACCCATTACGGTGGCTTTATTATCAAGTTTGGAAAACTCCAGTGTTAAACCGCTGAAAGTTTTATCCAAACAATGATCTTTAATTTGTTTTAACAGTTGATGATGAATTAAGTTTTTGATTTCAGTTATTTTACCACCTATAATCACCATCTCAGGATTGAGGCCGTTTACCAAGTTAGCAATTCCTATCCCCAAATATTTAACGATAATTTCTAATACATTAAGAGCCGGTTGGTCATTATCACGAATCAAGTCCAAGAAATCTTCATATGATTTAATCTTTATAGGTGAATGTTCATTATATAATTTGATAGCGGTATCATTAGAAACATATATTTCCCAACATCCACGGTTACCGCAACGGCAGATTGGTCCTTCAGGTTGAACCGTCATATGACCGAATTCGCCTGCATGATAAGCGTTACCTGTATATATCCGGCCGTTTATCATTAAACCGCAGCCGACTCCAATTTCTATTGAAATATAGATAAAATTATTAACCTTGGCGGCTGCTCCGAAAGTTTTTTCTCCAATCGCCGCCGCATTTGCTTCATTCTCAATTAATACCGGTTTATCTATCTTTAACAACTGTTGGAGATTTACATTTTGCCAACCAAGGTTGGGGGCAAACTCGATTAACCCGGTTTTATTTTGAACTATTCCCGGTACCCCAATCCCGATTCCACCTACTTTAGCGAAAGGGAGTTTTTTTTCAGCGATTAATTTGTCGATAGTTTGATTAAGGATGCTTATTACTTGCCATTCATCCTTATTTGAAAATAATGTTTCGGCAGAGGTAACTGCTTCACCAATTGAATTTGTCAGAATACTGATAATTCTGTCGACTTGCAGGTCGATTCCGATTACATAGAAGGCTTCAGGATCAACCTGATAAAGAATTGATTTTCTTCCACCGGTTGATTTAGCAACACCACATTCGTAAATCTTTTTATCATTAATCAATTCATTAATGAAAGTTGATACAGATGTAGAACTTAACCCGAGAATATATGCTATTTCAGCTTTGGAGATCGGTCCGTTTTTTTGGATCAAGTCTAAAATCGAACGTTTGTTGTTAGCCCGCATTAATTCTTGATTAATGGCTTTTTTCATATTTATCACTTTATTAATCCGGCATTTGAAACTTTTTAAAAAACTTTTTAAAAGTCTTTTAATTTTATTTCGGCATGTTTGGAGATATTCCTTTTTTTTAAGAGGGATTTTTAAGATTAATGTGAAACTCTCTTTATTAGGGATTTTCACATTTAAGGGAGTTTCATAATTACTGTTATTTAGTTTTGGATACAATATATAGCGAGAACCCCAGATGTGACTATCGATATATTGTATCCAAATGTTAAATTTTTTAATTATGAAAATCCCTCATTTAATAAAAGGGTACATTTTGGATTTGTTGAAATAAAGAATTGCTTAAGGAGGATTCCAATGAAAAAAATGAGAACGGTTTTAATATTTCTGATTGTATTTGTATTTGTATTAATATTATCCTCTGCTGGTTTGGCTGCTCTTAATAAAGTCAAAGTTGGTATTGCAATACCCGCCGCAGATCATGGTTGGGCCGGCGGTATTGTTTGGTATGCTAAGAAGGGAATAGCAGATTGGCAAAAGAAAGATAAGAATATTGATTTTTTTCTGGCAACAGCCGATGACGCCACTCAACAGGTCAATCAAGTTGGAGATCTAATGGCTAAGGGTATTGATGCTCTAATTATTATGGTTCATGATTCCACCGCCTTAACTCCTATAGCCGAAAAAGCCTCAAAAGAAGGGATTTTCATTGTAACCGTTAATTCTCCTCTTAAGAAATCGATAGAGGATATTTATATTACCGGTGACAACCCCGGTTTGGGAAGAGTTTCCGCTAAATGGATGGCTGAAGAATTGAAAGGTCAAGGTGATATCGTATTATTGGAAGGGATTCCAGGCATGGACAATTCTAAACGGATTGAAGCATTTAAAGAAGTAATAAAAGAATATCCCGGAATAAAAATTCTGGACTCCCAACCCACTTATAAATCAACCCAGAAGGGTTTTGAGATTATGGAGAGTTATTTACAGAAGTATAAAAAGATTGATGCTGTCTGGGCTCAAGATGACGATATCTTAAAAGGTGTTTTACAGGCTTATCAAGAATCCGGTAGAAAGGATATCAAGTTTCTCCTAGGGGGGGGCGGTTCCAAAGATATTATTAAAATGATTATGGCTGGCGATCCATTAATAAGAGCCGATGTTACTTATTCACCTTCAATGATAGCGACTGGAATAAGTATGGCGGTTATGTCGCTTCGGGGACAGAAATTAACTGGTTTTTACCAGAACAATATGCCTTCAAAGATTATATTATCTGCTGAGTTAATTACCAGGGAAAACGCCAAGAGTTATTATACACCGGAGTCTGTTTTTTAAATGAAGATTATAGAGTTTGGAACGATACTAAACTCCTTTTCATTTTTTACATTCTGATTAAAAAGGATATTTATAATTCCGTCGAATAAATATAGTCAATTATTATCTATATTGAATTTAGTTTGAATTCAACATATTTCCTTTTATACATCTGGAGGTTATAGTTTGCTTTCTTTTCTGTATCAAGTTCCCCGGCACATTAGAAGGAACTTTGCTTTTGATTTATCTGCCGGAGTAAGTTTTGGATTATTTTTTGGCGGGGTTAATTCATTTTTACTGGTTCAAGCTATCCGTTTGGGGGCTACACCATTCGAGGTCGGATTATTAGCCGCTTTACCGAATATTTGGATGTTGCTTTCGCCGCTATGGGCGAAGATGTTTGAACATAAAAGCCCTTTCCTGGGAGTATTTATGGCTGATGGAATCAGCCGGTTCTGCTTGTTTTTTTTAATCTTTCATAAATCCGTCCATTGGTATCTATTAATCTTTGCCTTTCATTACTTTTTTAGCTCAATTAGTGTTACTATTTATGGCAAAGCAATGCGTCAAGCTTACCCGCCCGGGATTAGGGGGACCTTGATGGGATGGGTAAGGGTGGGTTCATCACTGGCTCAAATGCTTTCAACTGCCTTTGCCGGATTCATTTTACCCTTATGGGGAGTTCAATATCTATTCGCTTTTATGGCGGTTTTCGGGATCTGTTCGTCAATTGCTTTTAGTAGAATTAAACCGGTACTAACTGAATCTGTTTCGGTCAGGACGGAAAAAAAGAAAACAGTTTCGGCTTTAACGGTATTTTTTACCGACCCTAATTTCCGGCGATATATGATAGCCCTTTTTTTATTTGGGCTGGCTAATATTATGACTTTACCGGCCCATCCTTTATATCAAGTAGATGTTTTAAAAGTAAGTGACAAGTTTATCTCGTTATTCTGGTTAATTATCTCATTTGCTTCGTTGGTTTTTTATTTTATGGGAGGAAGGTTCATTGACCGGTATTCACCGGTTAAGCTTACCCTATTTGTATTTCTGGCAAATCTGGGAATCCCGGTAATATATATTTTAACCGGTAACCAATGGCCTTTATTGATAATTGCTTTATGTCAAGGGATTGTGAATGCCGGTATTGATTTAGCCGCCTTAAACAGCGTATTGCATATGGCCGAGGAGGATAAAGTCAACTCTTATATGGCGGTTCATATAAGTTTGTTAGGAATTAGAGGGACAATTGGCCCTTTAATCGCTCCTGTTCTGATTCAATTTTCCTCATTTAAAATATTTTTCGGCTTAATCTTAATACTTAATCTAATGGGTGTTTGGTGGTTATTGTCTTTGCTAAAGAAGTTAGCCAAAGTTGATAAGTATGAAAATTTACTGTTAGGCGGGATAAAATAAAGATATGAAAAACTCCGGATTTTTGCCTATATCACAGGATGATATGAAAGAACTCGGCTGGGACCAACTGGATTTTTTATTTGTCAGTGGCGACGCTTATGTAGATCATCCCAGCTTTGGGATGGCTATTATAACCAGATTATTGGAGAGCAATGGTTATCGGGTAGGAGTGATTGCTCAACCGGATTGGCGCGATAGTTCAGGATTTCAAACATTAGGCCGGCCAAGACTTGGAGTGTTAATCTCATCCGGCGTAATCGACTCAATGGTTAATCATTATACCGTCGGTAAGAAGCCACGCAGTCAGGATGCGTATTCTCCAGGAGCAAAATCCGGGTTACGTCCTGATCGGGCGGTGATAGTTTATGCAAACCGCGTTAAGGAAGCATTTAAGAATATTCCGGTGATTATTGGCGGAGTAGAAGCCAGTCTGCGGCGGTTTGCTCATTATGATTATTGGGATGATAAGGTAAGAAGGTCGATATTAGTCGATTCCCGGGCCGATATTTTGGTTTATGGAATGGGTGAAAAAGCAATCCTTGAGATTACTTCAAGATTAGCTGCCGGGGAAGAAATCGATTCAATGAAAAATATTCGAGGAACTGCAGTGTTGCAGTCATTGGATAACGAAACGATTCAAAGTCATTCTAAAGACTGGCAAACTATACCATCGTTTGAAACCGTAAAATCCGACCGGGAAAAATATGCTCAAGCCTTTAAAGTCCAATATGAAGAGCAAGATCCGGTCCGGGGGCGGACTATTTTACAAGCTCATGGTGACCGTTATTTGGTTCAAAATCCACCGGCAACGCCCTTGTCGATTCAGGAGATGGACTTATTATACGCATTACCTTATCAACGTACATATCATCCGGTTTATGAAGAACCGGGAGGGGTACCAGCCATTCAAGAAGTTGAATTCAGTATTACCAGCCATCGCGGATGTTATGGGGGATGTGCTTTTTGTGCTTTAAATTTCCATCAGGGGCGGATTATTCAAAAGAGGAGTCAGGCTTCGATTGTTAATGAAGCCAAAAAATTAATTTGGCTGGAGAATTTTAAAGGATACATTCATGATGTCGGTGGTCCGACCGCTAATTTCCGGAACCGGGCTTGTAAAATTCAAGATGAGGTCGGAGCTTGTAAGGATAAGCAATGTTTGACCGATGGCGGGTGTAAGAATTTAATAGTCGATCATACCGAATACCTGCAATTACTTCAGAAATTACGGGAGATACCCGAAATTAAAAAAGTATTTATCCGTTCCGGAATCAGGTATGATTATCTAATGTTGGATAAAGATGATCAATTTTTTGAAGAACTTTGTGAACATCACATCAGCGGGCAGCTAAAAGTAGCTCCGGAACATGTCGCTGACCGGGTTTTACGCCGGATGGGTAAACCGGGGCGAGAGGTATACGACCGTTTCGTTCGGAAGTTCTATGAGATAAACCACAAATTGGGGAAAGAGCAATATTTAGTTCCCTATTTGTTATCAAGCCATCCTGGAAGTGATTTAAATGCGGCGATTGAGTTAGCGGAGTATCTACGCGATATTCATTATACTCCGGAACAAGTTCAGGATTTTTACCCGACTCCCGGTAGTTTGTCCACTTGTATGTTCTATACCGGACTGGACCCCCGGACAATGGAAAAGGTTTATGTACCAAGATCTCCAACAGAAAAAGCAATGCAAAGGGCCTTGCTCCAATTTCGCCGTCCGGAAAATTACAAACTGATATTTGAAGCTTTAACTAAAGCCGGTCGCTCCGATCTAATAGGTTATGGTCCAAAATGTTTAATTAGGCCGAGAGCAGGGAAGAGACAACAATCATTAGGCAACAGGCAACAGGGGATAGGCAATAGGAAAAGACAAAAGAACAAAGTAACTCAGTCAAAAGTCAAAAGTTCGAAGTCTTAGAGATAAAGATTTAAGATTCAGAGGCGGAGGGTTTGATTTTATGACTTTTGACATCTGACTTTTGACTAATATATTCAAACATTCACACCTTTAATATGAATAAAGCGGATTTGAGCCCAGGAATAATTAGTTAGTTTTTCGTTATAAGCATGCGGAGAATGGGTTGAAATATTAATGTTTTCAAAATTAATCGGATGGTTTATTTTAGTGACCACTAATGAATGCTGAAAATTATTATTTCCCACGAAAGATAATTGAATAATATCTCCAACTTCCATTTCTTTAACCCCGGTTTCTTCAGCGTAGGGTCCTGTCTCTTTATTATTAACCAGGAAATTATACAAATAATTAACCCCACTCCAAGCGGGAGACTTATCGTTGGCATTATTATAGTACCAACCATAAACGGGAGTATAATTCATTACCCCGCTGCCGGCGTAGATTACTTGAGAAGCGAAATTGGTACAATCACCACCAAGGCTGGAAAAATTATAATAGTCCGGATTGTTGGATAAGGCCCATTTATTAGTATAGGCCAGGGATTTTTCCCGATCATAGGGTTTGGTAGGCATATTTAGGTGAAACTCCTTTTTACTATTATATATATGCAATTTGCTTTTAGAAGGAGATACCAAAAGGAAGTCGAAATTAGATGCAAGAATATCTAAATTTGATTTTAAATATAACTAAGGAAGCGCTGATTAATTGAATAAGTGACGATTTTGTGCTTCGCAAAATGCCTAATACCGCATATTTGCTCGTACAAAATCGGATTAATCAGCGCTTCCCTAATAGGAGCAACTATGATATTTAACCACAGAAATATTTTGTTTATAGTCTTAATTCTTTTATTAGTAATTGGAAATAAGGTTTATGCCGAAAAACCCCCCTCATTTTTAATTTTGACCTATGGTTTTTGGGGCAGTTTGGATAGATTACCATTAAAAGATTCATCTTGGCTTGAACAATCGCCATATCCTCACATTTGTAAACGCCAACCGGCATCATTTCTTTCCGGTTCCGAATATCAGCCTATTCCCCAATCAATGTTGGCTACCGGTGAAGGACCATCGGTTACAAAATATTTTTTCTGCTCTTATTATTTGTTGGAACACGAACTAGCATATTGGGCTAAGAAAATAAACAGTCGGGAACACCGGCAAAAAATAAAAATATTTGATAATTGGCAAGTTTTGCAGGCTGATAACATTCGTCAACAATTAGGTGATATTAATGTAATTTATTTAAAATACGATTGGAGATTGGACCTTCCGCAAACCGAAAGGGATTATGCTAGACCATTAATTTTTTTTATAAAAAGAAATTGGCCGGAAGCGAAGATTAACTGGGTAGGTCATAGTTTGGGTGGTTTGGTAGGGCGATATGTTGCAGCCGCTCATCCGGGAGTTTTAAATTCATTAATCTCCATAGGCGGACCAAATTATGGGATTTATGAACTAGGGATGCAGTGCCGGGGAGAGAGAGTTGATTATGATGGACGTTGGGATTTGGAGAAATCACAAGAGTTTGGATTACGAGTTGCTGAACAATTCTTTTTTGGAACTAAGACAATTAAATCAGGAGACGATTTCCTTTCTACAGCCGCCAATTTTATCAAAGAATACCTTCCAATGATGAAATGGTTGGATCCCCAAGCCGGGTTACTATCTGACGGCTTCGGAACATTGACCAAATTGGACCAAGCGGTCCCACATACGATTGCTATTTATGGTTTGGGATTCGGCAGTTATGATCTTCATGGTAATTATCACCCGGCTATTTCAGAACAGTATGGAGTAGGGCCGGGGTTGGAGCCTAATCATAATTCACCACCTGAATATGCGATTACCGGGGACGGAAGAGTTGATCCGGTAAGTGCTGTCGGGCCATTTACCAACACTCTTTGTATAGGAATGGATAAGTCTCATGGAAGTATGATGTGGTCGCCTTTGGTGCTTACTTTTTTAATCGACCTTTATTACTTTAACGGTAAAATGTCGCCCAAGGATCTCTGGCTGGAAATGCGGAGACTTGATATTCCTTATATTGAAAGGAAAAAGCGGATACAATGGGTTCTAAATGCCCGAAAAATTTGGGATAATAAAAATAATACCCAAACCGGATCAAAAAAATGACCGGTTTTTTCTTTTATCTAAGCAATTGTGTATTCTAATTTCCAGGCTTATCTATATTAAAATAAATTGGGCAATAAAGATTTCTTAAGTTTTATTTTCTCATAAGTTTCGTTAATTTTCGGTAATAAAAAACAAAAAATAGCTTTTTATGAATAATTAAAGTTAGGCAAAAATATTAATATAGTTATAAAAAATCACTAGCGTTGCATAAAATTATTTTTTCAAAGTCAACCTGAATCTTAATAAGCCATAAGTAATAAATATCCAAGAATAGTACATACAACCATCAATTTTTTCTTTTGGAGAGTAAGGTTCTGGTA
>JAEYRX010000090.1 GCA_023435225.1 Bacillota bacterium
TCAAACTTCACTCTTCTAACTTCAAACTTCTGATACCGCTTTCATAACAACTTCATGGCGCCGACGGTGTGTTGATGGACGCGGATTTGCTTCACGGGAATATTCCTCCTGGGATAGGCGTGAGGCACGAGGCGAGAGGCTTGGAGTGTGAATGTGGCGCCGGGGACGCCTATTTTTTTGATTGATTGATTTAAGCAAAAAATATACGTCGATACTTGGGTTCAGACCCCTTTCCGGCCTGCGGGCCACCTTTCCCCGCTCGGGGACAGGACAATATACAAAGCTGAACTTCGTTGTCTACTTTTTACAGCACTTTATTCTTGAATACTTCGTAGCATGATGGTTTTTGCCTCTCCGGGCGGGAAAGATTAGAATAACCGTCGCCTCTGTGGTCTTAAATCTGTTGGAGAACAACGGTTTTGGTGTCGGTTTATTTTATTCAAAACCCAAATGTCTTAAAGGAAATCGGAATTAAGCCACCCCGGATTAGAACAAAAAAGGATTTGCAGGATTATCTTTCGCCTTATTGGGACCAAGACACAATATCCGCCATTTGGAAGTTGGGAACATCACTCGATCTCCCCTTCGGTTTTTATACCGAAATGAGCTACGGCTTATTAGAAGCTGAAAATATCCATATTAAAGAGAAAAAAGCAAACCGGGTAATGGTTACCGGTTTGGTCAGATGGATGGATGGCGATTAGCGGGATCTGGTTTTGATTAAAACTCCAGCCGGATGACGCGGCCGGAAGGAAAACTTGCTTTAATGGGAAAATACAATGAAGTGTCCGAGGCTCCTGATTAACTTCCATTCCTAACTCTATCCATATTTCTTAATTAAAAAACCGGTTACAAAATCAACCGGTTAACTTATATTATTGGTTATTCGAATAATTTCACGCATTAATGACGGCAAATCATCTTTTACCGTTACCTAAATCCCCTCCATATTTAAAGAATTATATTTATGGGCATCATCCCTGTTCATAAATTACCTCCTCATCCTTTATACTTCTCAATGGATTCGGGTTTACTTATTTTTTTGAAACAATGGTCTGATAAATGCATTTCTCAAGAAGCTCTCTATTATTTGTAACAGCAATAATAATTGCATTCAGCAACTCATTACCATCAACAAATGACCAATTTATTTTAAGACCGACTTCTAAAGCTAAACACCTGATAAACTCTCTGATGGTACGTCCGTTACCTTCTCTAAACGGATGAATAATATTAAGTTCAGACAAATAAAAAGCGGCTCTTTGTGCAAATTTATCAATATCAATGCCTTTAAGATACTTTTCTCCTTTTAACTGTGTTAACAAAGCAGTAAGATTTGCTTCAATAAATTGGGACTTACAAAAAAAAGTATCACCTTTCCAAATATCCTCTAGCCTTAATTTACCTGCGAACGGATAAATGTCCTGAAAAATATGTTTATGGATGTTTTTAAGATGCTTTATCCCAAACTTACCTTTTATGGGAGTACTCTCAAGCATATACTGCCGGAATGCAGTCACATCAGCTTCAAATTCAACTAAAACTTTAGCATCCTTTATTCCGGCTTTATTCTTTAAGACATCCGTGTCGGGATAACAATAAATAGATTGAGTAATTTCTTGGCGGTCATATTTCGAAAATCCACTACTCATTAAGCATTCCGGTGCTTAAGATACTTTTCTTTAACCTTGCCAATAGCTTCTTGAGCACTTATCTTTCCTTCAAGATATTGTTTCCCAAGATTAACAGTTATTTTACTTGGTTTTAGTCCTTCAATAGCCAGAGAAGCATTGACACTAGCCAAAGCTTTTTTTACTCCCTGCTCTTTAATAGACGGCTTTATCCGTTTCCTTTTAATAGGTGTTTTGCTTTTCAGCATATAATCAACTCCATCTTAATCATAAATCTAGTTATATTATAGCATATCCATTATTGTGATTGAACTTTAAACATTACTTTAAATTTATTTAATGCCAATTGCTAACGAAACTGTAATCCCAAGGTTTATATAAATATCCTGCTTTCAACCCTACTTTTAGTTAATGATTTGTATAAACCAACTCTTTCTAACTTTTCGGATCTCCCTCCGGCTAAAACCGTCTCTAGATCCCAAAATTTAATCGTGCCGTCACCCAATCCGGCCATAAATTGTTTTCCATCGTATCGTTTTTCATCAGAGCTTCATTGCAAAGCCGTAGACCTCCTTAGATAGGCGTGAGGCGAGAGACGAGAGGCGTGAGTATGAATGTGGCGCCGGGGACGCCTATTTTTTGATTGCCGGAAATTCGGGCGTAGACCTCTCTCTTGCTCTCCCCCTGTGAAGTATATCGAAGTAGCAGATTCAGTGGGAGATTAACCGATGCCTTCGTAGTCATAATAAAACATCGCAAAGATTGAAAGTACAAATTTCTTCACAGTCTTTAAATCTTTTGGAGAACAACGGTTTTGGGTTACTCTCCCCCGCGGGGTGAGAGCAAGAGAGGGGTGCTTTTAGAGTTCAAAGCCGCCTATCGCCACATCATACAGCCGGCATCGCCTATTTTTCACTCTTGAGCGATTTTATTTTACCCTTTACCCTTTTGAATTTACACTTTAATCTCCTCCACCCCTCTGCCCACCGACAATACCCAGTAACAGAGCAGTATCCCGTCCATCAGTCCCTGGTTGTAGTGGAGTTCGTCCCGACGGATAACTTGTTCGAAGTAAATATCATCATACTCTTTCAACAGCTTGTTATCTTCGGCGGAGAGTTTGGCGGCGATCAGCTTCAGTAGTTCGCTCGGACGTTCGCCCAGTTTTTTGTATTCGGGATCTTTTTCGACTATTTCTTCGTCGATTTGGCAGATCCGGTCGAAGATGAATTTTTTAATGCCGGTGTCTCTATCAGTAAGCATATAAAAGCCTCCTTGATTAAAAGTGTGAAGAGTGAAGTTTGAAGTTTGAAATTGAAAACATTTGAAATCCGACTAATAGAAATGTTTGAAAGCTTTTCCGG
>JAEYRX010000046.1 GCA_023435225.1 Bacillota bacterium
AAAGAATGATGGTTACCCTGGTATTAAAGTTTTATGGAGAGGTTTTCATCGTTTTTACAACTCCTTAGAAACTTTATCAGCATTGGATTTGTCCCCTTTTTCTTAAAAAGATGTGGGTAATGGTAAGTCCAGGGACAAAGGGTCTGGTTTTAGGCTTATTTCAATAATTAAAAGTTAAAATTTAATTTTTAAAGGAGGTAACAACAATGAGGCCTTCTAAGGAAGAGTATTATTTGAACCTCGCCAGTCAGGTGGCGGAACGGGGGACTTGTTTACGGCGGAAATTCGGGGCGGTGATAGTCCGGGATGATCAGATTATCAGTACCGGATATGTCGGAGCTCCCAGGGGGACGGTCAACTGTTGCGATCTGGGTTATTGTCCGAGAGAAGAGGCTAAGATACCTCCGGGTGAACGTTATGAGCTATGCCGCTCGGTTCATGCCGAAGCCAACGCGATAATTCATGCCGACCGGTTGAATATGCTGGACGCAACTCTTTATTTAGCTTGTATTGATGCTAAAACAGGCCAATTCGTCTCCGGAACCAAACCTTGCAAGATGTGTACTCGATGGATTATTAACGCCGGGATTAAAAACGTTATCGTCAGAGAAGAACCGGGCCGTTACACCGAATATACAGTGGCTGACTGGGTTTGGGAAGAGAATATTAATTTGAATGAGGCGAAGGGATACTGAATAGGCAACAGGTAATAGGCATTAGGCAAAAGTTAAAAAGACTATTTTCATGGATATAATCATGATGTCTAGAATGTAATTTAGTATTATGTATATTCTTTGTTAAAATGCAGGATTTTTAATTTGGGTTTGTCGAATTTTCATCCATATTTATCAGATTTAGTTGGAAGGAGAGAAATTTTTTGACACATAAGATTACTTTGGTTCCCGGAGACGGGACCGGACCGGAACTAACGGAAGCCGCCCGTCGAGTTATTGATGCGACCGGAGCTAAAATCGATTGGGAAGTTCACGACGCCGGGATAGATGTAATGGAGAAATATGGTACACCACTCCCGGAACAAGTATTGGAATCAATCCGCCGCAATAAAGTGGCGCTGAAAGGACCTATTACCACTCCGATCGGTACTGGTTTTCGTAGTGTTAACGTGGCTTTGCGTCATGCTTTAAATTTATACGCCTGTGTGCGGCCATGTAAGTCATATCCAGGAGTTCGTTCCCGGTATGAGAATATCGATGTAGTAATGATCCGGGAAAACACTGAAGATTTGTATGCTGGGGTTGAATTTGATCTGGATACTCCGGAGGCCAAACAGATTATTAGCATGGCTAAAGGCAAAATCCGGGACGACTCGGCAATTTCAATTAAACCATTGTCCATCACCGGCTGCCGGAAAATTGTTAAATATGCTTTTGATTATGCGGTTCAGAATAATCGGAAAAAGGTAACCGCGGTTGCTAAGGCTAATATTATGAAATATACCGATGGTCTCTTTTACCGGGTTGCCCGGGAAGTAGCCAAGGATTACGAAGGTAAGATTGGTTATGAGGAAGTATTGGTCGATGCCATGTGCATGCAATTGGTCCAACGGCCGGAGGCCTTTGATGTAATGGTAATGCCTAATCTATATGGCGATATTTTGTCGGATCTCTGCGCCGGTTTGGTTGGAGGTCTTGGAGTAGCCCCAGGAGCCAATATCGGTGATGGGGTTGCCTTGTTTGAACCGACTCACGGTTCGGCGCCAAAGTATAAAGGAATGAATAAAGTGAATCCGACCGCTTTGATTCTCTCAGGAATGCTGATGTTAAGGTATATTGGAGAACAGGAAGCGGCTGACCGCTTGGAGAAAGCTGTAGCGGCGGTAATAGCCGATAATAAAGACGTTACTTATGATATGAAAGCCGATCGGAATGATCCGACTGCGGTGGGTACTAAGGAAATGGCCGATGCGATTATTGCGAAAATGAAATAAATTATTAAACCCGGTAGATACAAACTACCGGGTTTAGTTTTTAGATTATTTTTCCGTTTATTCGGGAGAACGATCCAAAACTCGCCATAGAGCTCCAAAGAAGGCAAACAAAGTATAAAAGAAGAGCAGAGAACCGATCATCAGCCAGGTTTTATTTTGGCCGACCGGATTGGTCTGAGCGCAATAGGCTGTGTAAAAATAGAACATAGTAAAGTAAACCAGGGAACTTAGGGATAATTTAGCCAAAAACAGGCCTTCTTTGAGCGGCATCGGTCGGGGTTTTAAGGGTTCCTGATCTTGAATTTTATTCAAAAAGGCCGGAACAGCCATGACTGAGGCGAAAAACTCGGCAAAAATTATTGCCAGTACAATGAGACCGGCTAAATAAATCTCTTTGAGGAATTTTTCCGGCAAATGATACGGCAAAGAAAGATAAATCCCGATAGCTCCCAAAATTGCAATAATTAAATCCCAGGGAATGGATTTGCGGTTGTTCAATAATATCCCTCCAAAGCTATTTAAAATTGAGAATTGATTATTAAATCCCCCTTCTTAAGTATATCATCCATCTTTTTCTGCGACAATTCTATTTGATTATTCAACTTTCGCACCTCAAAAAAACCTTGCGGTAAAGTCATATCAATTAAAATCAAATTTTGAAAATATCGAACGATTTAACGATTTTTCAAAATTTGGTGTCCATAAACTATTGACTTTACTGCATTAAAATATAGGTGCGAAAGTTGTATTGATTATTAATATTCCTAGTAAAAAAACAGGGAATTCTGATAAAACTACAGAATGAGTAGAAGAAAATATCGCTTTTGGTGAGAGGTTTACATGAATCAAATCGTCAATAATGGTTTTGAGTCGTGTGTATTATTGATCAATCCGACCAGGTATCCGCAATACATCAAGATTTTGAAACGGTTATTAAAGAAAACGGTTATTCCAGTGGTTATCGAAAGTAAAAGCAAATCGCATTTTATCGAAATGGTGCATGAGTTTTATAATGGTCCCTACAGTTATCTGTTGGTCTGGGGAGGAGACGGTACGGCCCATGATGCGATAAATGCCATGATGAATGCCGCTAACCACAGTGAAGTAAAACGGAAAAAGGCGATTGGGTTTTTAAGAGGCGGTTCAGGTAATGGTATTCAAGACTCATATGAAGTGCCTTATTCAATCGGGAAACAGTTAAGTATTTATGCCGAAAGTATGAGAAATGAATATACTATAAAAGTCGACCTTTTAAAGATTCATCATAATAATCAGGTTTACTATGGGCAATTAGTAGGGTTGGGGTTTGACACCGAGGTATTGAGATTAAGAGATGCTCAAAAAGTAATCCGTGACGGGAATATCAAATCCGGATTATTTAATTATGTTCATTCAGCTATGGTTACTTTTTTTAAAAACGATCTAAAATCGGGTAAATACTACAATTTAAATATTCGAGATGGGAAATATGCCCTCCGGGGAACCAGGACCAATGCGGAGTTTCCGGTAGAGTCATTGCAATTAAGCGTTAATTCGCCGATGATTGAGGTAGGTACCAGACCTTACTATGGAAAACTATTTAAAATCTGTCCTGATGTAGTATGTAATGACGGTAATATGGACCTTTATTTGTTTAATTTTGAAACAAAATTAGCAGTAGCCAGATATATGGTTTCCCTCTGGAACGGTTGGCACCATAAGATTAATAAACGGTTTGCCCGGAAAGACAAACCGTTAATCCATCGTTTCGAGATTAAACAGCTGGAGATAGAGGCGGGAGAACAGTTTGATTTTCATATCGACGGGGAGTTTAAGACCAATGATATTCCGGAGAACGATAAGTACTCAATAACAATTGAAGTAGTCCCTCAAGCTATTTCGTTTATCGTTCCCCGGACATTTTATAAAAAGTTTCATCCGTTTGATTAACTCTTTTTATTCACTGCGCTTATATCCGGCCGGAATCTCAAATAACGCCGCCGCCGGTTTTTCCTGACGAAACTCGGTAGCTTCCATGATCTGGACGATTTTACCGTTTTCAATGCTTTCAGTTTTTAAAATGACATTTATATCTTGGGCAACAACAATGATATTGGACCAACCGTCACCTTCCGTTTCATACATATCGCAGGAGTAACCTAAAAGCTTCGTCTCGCCGGTTTTTTTGAATTCATTGAAGTCGGTAATATAATACTCATTTATTGCCCGCTCCCAGGGGCCTTGAGCTAAAGCGGTTTCAGTATAGGTTTTAAAACCAGGGTCCAATAACCAAACCAGACCCTTATCTTTTCGCATGATTTTGATGGTGTTTACCGCGCCGGCGCCTGAAAGATAATCAGCCCGGTATTTGTTACCGTTGCGCAGATAGTATTTTATGGTTCGAAAGAGTGTCCCGTCCGGATTTTTAAATGTGTAAACAAGGGTATAGTCTTGTGGCGGCGCCGCCCAGGTTATGGCAGAACCTAATAGTAATCCGATCAATACCAACCAAATCAACTTCATTTTCAACATTTTAAATCTCCTTTACCTAAAAATGATTTCTTAAACTGCTATTTCAATTGAAAACATTTACGAATTATATCCCGTTCACCGACAAAGTCGGTTATTTTAATACTTAAAATACCATTATTCACTTGTTTAATGATTCTAGCCCGGTAAAAAGTAATCTGCGTTGCTTCATCTTTGGCGCCTTCACCGTTAAAATGCATTCCCTGGTACCAATAAATCACCCCTCCGCCCGGAATGACTTCTTTACCGATAAAAGTATTGTTCGGATTAGTTTGCGATTGTGATTCCTTCTCGGCATTTTGTTGCGCTTCATTCCACATCATCGATAAATATGAGGAATCGGTAATTTCCGTATATCCAAGCAGTAATTCCGAAAATTCAGGGGTCACGAAGGGTTTCGGCAACTGATTAACTTTTCGGGCCACGATATTGGTGCCAGTAAACATGCCTACATTTTGGGTGGATGAATATTTTTCATCAATCACAAATCCGGTCGGAATAAATGGCGTCAACAATTTCGGGGTAGTAAACGCCGCCGACATAATACTGAGACTGAAAAATAATGTAAATAACAGGCCACAAACCGTAAAAATTAAAAATGAATGTCTAATTTTCAGCATTTTCTCTCCTCCAAATAAATGTATTTTTAAACCGGCTATTGTTCTACCAACTCTACCCGACGATTTTTAGACCGACCTTCCTCGGTCAGATTAGAAGCGACCGGAGTCACCGGACCGACGTCGCAGGGCTGTAACCGGGAGGCATAATAATTAGAGGTTATGATTCTATGATTTGGCCGTTGAGGCACTATTTCATCTATTCCGCCCATTCCACCTCAAGCTCGACATAGCTTGGGTAGGGGAGATTTAAATTCGCTCTCCAATTGCTCCCAAAAAGCTTCATACCGTTAAATACATTAGAGGAACTACCGGGGGTAAAGTTAACATTTGGCGATTGTTTGGCGTTTCCATCAATTATCCACAGTACGAAAGAAGATTGAGAGATATTTTTCACCGAGGTGATCTTCGCGTTCATCGGTCCCGCAAAATTAGCACCTCCGATATAATAGTTTGCCGCCCAGTTCGGGTCAGTTTGATTGGTTGATTTGATCAAAAGAACCTTCAACTTACCATTTTTTGGTGCCGATACAGTGACCGGAATTTGGCTGAAAATCTGCGGAATAGTTACACCTTCCACCCTGATTAAGTACAATTGGGCTGTTGGAAAAGACGGAGGACTCCAACTATTGCAAATACCTTGGGTGACGGGAACAATTGTCTCAAAAACCGACGATCCGTTAGCTGCCACTAAAACTTTTACCTTGACCATGCCAATATTTCCAACATAGTTCCATCGGATGGGGACAACCGCACCCTGCTGGACGGATGCTCCTGAGGTTGGTTGGGTAATGGTGATGGATGGTTTGGATACAGTTATCGTAGTTTTACTGGAAATCTGCTTATTTTGCACACTTGTCACTGTGATAGCATATTGTTGGTCAATCACAGAAATCGGAGGCTTCCAGTCATACCCACCCTGTCCTCCATTTCCGGCGGAGATTTGATTGTTGAAGACCGGTGTACCACCTGCCACCGGTGCAATCATAACCGTTACAGTTGAACCGATGTTTCCGGTATAGGTCCACTTGATGGGAATGTTCGCATCCGGCTTATAACTCGTTCCTTGAGCCGGTTGGGTAATTGTGATGGTAGGCATTGGGACGTTAAGCGTGAAGAAGCCAACACCCCCTACAGGATTAGGTTTACTATTGTCGGCCGTATAGGCCGCAATACGCAAATTGGTTGAATTTGACTGCGGTGTCGGCACCGTAAAGTTCGTTACACAAACTTCACAAGAAATACTGTCTTTGATAAGGTAACTATTAAAGTTATCTTCCAAGACCAACTTTAAAGGACCGGGGGTTCCGGTATAGGTCCACTTGACAGATTGCATCGAACCGGTCGACAAGGTTTCGCCACCCTTCGGCTCGTAAAATGTCACTGTGGAGCGGCGGATATAGACTGTTTGGCGGGCTTCTAAGTTGGTAAAATTTTTACTAGTAACCCGTACTTCAAATTCGGCGGTAGTGGACAGGTTCCAGGGAACCTTGTAGGTCACCTCGGTACCGCTAACATTGCTTTGGATGGTTCTAACCAGAGTATTGGTAGATTTTGACCAAAGAGTAACATCAACCGGGCCTAATTCTCTATTTAAGTTTCCCCTACCGGTCCAGGAAATGAGCTGACTCGAATTCTGATACCAATCCGCTCCGCTCTTCGGAGAAATTATCGTGATTTTACCTTCAATTGATTTCTTGGCATCCGGATTAATATTTTGGCCGATAGCAGGCTCTTTGATAATTGCCATCTGCGCTGTACATGTCAGGAAAACCGTTCCTATAAAAAATGCCAATATAAAAATACTGAATCTTTTATTAATAATTCGCATGGGTTATCTTTTTTATCCTCCTAATAGGTTAATCTCTTTTATCATAACAATAATTAATCAACAAATTCTCAACATTTACTCAAAGGTTTCCGGGAGAAAGTATTGAATATTTACATATAGAATTAAACAGATGATAAAACAGCGATTTTAAAAGAGAAAAATTTCTTTAACCTATATTTACAAACTGAAAATAAGTAGGTAATAAAAATGGTCGAAATCTTACTTGCCAAACTATTGCCGCCGAGAGTAGGCAAAGGAATTATCAACCGGCCCCGGCTGATAAACCTTCTCAAAGGGTTTGAAGAGCGAAAATTAACCTTGATCCAGGCGCCTGCCGGCTACGGGAAAACCGTTTTAATGCTCCAATTGGCAACTGAGACGAGACGGTCATTGGCCTGGTTTCAATTAGATATTTACGATAATGATCCGGCGGTTTTTTTACAATATTTAATAACCGGTATTCGTTCTCATATTCCTGAGTTCGGTATTCAAGCTGAGCAGCTTATCGAAGAAGGAAACACCGAAAACTTTTTACGGTTAATAGTTACAGCTATAGTTAATGAAATCTCCCAACACGCTGATTATCAGTTACTACTGGCCTTCGATGATTATCAAGTAATCTCCGATCCTTTAATACAACGTTTCATGCAGGATTTTTTAGAACACCTTCCGGATTGTGTCCATGTAATGATTGCGAGCCGTACTTTACCTTCTTTAAATGTTTCACGATTGAAAACTCAGAGTGAGGTATTGAGCGTCGGGATAGAAGATTTACGCTTTACGGATGATGAAACAAATGATTTTCTAGATAAAAGAACATTACAACTAACAAGCCTAAATCAGCAGTTACTAAAAGAAAAAATCAACGGCTGGCCAGCCGCGCTTAAACTATTGACGGATGCGGCGATGAATGCCAATCTGCCTTTGCAAACCAACAGCGGTATGGCTGAGATATATACTTATTTGGCTAATGAGGTGTTGGAACAACAACCGGATGAAATCAGGGATTTTTTACTTTCCACCGCAGTTTTGGAGACAATTAATCCGGAGAGCTGCAATTTATTATTGGAGCGTAACGACTCCGGGCCAATCTTGGATTATTTGGAAAAACAGCAATTGTTTTTAATACCATTAGCGGGTCCGGAAAAAGCTTACCGCTATCACCAATTGTTTCGCGATTTTTTAATAGAGAGACTTGGCGAAAAAAAAGAACACTTATTACATAAAGCTGGGGAAATAGCTTTACAAAGCGGTAATTTGGATCAGGCAATTGAGTATTACCTTATAGCTGGAGTGGATCAGGATTTGCTTTCCTTACTAGAGAAGGCCGGCAAAGAAGCCTTCCGGCAAGGGCGCTGGCAGACGGTGGAACGCTGGTTAAGAATGCTTTCTTTGGAACAGATACTTGCCGATGAATGGCTATGTTTTTTTCAAGCCCAAATTAAAATCTATCAAGGCAAGCTAGACGAAGCCGAATTTTGGGTAGAAGGATCTCTAGATAAGTTTACAAAAAAGAAGGATACTACCGGCATCGCTGAATGTCAATTTCTACAAGCCCGTATTCTTAATGGACATGGCCGTAATAAAGAGAGTCTGGTAATTTTAGAAAAAGCTAATCCGGTTTTACAAGCAGAAACTAACATCCGTTTTGATTTACCGTTGGAGATGGCCTTTGCTTTATCTCGAATCGGGCGGTTTCAAGATGCAAACCAGTTGTTGAACCAAGCGCTTAAGACCGCCGATGCTTTAAAAGATTATTGGATTATGCCTCATTTATTGGAAGGGCTTGGAAATACTTTCTATTGGATGGGGGACCATACCAATGCGCTCAAATGTTACCAAAAAGGAATTAAAATCTCACCCAATCAGATTTTACCTAATTATAATTTTCAAGATTTCGTGGCCTCCATATATCAAGAGTGGGGCGAATTAGATTTAGCATTCGAATATGCACAGCGAAGTGTGACCATCAAAGAAAACTTAGGAATGATTGAGGCGTTGCCATCGGCTTACTATCAATTAGGGAATATATATATAGATTTTGGCGAGTTCAAAAAGGCTGAAACTTTCTATCGCAGAGGAATTGAATTAGCTGAAAATGGTGGAGAACGTCACTTTCTTTCCCTGAATAAAGCCTATCTAACCCGTTGTTTAGCCTTCCAAGGCCGATTGACCGAATCTTTAACAATCGCCGAACAAGTTTTAGCGGAAGCCCAAACCCAATCCGAAACATTATTGGCATCCTGTCAGGTCATATGTGCCCCAACGTTTATTCAAAACGGTAATATACCTAAAGCCCAAAAAATGCTCATGGAAGCTTTACCCCGTTTAGAACAGTGGCAATTTGCCGTACCATTAAGTTATGGGTATGGTACTTTAGCCGTGCTTAATTTTAAAATGGGCAATCGGGAAAAAGCCGGTGAATTATCCCGTAAATTATTAGATTTAGCTGCCCGTAAAAATCTGGTCAGACTTTTTTTGACGATTGCCGAATATCAAAGTATTCTCCGCTATGGAATGGAACACGGAATTGAAGTTTATTTCATTCAACGCCTTTTAGTTCGTTTGGGAAAAAGGGCGGTTTCTCTCCTGACTAACCTGGCCGGGCATGAAGAACCGGAAGTCCGTAGGTCGGTTATAACCCCTTTGTGTGAAATCGGGACTGAAAATGCAGTTTCGATGTTGAAGAGATTGAGTGAAGATTCTAATCCAAGCGTACGTCAGTCGGCAGTAGAAGCTTTGGAGAGATTTGATCCGATCACTTCCGAGCTGCAATTAAAAACCAAAAGCAGTATTCTGGAAATAAAAACCTTAGGATCGCTCCGTATTTTTAAAGAAGGAACGGAAATATCGCCAATTAATTGGCGTACTTCTAAGACTCGTGATTTATTGGCCTTTTTAACTCACCAAAGAAATCCGGTTTACAAAGAAACTATCATTGAAGTACTTTGGCCCGATAATGAATTTAAAAAGGCGCAAGGTCTCTTTCATACCAGTTTATATTACCTGCGTCAAATTTTGGAGAAGATCGGATATCCTGATTTAATTGTATACCAAAACAAACAATATCAACTGGCTGCAAAACTGTTCTCCACTGATCGAACTCGATTTCAAAAATTAGTTATAGCTGGATTTAACGACGAGACTTCTCCGGAGAAAATCGCTGATTTTTTGGAACGGGCGGTAGCATTATATAGTGGTGATTATTTGCAAGAACTCGATTATGTTTGGCTGTTACCGGACCGGGAGTACTTTAAAAATCTCTATTTTGAAGCTAGGTTACGGTTAGCCCGGTATTATCTCGATAAAAAGGATTATAATCATGCTATCAGCCATTTGCAACTGCTAACGGCCTTAGATCCTTTATCCGAAGAGATCCACCGGTTATTAATGTTTGCTCATGCGGGTATGGGAAATCGAAGTGCGGTCAAGGAACAATATCAATCTTTAAAATTAATCCTGAAAAATGAGTTAGGCTTGGAACCCTGCCGGGAAACCCAAACAATCTTTAACCAACTATATAAAACGGATTAAATTAGAGTAGAGATTACAATTTCAATAAAGTTCCGGCGATACCGGTTCAGTATGAAGATTTACTCGGGCATTAAAGAAACTTATTGACGACATAAATAAGTAAAATAATAAAAATACTTTTGCCATTGAAGATCGGTTGAATGATACTGATTATCGTATATTAAATAATCGATTAACAGCTCTCTTGCACGTAAAAGCTCTTTCAAACGTTGATGGTTTTTCGGATCAGCGACTGTAAGATCAATCAATTCCAACATGCGGTATAAAGCACGTTGGAAAAATTCGGGATTATTCTTATTCTTCCATTTAATCGTCCGTTCGACTTCGCTACCGATATTGGCGAGTTGTGTAATGAAGGAAAACTCCCACCACCTTCCTTCGGCTAGTTGTTGATGTTGATAACTCATCGTTCCACCCATTTATCCACTATGGAAACAATTTTTTGGCGGATTTGCGGGTCATCAACTCCACGACTCATGTTCCCGAAGGAAGGCCTGATGTTAATCATGGAATCAAATTCTATAAAATCATCATTTTCCAGAGTGGGATACAGGTTAATACCCCAAAGATTTTTTTGGGCCGAACCGTTTTCAATCAGCAGTTCTTCTTCATCGGAATGAAGTTCCGCATCGACGGCGATGATTTCCTTTTCAACATCTACAACCGCCTTCACTAAATCGCCGAAAGTCTGTTCAGCCAATTTTATTAATTCATCCAAAGTAATTTTTTTTTCCAAAATGAACATGGTTGTACACCTTTAGTTTAGAATACTTCAGTAATAAAGTTAGTATATCATGCTTAAACTAAAAAAAATAGATATTTTGCTTCATTGTAAGAAACACAATTGCCGGGGTGGCTTTTTTGCAAGATTTTAAAAATATTTATAGATGGGCCGAAAAATACTTTAATGATAATCGGGTAAGATTGGTTATCCTGGTTTTGGCCGGATTGTTTCTGGTACTACTTTCTGTTGAAGGTTGGCTAAATATTTGGGTAAGGTCATCATTAAAAGATAGCCTGGGATGGGGTAAGGACCCAAAAGTAAAAATATCCGCTGATTTAAACTGGTTAACTTTATTTGATATTGCTCAAGGTAAAATAAGGTGGGTCCGGGTCAAAGGTGAGAACTGTATAATTAGTAATATTCGTTTTACCAGCTTAAATTTTCAAAATGGAGGTTTTACTTTTAATCTGTCCTTACTATTAACCAAGCAACGACTACAGCTATTGAGTATCGGTGCTACTACTGTAGAAGCGACCGTTACTGCCAAATCTTTCAGTGAATACTTGAATTTGCTTTATCCCCAGCTAAAACCGGGAGTAAAAATTTATCCGGGAGAATTTCTTATCAGTTCTGAGGCAAAACTTTTTGAAAAAGAAGTCCCGGTACAACTGGCCGGAGAATTACAAATAAGCGGTCCCAAAAACCTGCGGTTCTATCCAACCCGTTTAATTATCTCCGGACGAACCGTACCTAAAGATTTTTTACGTTTTTTAGGGAACCAGATCCCATTGGAATTTACACTAATGGAAGACTGGCCGTTGGAGGTTAAAGAAGTTACCTTGAAAAGGGACTTACTTTTTTTATCGTTTAAAGAAATAAACTATATAAGATGAACTAAATCATACGAATAAGCTTTCCCCTTCCAAAAGCCGAATGGGAAAGAGTAAATAGCAGAATTTAGTTCATCTTATTTTCCGCTGTAATAAGTTGAATTAAATTCATTAATTTCCTATTACGTCTGGCTTTAGAGATGTAATATTTATTCGGGAAATTTAATTCAACTTATATAAAAAAGGTAACAAATACTTTTTAGCGAATTTATTTTATGATTAATTATGTTGAAAGGATGGAAAGTATTAGGTTTTCGAAAGGAAAAAAGGATTCTATCTTTCGGCTAATGCCTAATGCTTAATGCCTGATGC
Source organism: Bacillota bacterium (assembly GCA_023435225.1). Taxonomy (GTDB): domain Bacteria; phylum Bacillota; class UBA4882; order UBA8346; family UBA8346; genus UBA8346. The sequence goes on from JAEYRX010000046.1 coordinate 12,365, forward strand.
CTACAAAAAAACCGGTTATATTTTTATCGACCTGTGAGTTTTCCGGGGATATGCACGGGGAAGTTTTAATCAAAGAGTTAAAAAAGGTTATTCCGGAAGCGATTTTTTATGGAGTGGGTGGTCCAAAGATGGCCGCTGCCGGGATGGAAGTTTTTTTTGATACCCTCTCCCGGAGTACGCTTGGTTTTGTAGAAGCTTTAAAAAATATCCGTCGGATGACTAAACTTATAGATGAAATTGACAAGGAATGGGAAAGACGGCGCCCGGATTTGATGATTTGGCTGGATTCCGGAGGTTTTAACCTACCTTTGGCTAAAAGAGCTAAAGAGCGGGAGATACCGGTAGTCTGTATGTTTTCACCATCGGCTTGGGCTTATGGGGAGGATCGGGCGGTAAAACTGGCCGAACGAATAAAGTTATTATTGGCAGTTTTGCCATTTGAAGCTGATTTTTACCGGAAGTTCGGAGCTAACGTTACTTATGTCGGCCATCCATTAATTGATCGGGTAGGGAATCCGGAGCCGACAGAGTTTCGCAAGCGATTGAAATTAAATCCGGGCCAAAAGTTAGTCGCATTGATGCCTGGGAGCCGCCGTCAGGAAATTATCAATTTATTGCCTTTGATGCTGGAAACAGCGCAGGAATTAAGCCGGGATCTGGATATTAAATGGGTATTGCCGATAGCCGCTTCGATTAACCGGGATTGGTTGCTTTCGATGATCAAACCATACCGGATTTCTTTGGAAATAATTACTGAAGGCGTCTATGATTTACTGGCAGCTACTGATGGTGCAGTAATCGCTTCCGGAACCGCAACTTTGGAGGCGGCTATCTTAAATACTCCGATGGTTGTCATTTACCGTATTTCCAAGTTGTCATTCTTTATTTACCGGCGTTTGGAGTCTAAGGAGCATAAAGCTAAACAGTTGCTAATTGGGTTACCCAATATTGTTATGGGGCGGGAAATAGTGCCGGAGCTAATTCAGGAACAATTAACCACTCAGAACATAAGTGACAGGCTAAAAAAAATCCTTATTGATACTCAATATAATGAAAAATTAAGAGCAGAGTTAAACACGGTTAAAGAAATGATCGGCCCGGGAGAGGTAATGAGAAGGGCGGCGAAGGAAATAGTTAAAATAATTGACAATTGAGAATTGAAAATTAAAAACCAGACATAAAACAATTACTCTAAATTTGCGGGTTAAACACTTTATTGTTACACTAATAAAAAATAAAACTCTAAACTTTGAACAATAAACAAATATTTTTTATGGCGAAAATCCTGTAATACTCATCCCTAACGTTGAATAAAAAATAAGAGACGGTTGGGGGTGGGATTATGAGGATTATTTTTTTAGGTCAAAAGCAGCTAAAGATATTTATAATTGGCTTAATTTGTATAATCTTTATAAGTGGAATTATAGTTAATCGGGAACGGATAGCTCGACAGGCGTTCGGTGTTAAACAGGGAGTTAGATTGGAAGGTCAACTTTTACAGGGGTTATTGCCGGATGAGGTAGCGTCTGTAGTTAAAGTGTTGGCCGAAAAAGTAAGCCGTGAACCCCGGAACGCTTGTTATTACGGTGAAACCGGTGAGATAATTCCGGCTGAAGCTGGAAAAGCTGTAAATATAGCAATAAATGTCCGCCGGGTCTTTACGGCCAAACCGGGAACCAATCTAGACCTTCTTATAAGTGAAGTTACCCCGGATATATCGGAGGATTATTTTAAACCGGTATACCACGGAAAAGAAGACAGTCCCAGGGCGGCATTGGCGATTAATGTAGCTTGGGGTGAGGAATACTTAGGGGAGATACTAAAGACATTACGTTCCGAAAAGGTTAAGGCTACATTTTTCTTTGTGGGAACATGGGTAAAAGCTTTTCCTGAGATGGTGAGAACAATTGCCGCCGATGGTCATGAAGTAGCCAATCATGGTTTATACCACGGCCATCCCGAGCAAATGGGGCAAGAGGAATTACGGAAGTTGATCTTGGAGAACACCTCCTTACTAACTTCAATAGTGGGTAAAAAACCGGTTAACCTGTTCGCTCCCCCTTATGGGGAGTTGAATGCCCAGATTGTACGGGTGGCCGGACAGCTTGGCTATAGGACGATTATGTGGTCGGTTGATTCGATTGATTGGAAAAATCCAGCCCCGGAGGTTTTGTTGGACCGGGTACTGTCAAAAGTAAAACCCGGCGGTATCATACTTTTACATCCAACCATTTCCACCAAAGAGTCTCTACCGATATTGATCAAATCATTACGAAAGAGAGGGTTAGAGCCGGGGACGGTTTCTTCGGTATTGTGAAAGATAAGAGCCAAGGGTGGTCTATAAAAGACTATTAGACAGGATTAACACAGATTAACACGGATTAAAAACCTAATAATAATATTAAAAAGCGGCTTTGGGCCGCTTTTTATAATATCATATTGATTTTTAAATCCTTTATCCGAATCCCTTAAATCCGTGTAAATCCGTGTCTAAGAACCTTCTTTTAGACCCGAATTAATGTGCTAATTGTTGCTGGATCGTGCTCCAGATGGCGGGGTCTTCGTAACCGAGACGCCAGACGGCAACTCCCCGTAAATTGTATTTGCGGACCAGTTCCATCTTGGTTGCGGTGCTGTAACTGTTTTCGTACCATACTTGATGGGTTATGCCCCAATTTTTATAGGTGAAGTAGGGTACTTTATAATTAGCATGCCATTTAGGAGCAATATTATGCTTTTTGATTAGATTTTGAATAGCCTTAAAAGTTATTGCTTTGCCGTTACTTAAACTCCAGTCATAACCATAAGCAGCTATACCGACGATAATCTTGCTGTTTGAAAAGTAACGGAGCGTGTAATTTATTACTTTTTCCACCCAAGGATACGAGGCCACCGGTCCCGCTGTTCCTCCTGAATAATGTTCGTCATAGGTCATTATCATTACCCGATCCAAGTAGGGGGCTATTGCTTGGTAATCATAAGCCCCTCCGTGACTGGAGGTTTTATCATCATAAGTTTTGGCGGGAATCGACGCTGTTACCGATAAATTTTTTGGCCGTAAAGCAGCGGATAATTCCCGGAAGAAAGCCGTCAGATAAATTCGATCCTTGGCTGGAACATTTTCAAAGTCGATATTTACTCCCTGGTAACCATTTTCCACTATTGTTCTGATAATACCATTAATAGCCCGGGAACGTGAAGCCGAATTGGTAAGCATTTTATGAATTGCATTACTATTAAAATTGCCACCCTTAATATTGTTAACCAGGGCTAAAGTATCCGCTCCGGCCGACCTGGCCAGATTAACCGGTTTAGAACTGTGGCTGCTCTGGATGGATCCATACTGGTCAACCTGGAACGAGAAAGGGATTAGCATATTGATAGCGCCGAGGTTTTGAGCTAAAGCCTTATAACCGATGGAATCACCGGCATAATTTTCTACGTAATAACCGGCGATGATTTTTTCACTATTGCTAATACCGGAAGCATAAGTTTTAAGTGATACCGTCCATTTAGGAACCCATCCTTGCCGATCACCATCGGCTTGAACCCGGTACCAACCATTTTTTTCATCAAGGACCAGTAAAGAGGAGCCTTCGGAAAGAGCGCCGACAGGAGTGCCGTTTTGATAATTATCGCGTAGGTTGGTTTCTTTACCGGTCACTTTCCCGGAACGTGGGAAATTGCTCACCTGACTAGAACCGGGATTGGTTGGGGTTGATATAGGTTGTGATGATCCGGAGTTACCGCCAAATACACTGGAGGTAAGATAAAATATAAGCGCCAGCAGTGTCGTTATTAAATTACCTTGCATTGGTAACTCCCTTCAAAAGATCTTTTTAAGAATATAAAAATGTTGTTATTGAATTCGTTAATTACAATTTATATCCTTTATGTACATACCGGCAAACCGGTTACAATCAGGCAAGACAGGTAGGAAATGGTCAAATTGATTTGTTTAGAATATATGTTGCAACGAAAGCTTATATCAAAAAATTTATTGCAACATATATAAAAGCAGGATTTTTTCTTTTAAAACGCGAAGCATTAATTTCATTAAAAACAAATTAAATAAAAGATTAAGATTAAGGAAAACGATATGTATCAACGAGCAACTTTAACAAATGGATTAAAGGTTATTTGTGAGTATATTCCCAATGTCCATTCGGTTTCTCTTGGGGTATGGGTCGGGACAGGCTCAAGGTATGAGGAACCGGTGTACAACGGTATTTCTCACTTTATTGAACATATGCTGTTTAAAGGCACTACCCAAAGAACAGCTAAACAAATAGCCGAAACAATTGATGCGGTAGGCGGCCAGCTTAATGCTTTTACAACTAAGGAATATACCTGTTTTTATGCCAAGGTATTAGGCCAACATTTTCAACTTGGGGTTGACCTCCTGGCCGATATGGTAAATAATTCGTTTTTCTCCTCTCAAGAAATTGAAAAAGAAAAATCGGTCGTACTGGAGGAGATTAAATCTTTTGAAGACTCTCCGGACGAACTGATTCATGATCTATTTGTGGGCGCCATATTAAGGAACCATCCTTTAGGCTGGGCTATCCTTGGTTCTCCGGAGTCGGTTCAACGGATCGATAAAGAAATAATCCTCAAGTATCTAAAACAACATTATACTCCTGATAACATAGTTTTTGCAGTAGCGGGAAATGTGCAATTAGACCAGGTTATTACAGCAGCGGAAAAATATTTTTCAAATATAGAAGGTAAAGTGAGCCAAGATTTGCAAGCAATTCCTCAATTTGTTCCGGAATTGATTTTAAGATCAAAAAAGACTGAACAGGTCCATCTTTGTTTGGGAACCAGGGGAGTAAGCCGGAAGAGTTCTGATAAGTATACGGTCTTTGTAATGGATAATATTTTGGGTGGAAGTGTAAGTTCCAGGTTGTTCCAGGAACTCCGGGAGGAACGGGGACTCGTTTATGTTACCGGTTCCAACCATGCTTCATATAAAGATACCGGAGTCTTTTCCGTTTATGCCGGCACCAGCTTAAAGTACTTTGAGGAAGTGGTTTCCTTAATTAAAGCCGAATTACAGAGCGTTATGGAGATGCCAATTAGCCAAGCGGAATTGACCAGGACTAAGGAGCAATTAAAAGGCAGCCTCTTATTGAGTCTGGATAGTACTTGCAACCGGATGAGCAGGCTGGCTAAGACCGAGTTGTTTGAAGATCAATTATTCACTCCGGAAGAGATTGTAACTAAGATTGATGCGGTTACCGGTGAGGATGTCCAAAGAGTAGCCAATGAGTTGTTGACAGAGGAAAAACAAACGCTAACCGCAATTGGCCCATTTAAAACTAATTCATCAATTTATAGGAAACCTTACCATGAATACTGATAACAATCAAGTTAGAGTGAAAATAGTATCTCCGTTAATTCCGGAAAAAATCCCTTTACCGGATTATGCTACTCCCGGCTCAGCCGCTATGGATCTGCATGCCTGTTGTGAAAAACCGATAGTTATTCCGGCAGGTTCCAGAGGAAAAGTACCAACCGGAATCGCAATCGAGTTGCCTCAACCGGAGATTGTTGCCTTGGTTTTTCCCAGAAGCGGCTTGGCCTCAAAGCATGGCATCTCCCTGTCGAATGCTGTTGGAGTAATAGATAGCGATTATCGCGGCGAGATTATTTGTTTGGTTAGAAACGATGATGATACCGATTTTACCGTTAATCCCGGGGACCGGATTGCTCAATTAGGCTTTTTCCCGATTTATAAAATTTGTTGGGAAGAAGTGGCCGAACTTAATAACACCAGCCGTGGGAGTGGCGGTTTTGGCTCCACCGGTTTGAGTCAAGTTCAAAATGAGAACGCTGGAAAGAAAACTGGTTTGAATGAGTGAGATAATGGACTGTAATTTATTGAGGAGGGATTTTTAAAATCCGATTTTCGTTTGCATGATTGTCCGGAAAAAAATATAATAGATTTTGCCACTAAAAATAAATCCTGTTGAAGATGCTGAGGTGATTATGGTTGTTTGAAAATGAAATTTACAAATTTCAACAGGAAATCGGGGAGATAAAACAAGATCTACGAACCGATGACAGTAAGGTTTCTTTGGAGGATCAGGACAGTTACCGGCTGGCAACTAAAATAGATCTTACCGTCAGCCGATTGATGAGAATACTGGAGTTTAAATAAACGATAATAACGCCGAAAGGCGTTTTTTATTTGCGATGCCGGCTTTATCCCTATTGGAAAGAATTCATTAATTGTTTAGCTTAAAAATTTTCACTGGTGAAATCTTAAAATTCCTCTAGTGAAATTTCTAAATTTATTGGCTTAATTAAAAAATTTCTCTAGAGAAATTTTGAATCCCCTTGGCTAAATTTAGAAGGAGGTAGGGGTTCCGTTTAAGTTTGAGTATAATCAGGATTTTGTTGAGAAGAAGATTAGAAAAGTTCGCGGCTGGAAATGGAATCTGTATAAATTGAAATATATTTTATTATTCTTTTCCATCCTTAAACCATGGATGGAAAAGAGCAAATTACCGTATTCATTTCAATTTCTGGAGGAAATTATATTGCAATAAATTCGGGCGGTCAAAAACTTATTGCAACATATATGGAAGGTAGATTTTGGTTGGTACCGAATATTGATAAAATATATAAATAAGCTGGACTGAGTTAATTGATGCAACACTACCATGCGAGGACATTAAGGCTCAAGGACAACAAAAATTATTCTCATGTTAGCCATAAATTAGGAAAATAATTAGTGTTTGATAATATGCCAAGGATTAAAGAAGAACAAGAAAATTACATTCTTCAGTCATAAACGTATTCCCGCTAAACGAAGCGTGGTGTTCAAAGAAGCAGATTCGCTGACGCTAGCTATAAAAGCCAGTCGGTGAAAATCCGGCTCAATCAATACATTCACCCATTGAGATTACCCTTGACGACGGGAGTGAAAGTTTTAATAGTTGCGTGTAATTAAGAAAAAACCTAAATTAAAGGGAGCTTGAACAAGATGAAAAAATTTTACAATCTATGTCTAATTTTAATCCTTACCCTGGTCATGGCCTTTGCCGGCTGTGGGGGCGGTCCTTCATCTCCCGGGGGCAATCCTTCATCTCCCGGGGGCAATCCTTCATCTTTCCCCCCTGCTATTGCCGGAGGAGATGGAAACAGTCTGGTGTTGAAGAGTAACGGGACAGTTTGGAACTGGGGAGAGGCTTGCGTACAGTTGGGAGACGGCTCGCCGGTATCCTGGCATACCCCGACGCAAGTAGCCGGTCTCAATGAGATAATTGCTATCACTGTAGGAAATCGTCACAGTATGGCTTTAAAAAGTAACGGTACGGTTTTGGCTTGGGGGCAAAATATAAGTGGCCAGTTAGGAAATGGAACGGACGACGACAATGATTTTGCCCCGGTGCAAGTTATCAATCTCCCCCGGATTACTGCCATTGCCGCGAGAGGCCTATTTAGCTTGGCTTTAGCAAGTAACGGGACAGTTTGGGCTTGGGGAGATAATTCCTCTTACCAGTTGGGAAAGGGTGATCCAATAGTGTTAAATGGAACCCCGGCACAAGTAGCCGGTCTCAATGGGGTAATTGCCATTGCCGCAGGACCTACCCACTGTCTGGCTTTAAAAAGTGACGGGACGGTTTGGGCCTGGGGAGATAATGGTAGCGGCCAGTTGGGGGATGGATCAAATGTGGACAGGTATACCCCAACGGAAATAGTTGATTTCAACGAGGTAATTGCCATTGCCGCAGGACTTGGCTACAGTCTGGCTTTAAAAAGCAACGGGACGGTTTGGGCTTGGGGATGGAATGATGCCGGCCAGTTGGGGGATGGATCAAATGTGGACAGGAATACCCCAACGGAAATAGATAATTTCAACGAGGTAATTGCCATCACCGCAGGAATTAAACATAGTTTAGCTTTGAAAAAGGATGGGACAGTTTGGGCTTGGGGCAGCAACCCCGAAGGTAAGTTGGGGAACGGAACGACCCATAGCAGTAGGACCCCGGTGCAAGTTACCGGTCTCACCGGAGTGATTGCCATCGCCGTAGGAGATTCCCACAGTCTAGCATTGCAGCGTAACGGGACGGTTTGGGCCTGGGGATCAAATGAACACTTCCAATTGGGGGTAGCTGATCAGAATTATCAAACCACCACCCCAATTAAGGTCAATGGGTTATAGAGGGAGTTACAACCCTATCCCGAACTACATTCATTTGATTAAGACTCCGGAAAAATAGCAAAAGGGGCTTTCTCTTTCCGCCCAATTTGTAAGTACTGGGAATGTTATTTAAGAATCTCTTTATAATTAAGATATTTTCGTTTCCATCTTCCTGGAACCGAAAAACCATTTTGGTTACTGGCATCATTTTATATACTTAATCAAGTTAAAACATTATTGAATCATTTTCTTATATGCTTTGCACTCATCGGTGGTGGTCAATTATTTTTTTTATTTAAGAAGTTTTTGAAACACAAACACAACTCCATCCTTGGTTAGGAGAAAGTGAAGTTGCGTTAGATAACCGCGTTACTGCTTACGGGCGCGGTTATTCAAAGATGTTAACCTTAAATATAAATTGCTTAAAATTTAAGGAGAAATGAAAACTAGAATAATAGTATTTTAAAAATTCGGTTACTATCTAAGATGAACTAAATCATACGAATAAGCTTTCCCCTTCCAAAAGCCGAATGGGAAAGAGTAAATAGCAGAATTTAGTTCATCTTATTTGCCGCTGTAATAAGTTGAATTAAATTCATTAATTTCCAATTACGGGCTGGTCGTAAGCTTTCGCTTACTGCTCGCCTATGCGCCCTATCTGGCTTTAGAGACGTAATAATTATTCGGGAAATTTAATTCAACTTATATAGATTGCATTAAAGTGTTATACAGTATTATAATAAAGGTTAACAGTTTAAACCGGATTTAATAACAAGCTTGGCGAGAGGAGTGGGTTGGTTTGGAAATCAAGATTGATAAATTAAAAGATGAGGAGCTAAAACCTTTATATAAGGATCCGGAGCAGTTGGGTTTTGGCAAAATCTTTACGGATTACATGTTTACCATGAAGCACCGCATCGGAGAAGGATGGGTAGAACCCAAAATATCCCCGTATGCTCCGTTTATGATCGATCCGGCAGCGGTAGTACTACATTACAGCCAGGAAATTTTTGAGGGTCTAAAAGCTTACATTGCCGAAGATGGGCGGATATTATTATTCCGTCCGGACCAGAATGCCAAAAGGATGTATGGGTCAGCGGAGCGGATGTGTATGACGCCTTTCCCGGAGGAATATTTTCTGGAATCGATTAATACCCTGGTCAATCTGGAAAAGCGCTGGATACCTAGAGCGCCGGGAACTTCACTATATATCCGGCCGGCTTTAGTTGGTTTAGGTTCGGCTTTGGGAGTACATCCGGCTAGTGAATATCTGTTTTTTATAATCTTAAGCCCGGTGGGCGCTTATTTTAAGGGAGGCTTTAAACCTATCGGCCTCTATGTTGAAGATAATTTTATCCGGGCAGCTGTCGGAGGCGTTGGTAATGCTAAAACCGGGGGTAACTATGCAGCCAGTTTAATGGCGGGCGCTTTGGCTGAAGAAAAAGGATTTTCCCAAGTACTATGGCTTGACGCCAAAGAGAAACGGTATGTGGAAGAAGTCGGAGCCATGAATATTTTCTTTGTTTTCGGCAATAAGCTGGTCACCCCTAATCTTGGCGGCTCGATTCTACCCGGTATCACCAGAGCGTCGGTAATTGAGATGGCTCGTAGTTTAGGATATCAGGTTGAGGAACGTCCAATTACCATTGATGAAGTAATCGACGGCTTAACTAATAATACATTAACCGAATCTTTTGGGGCCGGTACCGCTGCTGTAATTTCTCCGGTAGGTTCTTTGAATTATAAAGGCCGTAATTACTTAGTCGGCAACAACCAGGTTGGCAAGGTTACCGGGGAATTATACACTAAACTAGTTGATATCCAGTATGGTCGGGCTAAAGATCCGTTCGGATGGGTCAGAGAGATCGGAAGATTATAGATTAATGAAGGCAGGAATAACAAGATATCCTTGATTTATTTAAAACTAAAAAATGGTTAATAGCCCCTCTCCGTTAACTGTTAGGTGTTTAAAGGAGAGGGGTTATTGTATAATCCAGTTTTAATGTTATAATTCAAGAAAAGAGATAAATATGCCATAAAAGTGTAATTATTTGCATTTTTATACCAAATTTGGTATAATTCTTTTTTAGATGTAAGCCGCTTGATTATTGAAAATAAGTTCATAATTTCGGGGTGGGCTATGAATAAATCACTTTGGCAATTGGGTTTGGATTTTCAATTTGTAAAAAAAGAAAAAATTGATAGATTAAATATCCAATATTTATTAAAACATGTTAATTATTGTTTAGAAAAAAGCCCGTTTTATTCCAACCGGTTTGGAAAATCCATTAAAAAAGTAACTTCATTATCAGATTTTACCAAAATCAGTTTTACAACCAAAGATGATTTATTAAAAAATAATGATGAATTTTTAGCGGTTCCCAAATCAGAGATCGTTGATACTTGTTTTACTTCAGCAACGGTAGGGACAACTCCGGTTAATTTTTATCTGACAAAAAATGATTTAGACCGTTTAACCCATAATGAACAGATAGCATTTCAAATATCCGGGGTCCGGAAAGAAGATACTATGGCGGTATGTGTGGCTATTGAGCGAGGATTTATGGCTGGTTTAGCTTATTTTCTGGGTGGAGTTAAACTGGGGACACATATGATTCGAGTTGGCGCTTCAGGACCCCAGCATATTTGGAACCTTTTAAAAACACACCGCCCGACCGTTATTATTGGAGTGCCTTCTGTTTTAGCTAACGTTGCAAAACTAGCAATTGAGGAGGGAGAAAATCCGGCTTCTTTAAAAATCAACAAGATTTTAGCTATCGGAGAACCGCTTAGAGATAAAAATTTAGATTTGTTAAACTCAGTGAAACAGATTGAAAAAATGTGGAGTGCACCGATTTTCTCCACCTACGCTTCCACCGAAATGGCCACTTCTTTTGCTGAGTGTGAATACAGACAAGGAGGACATTTCCGGCCGGAACTAATTTATGCCGAAATAATTGATGAAGCAGGAAATCCAGTGAATGATGGAGAAATTGGAGAAGTTGTTGTGACTCCTTTAGGAGTCCGGGGTATGCCGCTTTTACGATTTAAAACCGGAGATATGTCATATGTTATCAATGAAAAATGTGCTTGTGGACGAACTACCAAACGGATCGGGCCGGTTATCGGCAGGAAAGCGCAATTACTAAAATATAGAGGGACGAATGTATTTCCTAATGCGATTGTATCGATTATTGAAGCTAATCCCGAATTTTTGGGAGGTTATGTACAAGCTCATACGGCGGAATTCGGTGAGGACCGTGTAATAGCATTTATTGCCGCTGCTAAGGAAAATTATAACCTTGACAAACTCAAAGAAGAGTTTCGGGCCGGATTAAGAGTCGTTCCGGAATTAAAAATAATTGATAGGGATGAATATTTAAATAAAATTCAACCCGAGGGAAAGCGAAAAAGACAGATATTTTTTGATATGAGGGAAGGGAAATAATGTAATGCAACAAGATAAATTGGTTATTTTGGACGGTAATAATTTATCAATCGATGATATTATTGCTATTGGTCTCGGTAAGAAACAGGTTATACTAGACAAGAAATCACTTGAGAAATGTAAGAATTGCCGTGATTTTCTCCTTAAAAAAATTAATGAGGGAGAGATTATTTATGGAGTCAATAGCTCATTTGGCTCAATGTGTAATAAGATAATTGATGATAAATCAGTTAAGCTCTTACAGGAGAATTTAATCCGAAGCCATGCTGCCGGATTGGGTGAACCTTTACACCATACAATAGCTTTAGCGGCTGTCGCAGTCCGGCTTAACTCCTTGGTCAAAGGTTATTCCGCTGTAAGTACCGAATTATTAGAATTTATGTGCTCGGTGATTAATCATCAAATTGCTCCTTATATTCCTACCCGTGGTAGTGTCGGCGCTTCAGGCGATTTGATTCATCTGGCCCATTTGGCGTTAATGCTGATTGGAGAAGGCCAAGTTTATTATAAAGGCCAATTAATCAAAGCTGAAGAGGCTTTTCGGATTACCAATTTAAAACCGGTAAAACTTGGTATTAAAGAGGGTCTTTCTTTAATCAACGGGACATCGGTAATGACGGCGATCGCCGCTTTTGCAGTTTATCATGCCAAACAGGCTTTAGCAGTGGAATGTGTCGCCGCTGCTTTTTCTATTGAAATCTTCAATAGTATCCCCGATTTTCTTGACGAAAAACTCCATCAACTCAAGCCGCACTCAGGACAGGTTAAAATTGCGCAGACTTTAGCTAGACTAATTGAAGGTTCTCAAAATATTATTATCCGGGATAACCTGCATCAGTCCATTAGGGAAGAAGGAAATGGAGGAACGGGCGTTTTTGAAACCAGTATCTTCATTCAAAACGTATACTCTATCCGGTGTACCCCTCAAGTGCTGGCTCCGGTTTTGGAAGCGATAGAGACGGCGGAGAAAATTGTGGTTTTAGAAGCTAATTCAACTAACGATAACCCGGTGATAGCGCCGGAAGAAAATAAAATTTTACATGGTGGAAATTTCCATGGGCAAAGTATTGGGTTTTATATGGATAGTTTAGCTATTGCCTTGGCTACCATGTCTAATATCGCAGAGCGAAGATTAAATACCTTATTGGATAATAAGTTGAACGGAGAACTCCCGGAATACTTAATCAGCGGGATCAAAGGATTAGATATGGGATTTATGGGAGCGCAATATCTGGCTACCTCGACTACGGCCGAAAATAGGCAATTATCTAACCCGGTCAGTACCAATAACATCTCTTCCAATTCGTCCAATCAGGATGTAGTGAGTATGGGCACCGTAGCGGCACGTAAAGTTTATACTCAAGTTACCAATTTAAAATACATTTTGACTTTGGAGATATTAGCCGATTTACAGGCGCTCTCTTTTAAAGACCCCTCAAAGCTGGGAATTGAGATTGCTAAGTATTATAAAAAGCTATCAGCCAAATTTAACGTTTATGACAGTAAAACTGTGTTTCATGATATGTTGGTTAACTTTATGGACTTACTATTTGATCAAGATATATTAGACTCAAAAAATATCTTAAAAATATGAGGTTTAAAATATGAGCCTTCCGTGTCTGATTCAAGATCTGATTCCTCAAAAAGGTAAAATGAGTTTCCGGCAAAGACTTAATAAAGCTGAAGATGACGATAGTGAATCAATAATTACTATTAGTAATGATAATATTTTTTTAGATGATAATAAACAACTATCAAATAGTGTTTTGATAGAATTTATTAATCAATTAAATGCGGCCGTATCGGGATATAATTATAAATATCGCAATAAACCGGCCCAAAAAGGTTTATTTGTCGGATTGCAGGATGCGGCGTTTTATAAACCGGCTTATTTTGATAATTCTTTAACTTTAAAAACTTTTATTACTGAAGAAGTTGCACAAGTAACTTTTATTAAAGGTATTATTTATCGAGACAAGGAAAAATTAGCCGAATTAGTGACAAAGATATATAAAGTCGCTGACATGGCGGAGTTTGACTTATTGATTGATCCCGGAAATGCAGTTAAGGGTAAAAGTGGTTTTAAATCAGATCAGCAACCACCCTCTTTTCTTTTTTCAAATTTGCAGAGAAAATTATACACGTACTTGGATGATTTCAAAACCGGCGCTGATTTTATATCCTTTACCATTGCTTGTCCGGAAGATTTTGAGGCGTTTGACGGCCATTTTCCCGGTAATCCAATTTTACCGGGGATCATTTTGTTGGAAATAGCTAACTTGGCCTTGCAACTATTTATGAAAAAACCGGTTTTCCTCAAGACAATTAAAAAGATGAAAATCAGTAGTGTTGTCCTTCCTAATCAAGCTATTTCATGCATTATAAAGATAGTTAAAGATAATGATGGATTTTTTTCTTTTTCAGCCACATTTAAAGACGGAGCAGAACGGGATGTTTCCCGTTTTAATGGAACCTTTGAAGGAAGGGAACAATGACGAACCGAAGATTAGCTAACTATTTTCCAGTTGATGAAAAGCCTCCGCTAACCTCGGAGTGTTTCCGGAGAGTTCAATTTGATGAAGTAGATTCCCTTGGTATAGTATGGCATGGCCGTTACATCAGCTATTTTGAGCAGGGCCGAAACGAATGGGGCCGAAAATTCGGTTTTAGTTATCTGGACATGATGGAAAACGGTTTTGTAATGCCGATTGTTCAATGCCATGTTGATCATTTTCACCCTCTAAAATATGATGGATTGGTTAGGATTAGGACTAATTGTCACTGGTCGGAAGCGGCTAAAATGAATATGAGTTACGAAATTTATACGGAGAATAATATTTTATCAGCCAAAGGTTATACGGTTCAAGTTTATACGGATTTGAACGGCAAGCCAATGATTTTAAGGCCGAAATTCGCCGAAAGATTTGTCCAAAAATGGGATGAATGGAGCAAAAAGTGAATAGAGCTGTTTATTTAAATTCCTCAGCCATTATAACCGGGTTAGGTTCTTTGGAGCAAACCTGGGAAGCGCTTTTAAATAATCAAACCGGTATCGTTAATAAGGAACACTTTGAGAATCTGTTGCTGCCGAAAACCGGTTTATCTTTATATAAAAGGAATTTTTCAGATTCACCCGCCGATTTTACTAAAATTTTAATGGAAGATTGTTTAGCCGGTTTTCCGGAACTACCGCCGGATACTTTTGTAATCTGGACCGGGATTAAAAATAATGTTGAAACAATAGAAAGCCTTTATGATGAACATGAAAAGTCAGGTCACTGTGTCGCTAATGATTATCGTTGTTGGTTAACTAATTTATTAGGTCTTAATAATGGCGGAATGGAAATAAACGCAGCCTGTGCCTCCTCAACGGTGGGAACAGCTTTAGCGGTACAATTTATCGCCGAAGGCAGGTATGATCATATTCTAGTGGCAGGCGCCGATATGGTTAGCCGCTTTGTTTATTACGGTTTTGCAGCTTTAAAAGCGATGACTGAAGAGGTTTGTAGGCCTTTTGATACGGCTCGTAACGGATTGACACTAGGAGACGGTGCAGTGGCTCTTTTTTTATCAACTGAACCTTCCGGTATCAAGGTGAGCGGATACGGCATTACTAATGACGCCAATCATATTACCGGACCTTCACGAGATGGGGCCGGACTTGCAAATGCATTGCGCCAGGCTATTAAAATGTCCAAATTGGCGCCAAACGATGTTCAAGCATTTTGTGCCCATGGTACGGCGACCCGTTATAATGATTCAATGGAAATAGCCGCTGTTCAAAATTTATTCGGCGATGATTCTCCGATGATATTCGGGGTTAAGGGAGCTATCGGACATACTTTAGGGGCGGCGGGTGGTATCGAAGTTGCATTATCCGGTAAATGTTTATTAGAAGGAGTTATACCTCCCACGGTGGGATGTAAGACCCCGGAATCGCCCAATGTAGTGTTAACCAAAACAATATTTCCCGGCGATAATATTTTGACCAGCAACTCAGGGTTTGGGGGAGTCAATGCCACACTTTTATTGGAGAAAATATAATGATTAAAGACCAAAAAATATATATTTTAGGTAGTGCATGGGTTTCAGCGTTTGGGAATGGATTATTTGATTCAAAACCTCAATTTTCCAATATGGGTACGGAATTTAATTATCCCGAATTGCAGGAATATCTTCAGGATTTACCTTCCAGGTTCGGCCGTTTTGACGTTTATACCAGAATGACCTTTTCAACCGCAGTACTTGCTTTAAAAGACGCCGGCTTGCTTCAAAGGGAAGGGAAGAAGAATGTTGGAATAGTTATTGGGAGTTCCTCCGGTGTTTATGACAATGATATTGCATATTATGAGACAACCGGAATGGAAAAAGGTTCATTTACCAGCCCTAATCTTTTCTCTTATACATTACCCAATGTTGCACTGGGTGAAATAGCGGTTTTTTTTAATTTTACCGGCCCTACTTTTTGTGTGGGAAATGATCCTGCCGCTCCCGGATTTGAGGCAATATCTACAGCTTTGTCTCTTTTAACCACTAAAAAATATTCTAGTATCTTAGCAGGATGGGTAGAGGTATCCGCTAAAATCTCCAATCATGAGATGTACTCTAAAGGGGCCGCGTTTACCGTACTTACAATAGATAAAGTTGACCATGCTAAGGCTGAATTCTCCATTAATCAAAAAATTCATTATTTGGATCTGTTTGGGGGATGAAATGGCAAGATTATTAATGGTATCTACCAATCTGTCGGATGACCCGTATCCTGTATATCCTTTAGGAGCCAACCTAGTGGCTTCGGCAGTACAAAAAAACGGACATGAAGTAAATTTAATTGATTTAATGGTTGATGGAGAAAATGGACTAGATGTTGCTTTGAGTGAATTTAAACCGGATTATATTGCATTTTCAATGCGGAACGTTGATAATGTAAATTTTACTCAGCCATATTCATTCATTTCCCAATATAAAACACTTATTGAAAAGATTAGGACTAGCACTAGAGTTCCAATTATTTTAGGCGGAAGCGCTTATACTATTTTTCCGGTTCAATTCTTAAGCTTGTTAGGCGCTGATTATGGGATTGCCGGTCCGGGAGAGGTTAGTTTACCGAAGTTAATTGCTCAATTAGAACAGGGCAAACCACCTAAAAATCCGGTTATTTTTGGCGAAGTTGATTGTTCGGGAGAAAATGATTATTTTTTATCCCGGGAAAAAAACTTAACCTGTTTCTATTTAAATAAAGGCGGGATGTTGAATATTCAAACTAAAAGAGGATGTCCCCACCGGTGTTTATATTGTTCTTATCCAAACCTGGAAGGAGATCATTATATTTTCCGGCAACCGGAATCAGTAGTTGATGAAATCGAATATTTAATTAATAAGCACCAAGCTGACTTTATTTTTTTCACGGATTCGGTATTTAACGATATTGATAAGCATTATTTATTGATTATGGATGTAATGGCCCGCCGGGGGATATCTCTCCCGTGGACTTGTTATTTACGACCGGCTAAATTTAACCGGGATGAAGTAGAATTAATGAAAAAAACCGGATTGCATTCGATAGAATGGGGTTCGGACTGTTCAACCGATATTACATTACAAAAGATGGGCAAAGATTTTCATTGGGATGAAGTTCGGGCAGCCAACAATCTATTTGCTGAATATGAAATTCCGGGTTCACATTTCATCATTTTTGGAGGCCCCGGCGAAACTTATGATACTGTTCGCGAAGGTATAAAAAATTTAGCGGGACTTGATAATTGTGTAGTATTTGGCGGGATTGGAATACGTATTTTCCCGAATACCGGTATCTACAGATTGGCCAAACAGAAAGGTATTATTCAAGATGAGCACGAATTGTTTGCCAGGGAAGTTTATTATCATTCTCCGGAAATTGATATTGAGTGGTTAAATAATTATCTTATTGAAACTTTTAAAGAAAAGAGAAATTGGGTTTTTCCCTGGGCCGGGGTTGCCGAAAGGAATCGTTTTTTGCATAACTCGGGATTAAGAGGACCTTTATGGGATTTATTGATGAAGAGGAAGTAAAATATGAAACCGGATAGTAATAAAAGAAAAACCAATAAGAGCTACGGAAATAAGTTGGGATTTCTAATTTTCTATTTTATTATGAGAAATATCGGTGTAAAATGGGCCTATTGCTTACTTCTGTTTATTGTTCCGTATTATGTTATTTTTAGGCCGGATATTTATTTTCAGTCAAAACCTTATTTAGAAAGACGTTTTCCCAATGATTCCTTTATAAAAAGATATCTACGCCTTTTTAAATATATTTACATTTTCGGACAGACATTGATTGATCAAGTTTATTTCGGATTTGTTGGAGAATCAAAATATAAATTGGATTTTGAGCGGGAACCGGAAGCGCTGGAGCTGTTATATAAAAAACCGGTGATATTCTTAATGTCTCATGTGGGATTTTGGGAAGTGTCAATGGCCGGCTCGGTTCGCTTTAATAAAAAGTTGAATGTCTTGGTTAATAAGAATTTTGACAAAGATAAAAGAAAAAGTTTTTATGATATTCAAGAACAAAGATTTAAGCTAATTAATGTTACTGAAAATTATGGAGGAATGATCGAAGCTACGAATGTTCTACTTCAAGGTGAATTGTTGGGAGTTACCGGAGACCGGGCGGAACAATGGCGTTCAAAAATGGTAACTTTCCTTGGTTCCCCCGCCAGATTTCCGGTGGTGGCCCAGCAGTTGGCGCTGGCTACCGGAGCCTCTCTTGTTGCCTTGTTTAGCGCTAAAGAAAAAGATTCCCGGATTAAATTATACTGGAAAGATATATCGACCGACGTTCTGCAAGATGAGAAGTTAACTAAGGAAGAAAAAATACAGAAAATGCTGGAAAACTATGTAGATGAATTAGAAAAATACCTTCAAGACTACCCGTATTTTTGGTTTAATTTTTTTGATTTTTGGCAGAAATAACCTATTTGATTTTTATGTTTCCACTCTAACCGGCGTACTTACCGGATTTAATAATATGAAGACAATCAATTGTTTTAATTTTTACGTTTGACAAGGAATAAATCGGATGTTTGCCGAAATATTGATTGTCAATTTCTGCAAGTTGGGATAAGCTAAGGAAGCGCTGATTAATTGAATAAGTGACGATTTTGTGCTTCGCAAAATGCCTAATACCGCATATTTGCTCGCACAAAACCGGATTAATCAGCGCTTCTCTAATACGTTACTTAAATAGTATTTAGCTTAAAAATCAGCTAAAGTACAAGTAATAAAAGAAAAAATGACATAGGAGAATTGCAATGGACACTATAACTAGGCTCAAAGAATTATTGGCTAAGGAACTAAATCTTCCAATCAAACCGGAGGATATAACCGATGATATGCCTTTATTCGGTGAAGGATTGGGGCTTGATTCATTGGATGCCGTAGAAATTGTGGTTATTCTTAAAAAACATATGGGTGTAACAATAGTAGATACTGAACAGGCCAAAAAAGTGTTCACTTCCATTAGAACTTTAGCCGATTTTATCGATGAAGAGTTAGGAAATAAGTAGGTGCAAAATCAATGCTTTATTACAGGTTTAGGTTGTATTAGCGGCGCCGGAAGAAATTTACCAGAGACGATGGATTTACTTTATGCCGGCAAACGTTATCCAAAACCTCCAAGTAGAATTTCTTATCAGTTGGATAAGGATTATCCGGTTTTTGAGGTAGCTGATTTTACCGAGCAAGCAAATGACTTAAGCTTCCTTTTTGCGGAAATTGCTATTAAGGAAGCTTTATTTCAAGCCGGATTAAATGAAGAATTACTCCGCAAGTACAAAGTAGGAGTTTTTTTAGGGTCAACCGCCGGTTGTTTCTTTAATAAAGAAGATTATTATCGCCAATATCGTATTCACCAAAAGGGCGATCCTTCTTATTTGGCTCAAGTACTATTAAATGGGAGCATAGCGCACCAAATCTCCAGAAAACTAAATTTAGACGGTCCGGCAATGACTTTATCCAATGCCTGCGCTTCCGGAACGGACACTATCGGGATTGCCTCCTCAATGATTCAGAAAGGTCTGTGTGATATCGCCTTGACTGGAGGTTGTGACGAAATCGTCCGAATGGTTTATCTTGGTTTTATTTCATTAATGAACACTTCCGACGAACCATGTGTTCCATTCTCCAAAAGCAGGAGAGGATTGAATTTAGGTGAAGGAGCCGGCATATGTATTTTGGAAAGTGAAGCTACAGTAAAGAAGAGAAATGCCCGGCCATTAGGTTCAGTTGTCGGATATGCCACAGTTTCGGATTCTTATCACATAACCGCCCCTGAGCCGTCGGGACGAGGTTTACGAAAAGCATTTCAAACTGCCATGATTCAGGCGGGTATTAAACCGGCTGAGGTTGCATTTATTAATACCCATGGCACCGGTACTTCCGAAAATGATCGGGTAGAGGGTAGGGTTATCGCCGGTATATTTGGCAATGATATTCCGGTTGTTGCGACTAAAGCTTATACCGGACATGCATTAGGGGCTGCCGGTGGATTGGAAGCAGTGTTAACAACCCAGTTTTTGAGTGATCAGAAAATATCCGGTACTCCGGATTACGATGATTATGATCCGGAATGCGGTATTCAGCTTCATCGTGGGATAAAAGAAATTTCCGGTAATTATGCCTGCTCTTCTTCACTGGCTTTTGGAGGGGTTAATTCCGTAATTATAATTGGGAGACCAACATGAATTTATCGGTAATAGGTTTGGGAATAGTGTCAAAAGTAGGAGAAAGGGAGCATTTAGAAAATTTATTAACCAAAGATTTAATAAACACGGCTCTTTTACCTTCCGAAAAAATTTTACCAATTGATTTTTCCAATTATCAAAATATCTCACCGCAATTGATCAGAAGAATGAGCCATTTTGCTAAGTTATCCCTACTATCAGCCGGCCGTGCGCTTAAAGATTCAGGGGTTGACGTTACCGGTAAATCAATCGGAATTATTCAAGGCTCGGTTTATGGACCGATTATTTCAGGCATTCAAGCCTTTGATGAGCTGATTGATTTTGGTGATAATCAACTTTCCCCTACTAATTTCTCCGGTTCGGTTTTTAATACTTCCGCTACGTATCTTTCTTTGGCTTTTGGTATTCAGGGTAGTACTTTAGCCCATACTTCAGGGATGGATACCTTAGCAAACTCGCTATTTACTGCTTCCAACTGGCTTGAAAGCGGCGCTGCCGATTATATCATTATGGGAATTGGAGACGAATACACTTCTTTCTTTGATCATAATGCAGTTACTAACGGGAAGTCTATTTTGTTACCGACTTGTGAGGGGTGGACTACGTTTATTGTTAGCAAAGGCGAAAAAGCGAAGTACGGTAAAATTGAGTTTAGCCATTTGAAAGCTTTACCGGAGATTGAGAATCAGAAAAATATATATTCGGTTTGGCATGAACAGATAAAAGCAGATGAATTTCAGAGGCAGCTCAAAAATAACCGGGCTTGTTTACCGGTTCATTTGAGAGGATCTTATCCGGCAGCAGCCGCCTTTGATTTAGCTTTTGCCTTGATTTGCGCTAAGAATAAAAGATTTCCCGTTGACAATGGGCAACCGGGAATTTATCAAGTTCAAGATTTAAGTAAGGATGAACGGATTAGTTTCTATTGCTTATCGGAAAATAACGAATTCTTTGAATGCAATACTATAATAGGCTAATCTAAAAACGCGGGCATATTTTACAAATTTCAGGAGGATTTGGGCCTAACATTTCAGCCCGATAATTTTTTAAAGTTTCTCCATTCCATATGCTGGAGAAGGAATCCTGAAATAGATTACCTAGAACTAACTCCGGTTGGCAGTCACATAATGTGATATTTCCATTAACATCTATAGGAATAGTTTGCCACGGTGAATAACACCATGTGTGTGTTTTAGAGCGTTGGTACAATTGGGCAGGTGGTATCATTAAGAAATCATGATAACGGTTTTCCAATCCGAATTCTTCAAGACCATGCACTGATAAAACAGGTAAACTTTTTGAAAAGGCATTAGAGATAGCTTTTTTAACTGTTCCTTCTATTTGGTCATCAATGTTTTGCCATAAAGTATGAGCCAAGTTTGTTTTAAAATTAATATCCGATAACATCAATACATCAACGCCAAGTTCCGACACCATCTCAACCAGCTCAATCAAATGGGGCGCCGTTGATGTTGATACGGCTGAAAAAACCGCTTTTGAGACCGGATAAGAATTGGCAATCCTGGTAAACTCCTTGATATTTGTAATGACTTTACTAAAATTAGTCCCTTCTCTTACTATAGATGATAATTCCTGATCAAATCCATCGATACTAAAGGCTATAGAGTCTAACCCCGCTTCTAAAAGCTGCATAGAAAGAGCTTTGTTCAAAACCATCCCATTGGTTACCAGGCCAACTTTCTTTTTGTGTAACTTTCCATATTTTATAAAATCTAAGATTTGAGGATGCATTAATGTTTCCCCTAAACCAACCAATACAATTTTATAGGTATTGGGTAACATACCAAGGATACTGATAAATGTATCCGACGACATATGTTTATTGGGCTTATTTAATTTAGCGCGGGCGCAAAATTGACATTTGAGGTTACAATATGTAGTAATCTCAATATTGGCAATAGCCGGATCATGTTGAACCACCGGCAAAAGTTCCGGTTTTTTTCCGGTAACCCGCTGGGCTCCGGGGCATAAAGATAAATGACCTTCACTAAAGGGGGCTGCTATAAAAAAGTCTTTTAATCCGGGTTCAACTTTGATCAAAGAGTTAATGGTTTCTAAATTATGTTCCGCCTGAAGTAAAAGATCTTTAATAGCTCTACTAATGAGATCAATTATTAGGTGTTTGTTCTCGCTTTCAAAAACGGCATGTCCGGCTTGGGGAATTGTAATAACACGGGTGGAATCTGAAAAGGTTTCGAGGTTCCAATCATGGGATTTGTTGGCTGGGACCAACCGATCGTTTTCGCCGTGAATAATAAGCGTTGGGAAATCCATGGTTACCTTTTTTGAACCGGTTAAATTGATGAATTTTACCATCATAGCGACATCTATCAACGATATTTTTTCTTTTCCCCTCCGGTGGGAATCCCATCTTTCAAAATATGTTGTGTCAATTTTCTTGGGAACGGAGATAAAGACCAAAAGTTCAGGTTTGATTGAATATTGTAAGATTGTAGCCAATGCTAAACTTCCACCGGTTGAGTGCCCAATAATGATAATTTTGCGGCCTTCACTTTGATAACTTTGGATTGAATGATGAATCGACTTAATAAATGAGTTTTCATTAAATTCAGGAATTATCTCGGAATTATGACCGGGCAAAGACAGGTTATTAACCGAGTCCTCCCCGAAATCAGTGATTAATTTATCAGCCAGAGGTTTAAAATCCAGATTGGAGCCCGTATATCCATGAACTAGAATGATACCTAACTTCATTATATTCACCTCAAAAAATCCACTAAGGCCTTTGTTCCTTGATAACGGTCAATTGCTTCCTTGATCTTCACTAGGCGCTCATTTGTAGCATCATTGTTAACCAGATTGCTAATTTTAGACTTAATTTCATAATCCGGGATTTTATTGAAAGAATTGATATAGTCGTCGGGAAAACCGGTAAAAAGAGTTGAAGGGATTAAGCGAATACCACATCCGATTCTTTCAAGGCAAACGCCATTATGCGCTTGTTCAGGTTGCAAAGGCATTACTACAACAGGTACTTTATTTTGAAGCGCTTCGAATATGGTCATTTGACCACCGTGAGTCACTAAAAGAGAAGTATAAGGAAATATTTCGTTTAATGGGGCAAAATTTAAAATACTCAATCGGGGGTGGGATATATGAATATTAAGCATCTCTTGCTGTCCGCCGGCGGCAATTAAAACTTTATAGTTTAAGTCAAGCAAAAGTTTAACTATTCTATTAACAATGGAGTTATTAGTTACACAAGTACCGAATGATACAACGGCTAAGGGATACTTACTATCAATAATTGGATTGAGATCAATTTTATCATGTGGAGAATGTGATATATTAATTGGCCCAATATGAATGGTGCCGGGTTTCTTTTGAATCGGCATAAACTCCGGGAAATCCCATAAAAATGTTCGCTCTCCTTTTAAGGCAAGACGAATATCATCGATTTTGTCCAACCCGAATTTTCTAAGAACAAGGCTGGTTTTATGCCCGGCAAACTGAAAAAAATTATCCAAATACTTTTTTTGCAGATCTTTACCTTCATCATGTTCGGAAAATCCCAATATATCATCGGAGTCAGGTATCATACAGCCACAAATCAATGAGTCATAAGAGGTTTTTGCGATTTGCGAAGAGGCATAAAGAGTAAAACGAAATACACCCAATATTTTGTCCGGTTTAAGCTTTTCGATAAGCCCTACTTCTTCTTGAATACAACTGGTAATTGTTTCAGGGTTTGAAAACCACTTAATTGAAGGGAATCCCCCATCGTCTGTTTCTTGAATATCTGCTAAAATATGGTGTTGTATATTTTGATTATTTAAAAAATTAGAATGTTTTTGGCTGACGGCAATATGGACTTCTTCTCCGTTTGCTTTTAAATCATTCATTATGGATAAACATTTTAGAATATGAGATAAAGAATTATTGGTAGGGACTAATAGATATTTCATTTATCTTTATTAGTTTCCTTTTAGCAAATTTGATAATTTTTAAGCTAAGGAAGCGCTGATTAATTGAATAAGTGACGATTTTGCGCTTCGTAAAATGCCTAATACCGCATATTTGCTCGCACAAAATCGGATTAATCAGCGCTTCCCTAAATTGTTATTAAAACCAAATTTGCCCCCAATTTATAAGCAAATTTGGTTTTATCATTTTAATCTAAAAGTTCACTTTTGAATAGCTCTTGTTAATTCTCAAAAACTCATCATTAATTTTGAAATCGATAACTTTATCATTATCGAAATTAACTAAAATGGTATCAAAACGATTTTGCCAATAACGTTATTGATTCATTTCGCGGTTAGTATAGGAAATCCTGCTATTAATTCCTGTAAAAATAGTATACTTTCATCTGGAGATCTTAAAAATTACTATAACAAATTAGAATTTTAAGGTAAAATTATTTTAATATAGGTTTTCTGTAGGACTTAAAAAGTGAGGAGTTTTCAATAATGCCAAACAAAGTTAATAAATATGGAATTAATTATTGTGTATTGATTCCAACTTATAACAATGATAAGACCTTAGAAAAAATAATTGAATCGGTTTTGCATTATACATTCAATGTTATTGTTGTCAATGATGGAAGTAATGATGGTACTGAAAGTATTTTGGAGCAATTTAAAAATAAAATCGACATTATTTCATCCAAAAAAAATCTGGGAAAGGGAAAGGCCCTAAGGAAAGGATTTAAAAGAGCTGAAGAGTTAGGATATGAGTATGCAATTACTCTTGATTCGGACGGGCAGCATTTTCCTTCAGATATTCCGAAATTTTTGGAGAAAGTAAAACCCGGTGATAATATTTTAATTATAGGCAACCGGGATATGTCTGCCGCAAATATCCCTCCAAAAAGCATATTTGGTAGGAAATTTTCAAATTTTTGGGTTAAGTTGGAGACAAACAGAGATCTGATGGATACTCAATCGGGATATAGATTATATACGGTAGCGAAAATGAACCGGTTTCATTTCTTTACAACCAGATATGACTTTGAATTGGAATCGCTGGTTAGATGGGTATGGAGCGATTATCCGGTGGAAATCGTTACAATTAATGTCCACTATCCGCCCCCGGACGAAAGAGTCAGTCATTTCCGCGGATTTAAGGATAATT
The DNA here is from genome assembly GCA_023435225.1 of Bacillota bacterium. Classification (GTDB taxonomy): domain Bacteria; phylum Bacillota; class UBA4882; order UBA8346; family UBA8346; genus UBA8346. The sequence continues at coordinate 37,806 of JAEYRX010000046.1, forward strand.
TTCATATTAGTGTATTAAATACTATCCTGGTAACAATTACGGTTATATATATAATTCCCAGAAAAATATATCGAGAAACTATTAAAATATTAAAAAATACCTTTTTTGTAATATAATATATATCAAATGATCATAAAGAGTTGATTGCCGACTGAGTAAAGAAGGTAATTGTTTTTGATTTAGGAGTTGTTTGATTTTTATTTACAATTGTTTTTGTAACATGATATACTAATTTTGTAATTTTAACACAATAATTTAAAATATTGAAAAGAATAGGGGGCGTTGTTTGTGATTTTAAAAAAATATCGTTTATTGATTGGAGTTATGATTTTTATTACCTTTACATTAACTGCATTTGCTAAAAGCGCCACAATGGTTAAGGTAGAACGAGAATTAGCGCCTAAACCGGATCAAGCATTAATAATTTTTATGCGTGCTTCATTTGTTGGATCTGCAATATCTTCTTCGCTTTTTGACATAACTACTACTGAAAATAAATTCCTTGGAGTTTTTAAAAGCGGAGTCAAGATCGCTTATGATGTTGACCCAGGTGAACATTTCTTTATGGTAATTAGTGAGTCGGCGGATTTTATGAAAGCCACGGTTGAAGCAGGAAAAACATATTATGCATTGATAACACCACGACCAGGTGGTATGAAAGCGCGTTTTTCACTTAAGCCACTTCGTCAATCCGATATAGAAAGTAAGGACTTTGCTAAATGGAACCAAAAAACCGATTTAGTCGAAAATAATCCGGAAACAGAGGAATGGGCTGCGGCGAATGCTTCGGACATTCAAGCAAAGCGGGATAAATGGTGGCCTGCTTGGTGTCGGTTATCGCCGGAAAGGCTTGATTCGATGACCCTTAAAGTAGAGGATGGAATTTAGAATACTTAAACTACAACAGGTACATATTTTACTTCCAACGGTCGCCTGGAAAGATTAATTTCCAGGCCGACTTGTTGGTTAAACTTTATAAGAATAAGAGGAGTTTTTTACTTGAACTCGCTGATGGTGAAAATAAAAAAGTGGGTAAATTCGGAAGTTGACAAACAACTTGATAAGGATGGTTTTTTCAGTTTACCGCTTAGAATGAGAATTGGCATTTTAATGCTGGGCATTTCCTTTCTGGCCGGTTATGGGATTCCAATTGTATTGGTGTATATTTCTAATAGAAACCATCAATTGTCAACGGGTCTGGTTAAAGGTTCATTGATTTATGGCTTTTTTTCAATAATCGGATATATTGGACTTATACTGGCTGGAAGAGATTGTATTAAATACCCGATATATTTTTCTGCGAAACTCTTAAAAAAAGTATTTCCTAATTATTTTAGGGATGAAAGTACTCCAAGTGAAAATAAAAAGGATTATTCGGCATTTTTCAATTTTTATTTATTTCATCTGATAAAAATGTTATCTTTATTTGGGATATTGATTTTTATGATTTTATCGGCAAAATTTTCATCATATAGATTTTTAATATTGGGAATTCTTCTTATATGCAGCATTTATCAAGCTTTTTATATTCATGGTATGTTCTTTGCCGGTTCGAATTTCTTTTTTAAAACAGTCAAAGGGAAGGAATATTATAATAATCAGAGGGGAATTTTATTCCGTTTTGATGATGGGCCAGATCCGGTCTATACCCCTCAAGTCTTAGACATTTTAAAATCAGAGGGAATTCAAGCCCTTTTTGCCATAACCGGAAAAAACGCAGAAATGTATCCCGGGATCGTCGCCAGAATCCACCGGGAAAATCATATAATCGCTAATCATACTTATTCACATCCTTATAACATTCTCTTCTTAGGTTATAATAGGATTAAGCATGAAATAAGCAGAACTAATTCCATTATTCAAAGTATCACGGGCGTACAACCCAAATACTTTTGTTCCCCCATCGGGCATAAAAACCCTGTAATCGGCAAGGTTATAAAAGATTTAGACTTAATACCAGTCATGTGGGATATTCGGACGTTGGATACTCGTCTTTCATTTGAAAAAATTATGACTAGAATAAAAAGAAAACTAAAATCGCCGGCAATTATTATGTTTCATGATGCTATTACACCTGGGAGTAAAAAAGGCGGAGAGATACTGGTGCCTGCGCTGAAAGAGACTATTCGGATGCTTAAAGCGGAGAATTATCTTTAATATTAAACAGGTTTATATAAGTTCCATGGGAAATTTTTGAATTTCAGAGAACATGCTTTTTGAAGGAAATAGCTAAGAAAAAGCGAAGAAATAATTATGAATTTAATTAAGTCAGGGAATGAAAGTAATAGCAATAAAATGCAACAATTAATGTTTAATATTTATTATTGGTTAATGTTTGTTATAGTTACCGTATTAGGAATTTTTATTCTTCCTTTATTTCTTATAGTTTATGTTGCATTTTTTAGACGGACTATTGACTGGACAATTCGCTGGGCGATTTGTATTTATGGATGGATACTTGTGAAAATAGTGCCTTTTTTGACGCCGGTTAAAGTCGAATCTCAAACCGGGGAAATTCCTCTCCCGGCTATTTTTACGCCTAATCATAACTCGGCAATCGAACCTTATCTGTTTGGGTCTTTGTTAACAGATATCTGTTTTGTTACAACCTGGCCTTTTAAAATTCCAGTTTATAACCTTTTTATGCGCTTAGCCGGATATATTAATGCTAATGATGGTTGGGCGGAAGTTTTATTAAAAGGCGCCGATTTTCTTAAAGCCGGGACTTCAATAGTGATATGGCCGGAAGGTCACCGTTCCCGTGACGGCCGTTTAGGCCGGTTCAAAAACGGCGCTTTTGCGCTTTCAGTCAAAACCGGTTATCCTTTAATCCCGGTTTGTATTCTGGGGGCCAAAGAGTTTTTACCCCCGGGTAAAAAACTAATGAACCCCACCTTGATAAAGATGGTGCTGTTGGATCCTATTTATCCGGAGAACCATGATGATGAACAAACAGAAATCATTAGATTAAAAAATAAAGCGTATGAGGCAATTAACCAAAAGATTCAGGAAGAGAACAACCGGTTGTAACTCTTATATACCCAAAAAGCTTCGAAAGAGGAGAAAAATGCTGATTAGTATTAAGAATGTTTCAAAAATTTATAAAATGGGCAAAGTAGAAATTAATGCTTTAAAGAATATAAACTTGGCTATTGAAAAGGGTGATTTCATCTCATTAATGGGACCTTCGGGGGCCGGTAAATCCACACTTTTACATATAGCAGGTTGCCTTGATGAACCGACTGAAGGCAGCGTGGAAATTCATGGGCAGAAAATACGGAAAATGAAAGATAATGAATTGTCAATGTTTAGGAATCGGCATATTGGATTTATTTTTCAAAGTTTTAATCTGATTTCGGTATTAAATGTATATGAAAATGTTGAGTATCCTTTGATGATAAGAAACAAAAAAGTCAATAAGGATAAAGTGTTACAAACAATTGAAGCGGTTGGACTTCTAGATTATCTAAAACACCGCCCTGATGAGCTTTCCGGTGGGCAACGTCAAAGAGTGGCAATTGCCAGAGCTTTGGTAACAGAACCGGATATTATTCTGGCGGATGAGCCTACCGCTAATCTGGATACTAAAACCGGTGGAAAAATCATCTCACTTCTTTTAGAATTAAACTCCCGGCATAACGTAACATTTCTTTTTTCAACTCACAGTGAATTGGTTTCCCAGTATGCTAAAAGGGTAATTAGTATCCTTGACGGCGAATTAATTTAATAAAAGCTGTTTTAAAAGGTAATTTTTGAAACAGACTCTAATAGGAAACAGAAAAAATGTTATTTTATTTAAAAATAGGTTGGCGGAATTTATTAAAAAATTATCGACGTTCGGTAAAAACAATACTGACAATTATAATTGGACTTAGCGCCTGTTTGTTGGCTCAAGGTTTTATCTCCCATACACTCTGGGGTTTCAGGGAGTCGTTGATTAACGGTGGTTTGGGACATGTTCAAATTTATCAAAAAGGGTATCTTGAACATAATAATGAAGAACCTTATCAATATTTAATAACAAACACCAAAGATATTATTGGGGAACTCAAGAAAATACCTCAGATCAAACTGGTGGCGCCTCATTTGGCTTTTCAAGGAATAATTTCGGCAGGTGAAAAAAATACGGTTTTTGTGGGTACTGCAGGTCTCCCTAAGGAAGAACAACTTTTAAATACTTACTCCACTCTAAAGGAAGGTTCTTTCTTAAATAATGAAAAGCCTTTTGGAATTGTAATCGGAAGCGGACTCGCCCGTAAATTAAAAGCCGGTATCGGGGATAACATCACTCTGATGTCATCCATGAAAAGCGGCGGAATTAACGCTCTGGACATGGAAGTATCGGGAATTATCGAAGTTCAAATCAAAGCTTATAATGATGTAGTGCTGCTGGCTAATCTGGAAGCAATACAAATTTTAATTAATCAACCTAATTCAGTAGATCGCCTTATCATATTGCTGACAAAGACTGAAAAATTGTCTAAAACGGAACCTCTTATCAAAAATCTTTGCCGTCGCATGAATCTTGAATACAAAGATTGGCAAACTCTGGCCGGGACGCAATATACACAACCACAGTTGTTTTATAATTTATTATATGTACTAATAATGAGTATCATTGTGTTAGTGGTGATTTTTTCAATAACCAATACTTTAAACTTGTCAATGCAGGAAAGAATAAGGGAGATCGGCACTATAAGGTCGCTTGGAACAACCAGGTTGCAAGTTGGAAAGATTTTTATTTCGGAAAGTTTTTTAATTGGCATAATCGGAGGCTTTTTTGGAATTATTGTAGGATATGGATTAGCGGCTCTCCTAAATTGGATTGGAGGAATTCCAATTCCTCCTCCTCCCGGTCAAGCTAGAGGATATACGGCTTTATTTAAACCGGACTTTATTCAGGCGATCAAATTATGGATAATTTTTTTGGTTACAGCTGTTATAGGCGGTTTCTATCCGGCTTATCGGGCGGCGCGGTTACGAATAGTTGATACCCTTCGTTGGTTCTAAAGGAGTTCTTAAATGTTTTATTTAAAAATTGGTTTCCGGAATATTATGAAAAATTATAGACGTTCCTTTATTACAATGATTGCCGTTATTATAGGAATGGTTTCTTGCCTGTTAACCCAGGGTTTTTTTAACTGGAATACGAATGAATTAAGAGAATCAATGATCCATAAAGGAATTGGACATTATCAGATATATGCAACGGGATTTTTAAAATCCGGCAATGATGATCCTTACAATTACCTAATTCAAGATCCGGCTCCTATTATAGAAGAATTACAAAGAATTCCAGAGATTGAGTTGATTACAACACGAATGACATTCAATGGGATAATCGCCTCCGGAGAAAAATCCACCATAGTTACTGGAGAAGCTGGGATTCCTGAAAAGGAAAAACAGCTAAATGCTTATTCAAGTCTGATTGCCGGCGCCAAGTTGAGTTCTAAAAGTCCTTACGGCTTAATTATTGGAGATGGGGTGGCTAAGAAACTTTCAGCCAAAATTGGCGATACTTTAACTTTGATTGGAAATATGAAGGATGGCGGGATCAATGCCGTAGATTTAGAGTTAATTGGTATTAATCATAGCGGGATTGCTGATTTGGATAATATATCGGCAACAATATCCTTGACTGCCGTTCAAAATCTTTTAAATATTAATCATGATGTTCAAAAGATATTGGTGCTCGTAAAAGATACCCGGGATACTAGTAAAGTTCTTCCCTCAATTAAAAGGATTTCCCGGAAGTATGGATTAGAGTATCAAAGTTGGGAAAGTTTAGCTGATTTTTATCATAGTATCAAGTTGATGTATAGTGTGGTTTTTTATATCATAGTGTTTATCATTCTTATCGTGGTGACATTCACTATATCCAATACGGTTAATATGAACCTTAATGATAGGTTTCGAGAAATAGGAACAATTCGGGCTTTGGGAACCAGAAAGGCCCAGGTTGCCTGGATTTTTATTAGTGAAAGTTTTTTAATCGGTCTAATTGGTGGATTTATTGGATTGATTATTAGTTATATATTTATTGGTTTTACGGAATTAATCGGTGGTTTACCGGTGATAGTAAAAGGGGCCCAACAATCAAGAATAGTCCATGTTTTTTTTCACCCCGATTTAAAAACGATTGTAACTTGTATTTTACTTTTTTCGCTAGTTGCAATGCTGGCTTCTATCAGTCCTGCCAGAAGAGGCTCCAGGCTTTCAATTACTGAAGCTCTTCATTGGATATAAGGAAGTAGTCGTCCACGCCAGCTTCCGCTGCGCACCCGAAATTATAAAATTAAAGCTGGGTGAACGACAAGCATCGATAGCATTTTCTAAGGAGGATTTTTAAATGAGATTTGTTAACTATTTTACATTACTAATTTTGTTATTGCTTGTAGTATCCGTTAACGGATATTCATTAACAAATGATGAGATCCTTCAGAAAATAGATGAATATCATTTGATTGCCAGTGACTTTGAAATGACTATCCGGGTTGAAAGCTTTAAAAATAATCACTTCGATAATACAACGTTAATGAAATGTTATGTGAATGACGGAAAAATAGCGTCATTAAACTTTTTAGAACCGGAAAACATGAAAGGCCGAAAGATAGTAGTCAAAGATAACGATATGTGGCTTATTATTCCAAAGGTTAAAAATCCGATTCATATAACGCCATCACAAAGATTAGTAGGGGGAATATCTTTTAGTGATATTGCCGGTGTAAAATTTGCAGAGAATTATATTGCAAAAATTAATGGAGAAGAGGTTATTACCGGGCTAAACGCCGAAGGTAATAAAACGGATATTAGTAATAACTGTTTGGTCATGGAGTTATCAACAAATGATACTAGAAGTAATTATCATAAAATAATTATGTGGGCGGATAAACAGAGTTTTCTACCGGTAAAAGCTGATTTTTTCGCCCTAAGTGGAAAAAAGATGATGACTGTGTATTATACATCTCCTAAAGTATGGGAAGGAAGATTAATTTTAACCAAAATGTATCTTTTTGATCAGATCAATACTAGTAAGTATTGTACAGTAGAGTACTCTGAGATTAAAATGTTGCAATTCGACAATAATTATGAAAATTAGATTATTATTAATAATACGGATTACAAAATTATTTATTTATTGAGCTAAATTAAGGCTTTTCCTTTACATGAATGATATTTTTACAGTATAATTAAGATTAAGTTAAAATATTTAAATTATTACAACCGGTAGAAACCGTTGGGTCATTAAAAATCTTAGAGGAATTATAATGAGAAAAAAAGTTGCATTAATTACCGGAGCTAGCCGTGGAATAGGCGCTTGTATTGCCGTGAAATTGGCTGAAGAAGGTTATACAATCTGGGCTAATTATAAAAGCAACCATGACGCCGCAAATGAATTAAAGAAAAAAGTTGAAGCGCTGGGTAGGGAATGTATTTTATTACCTTTCGATGTAATCTCTACTGAAGAAACTGATAAAACTCTACAACCGATGTTGGACCAAGATGTACCGGAGGTTTTGGTTAATAATGCCGGTATTACACGAGATTCACTTTTGGTTTGGATGTCGGAAAACGATTGGCAGGATGTAATTGATACCACCCTGAAAGGCTACTTTAATGTAACCAGAAAGGTAGTTTTTTGTATGATGCAAAAACGTCAGGGGACTATTATCAATATTTCTTCCACAGCGGGACAAAGTGGCTTACCTGGGCAAAGTAATTATTCGGCAGCTAAAGCAGGAATTATCGGCGCTAGTAAGTCATTGGCTCTAGAAGTAGCCGGACGTGGAATTAGGGTCAATGTGGTGGCGCCCGGTTTCATTGAAACGGAGATGACGGCAAATTTACCGCTTAATGAAATTACCGCCAGAATACCTATGAAAAGAATAGGGACTCCTGAAGAAGTAGCTGCAGTTGTCTCTTTTTTATGTTCCCCGGGGGCGTCTTATATTACAGGACAGGTTATCGCTGTTAATGGAGGAATTTATGTATAGGGTTGCTATTGTAGGGATTGGTATTGTTTCAACACTCGGCTCCGATTATGCTACAGTAACCGATGCCCTTCGGAATGGGATCTCCGGTATTGTAGTTGACCCAGTCAGGAACGAACTTGGTTTTAGAAGCCCGCTTACCGGAGAAATTAAAGGTTTTGTCAGACCGGAATTAAAAAACAAACAATTACGAACTCTTACCGAAGAAGCTGTACATGCATATAAAGCGGCGGTAGATGCTTATACTCAAGCCGGCTGGAGTGATAATGAGATTATTAGTCCGCAGACCGGTTTGATATTAGGGAATGATAGTACTACAATCCCGGTTTCCGAATCGGTTGAGATTACTAAAAATGAAAAAAGAACTTTTTCCATTGGAGCAACCCGGGTTTTTATGTCGCTTAACTCACATGTCACCATGAATTTAAATACTTTATTACAGACTAAGGGAGCCTGCTGGACAATAAGCGGCGCATGCGCCAGTGGAGGGCATGCCATTGGGCAATCAGCAGATTTAATTGCCGCCGGGAGACAGGAAAGAATCATTTGCGGTGGAGTCCAGGAAATTAATTGGCAAGCAGTATGTAGCTTTGATGCTACGGAAGCATTTTCGATGCGAGTGGATGACCCGGCAAGGGCTTCCCGGCCTTTTGATAAAGATAGGGACGGATTAGTCCCTAGTGGTGGAGCAGCAATTATAGCTTTGGAACGGATGGATTTAGCTGAAAAAAGAGGAGCAAATATACTGGGAGAGGTATTAGGATATGGTTTTTCTTCTGATGGATATAAGTTATCAGTACCTTCCGGAGAAGGTTTGGAACGTAGTATGCGGGAAGCTATACATTATGCTGGAGTATCTATAGAAGATATTGATTATATCAGCGCTCATGCAACTTCAACGCCTATTGGGGATCTAAAAGAAGCCGAGGCCATATACAATATATTTGGAGCTGATATGCCCTGGATTTCCTCAATTAAATCAATGACTGGTCACGAGATGTGGATGGCAGGGGCTGCAACAGTTGTATACGGCCTTTTAATGTCACAAGGTAAATTTATTGCTCCAAATATAAATTTTACTAAGCAGGAAGAAGGAACTCCGCCTTTAAAAATAGCAGTCGAAACCATCGATAAAAAACCAAAAGTAATGTTATTGAATTCGGCTGGATTTGGGGGAACCAATAGTTGTTTGATAATCAAAGCTCATTAAGTAGATATGATGTTATAGTTATTGGTTCAGGTATTAGCGGATTGGTAACTTCTTTGATATTAGCCAAGGAAGGTAAAAAGGTTGCTTTATTTGAGAAAGATAGTGATATTGCTCCGTTAATCAGACCATATAAGCGGAAAGATTGCGCCTGTAGTCCGGGTCTACACATTATCGGATGGATGGATGAAGGAGAAATCATTTCTTCATTTTTTAAATATTTAGACATCTCGGATGGTATTGAAACGGAGTCTAAGTCCAATGGATTTGGTGATATTATTATTGGAGCTAAAAAATATCATTTTCCCAAGGGGTATGTTAATATTGAAAAAAGTCTTTTAACATATTTTCCCGAAAGCAAGATAGCAGTTAAAAATTACCTGCGATTAGTTCGGGAAATTAATGAACAGACCTTTTTGTTGAATCATAGCTTAACACCTAAATTGAATCAAAATAAATTTGGTGTATTTGAAAATTTCACGCTCAAAGAATGTTTGGAAAAATATCAGGCTTCCCAAGAATTAATCGATTTATTGGGATTATTTAATTATTTATTAATAGGGAGTAAGGCTGATGAAGTTCCTTTTAATATACATGCTTTTGTTTTGGGTGGATATTATCAATCTCCCGGATATCTAACTTTAAAAGGAATCAGTAGGTTGTTATCAAATTTTAAAAGGGAACTGATCAAATATGGAGTTAATTTGTTTATAAACTCCGAAATTGATGAAATATTAACGGATGGAAATAAAAATGCCATTGGAGTGAAGACTTTAAATGGAGACCAATATTTTGCTTCTACTATAATTGCTGCTTTTAATCCTAAATTACTTAATGAAAAAATAAAATCAAAAGCATTACGTCCGATTTATAGGCAAAGATTGAATGAAATAGAAAACACGTTTGGTTTATATGTTGCGTTTTTTAAAATTGAGGATAATAAAAGGATTGAAGTTGATAACTTCATTTATTATAATAGTAAATTAGATATCAATTTAGGAGCTATTATCAATTATACCAATGGAAATAGTATTTTGTGTATTTTTTTAGCTGACAACCGAAAGAAGCCTATAAAAATTAATGATAGAAACAACTATGCTAAAGAAAAATTCAGCGTTTTGGAAAATGTAGTTTATGATCTAATTCCCGCTCTGCAAGGGAAAATGGTCTTAATAGATTATTTGAAACCTTGGTCTTTTGAAAGATATACCAACACAGTCAACGGTTCAGCTTATGGGGTTAAACACACCGTAAACTCATTTGGAATTCAACAAAGAGTTCCTATTCACGGATTATTTTTAGTAGGACAAGCTATTCTTCCCGGTTTCATGGGTTCAATGATATCCGGTTTTAACTTAGCATCAGAGCTTTTAGAAACTGATAATGTATGGTCGAGGGTTATAAATCAATGAAATTAAATAAAGTTGTTATTACCGGAGTGGGTTCAATTACTCCGTTTGGTATTGGAGTAGAAGCTTTATCTCAAGGAATTTTTTCAAATCGTTCAGCGATTACTAATGTTGGCGATATCTGGAAAGAAAGCGTGTCTGATATATTATGTGAAGTAGGCGGTGAAATTACATTTGACTTAAACGAAAAGAAAATTCCTCGCGATAGCCGCCGGAATATGGGAAGAGTTTCAATTCTCGGATGCTTATCAACTGAAGAAGCAGTTAATATGGCTGGATTGACAGAAGAACACTTTTCTTCAGGAGATTTTGGGGTATCTTTTTCATCCACTACCGGTAGTAGTAAATCATTAATTGACTTTACTGAACGGTTTATAAGGGAAAAAAGTCTCTCTTCAATTAAATCGGGACACTTTTTTCAGATCATGTCTCATACGACTGCCGCCAATATTGCTAATCTTTTTAATATTAAAGGAAGAGTTTTTTCACCTAATAGCGCTTGTTCCTCTGCAGCTCAATCTATTGGATTAGCATATGAGACAGTGAAATTCGGGCTTCAAAAAGGAATGATTTGCGGTGGGGCGGAAGAACTGCATATCACAACTAGTGCTACTTTTGATCTGCTTCAAGCAGCATCCTATCATTATAACGATCATCCCCAAGAAACTCCAAGACCTTTTGATAAGGATCGTGACGGAACGGTTTGTGGAGAAGGCAGCGGTACTTTTATTTTGGAAAGTGAAGAAAGCGCTAAACAACGAGGAGCCAAGATTCTCGGAGAAATTATCGGTTTCATCACTTTTTCCAGTGGTGAGCATATGACCCGGGTAACAGAGAAAGACTTGATTATGGGGATCGAACGGCTTATATCAGAAACTGAAGTTTCTCCATCGGAAATTGATTATATCAATGCTCATGGTACAGGGACAATTATCGGTGATAAAGAAGAATCATTAGCTATTGAAACTGTATTTAATAGTAAGGGGTATCATCCTTATGTCAGTAGTTTAAAGGGGCATTTGGGGCATACTTTGGGGGCGAGCGCCGCTCTTGAATTAATAGTTTGTCTGGAAATGATTCAAAAAGGTTCCTTAGTTCCTACCAAAAATTTGGTTAATCCCGATCCCGGTTGCGGGAAAATTAATTATTTACAGGAATATAAAACTATTCAGCCAAGATTAATTATGAAAAATAGTTTTGCTTTTGGTGGCATAAATTCTATTCTTTTATTAAGGAGTTATAAAAATGGAGAGAAATGAGATATTTCTGAAAGTAAGAAAAGTCTTTGTGGATGAATTTGAAATTGAAGAAAATGCAATTACGGAAAAGTCTTTGATTTTTGAAGAATTGGGTTTAGATAGTTTGGATAGTGTCGATCTAATTGTAGCTTTAGAAAAAGCTTTTAGTTTCAAAATTGATCGCGCAAATGACGGTTCCGTAATTTCACAGATAAGAAGTATTCAAGATATTATTAATTATGTTGAATCAAAAAAAGTTTAATATATTTTAGTATAACATTTAGTATGTTTTAATTTCAGTCGGCTTTATGGGGGAATATAAATGATACCTCTGAAGTGTAATAATATCCGATAAAATAATCAGGATTAATATGATAAATTAATTTGAAGATTGAAGATAAGTGATTTATATATGGGAAAAGACGATCTGCGATGATCGTCTATATTTTTTTGATAATGGAAGGATTTTCATAAATAAAAATTTAGCATTTAGATACAATATATTGATAGTTGTATCTGACTTGCGCGCTGTATGCTGTATATTGTAGCTGAAATTCAATCGAGATAATTATGTAACTCCCTTAGACTATAACTTATCTTGATTTAGAGTTTTTTTATAAAAGTTTTATACATTTTTAATGTAATCTTTTACTTGTGCTAGTATAATCAGTAAAAGTAAAATTTAATAATAAACTTTTCCCATGTACCAATTACCTTTCAAATTGTACCTCATATCAATTTTTGTGAACAATTTACCTAAATTTTGAGACGGACTGATATCTATGATTTACAATGTGGTTACAATGTCAAATGAAAGGATGATTTAATGGTTTACGGGTTACTACTTGGATTATCGGGCAATGGAGGTTACATATGAAATATCCAAAGATTTTACTCATAATTATGTTTTTATTAATTTCACTTTCTGCCTGTTGTTTTGCTGCAGACGATATTGACGAATCGGATCAAAAGTCTAAAAAGTTATTTCTATTACCGATAATTTCTTCTTCACCTGAAACCGGTTTTGCCTTGGGTGGAATGTGCTTTTATTATCCAAACATAGAAGTTAGTGATATGGGACAGAATCCGGATCTGTTGACTGCCATGCTTTTTGGTACTGAGAAAGGCCAATATGTAGGAAATATTGGAGTAAGTAAATATTTTTTTGAAGGTAAACAATGGTTATTGATACAAACGGCAGCAGTAAATTATCCGGGTTATGTTTATGGGATCGGTTCCGATACGACATCCAATCAAAAAGAAAAATATACATTAGTGGAATCAATGTTGAACGCAAGTTATTTATGGGATCTCAAAGATCATTTATACTTTGGGCCGTCTGTATTATATGCTAATGCATCAATTGCTGAAAAAACCAAAGGCGGGTTACTTGATAGCGGTGATATTACCGGTCAAGATGGTATAAATGCCACAGGTGTAGGAGTTAATTTTACATGGGATAAAACCAAAGACTTCGCCCGCCAAGGGTTTAAAATTTCGTTAGAAACAAATGATTTTTCCAAAAATTGGGGTAACGAAGAAGAATTTACCAGGACAAATCTGGATTATCGAAAATATATTCCTATTTCTGATGAACGGCTCTTCGCTATACAGGGTGTTTTAACATCAACTAGCGGTTCGGTCCCTTTTCAGTTTATGCCTACAATCGGAAATGTAATCCGAGGCATTGAAATGGGTAGATTTACTGATAAAAATCTCCTAGCCTTTCAAGCTGAGTATAGGTTTCCAATCAGAGGTATTTTTAGTATGACTGTATTCGGTGGGTTTGGTGAGGTTGCTCCAAGTTTGAGCGAATTTAATTCCGACGATTTGAAAACTGCTGGTGGAATTGGTTTTAGATTTGCGTTTGATAAAGAACATAATGTCAACTTGAGGCTTGATATATCGGGTACAATAGATGAACCGATGGTATATTTAAATTTTGGTGAAGCGTTTTAGAGATTAATAATACAACTTTCCCACCTTAAAATTTATACAGTTGAGTCAACACTTTGGGAGATCAGTTTTTGAAAAATCGTTAAAGCTTTCGATATTTTCAAAAATTGATACTGATTAATATGACTTAACTGAAGAAGAATACTGAAGTGGGAAAGTTGAATTAATAATAAGTAAAAGATGAAAGAGAGGTTCTTGAAGTGAAAAAATTTTTAAGTCTTATCTGTCTTGTTGTATTAGTTTTAGTAATATCATCAGTTACTTTAGCAGCCGGGTCAATTGGGGTTGATTTTATGCCGGGAGGGATTGATCATATAGACAAAGACTCAGATGATCAAAACGGTAGATTTAATTCTTCTTTTATAACATTAGAAGGAACTATTAAGGATTTTAAATATGGGATCGAATATGGCAATGGAACGTCCAAATTTAAGGATGGAGATATTTTAGCAGATAGTACATATGATTTCAATTCGATGGAATATAAAATTGGTGTTCGATTTCTGAATATTGAGCGGGTTAAACTGGATGCGGTGGTTTCTAGTTTGCAGTTACAACTGAAAACTTCCGGTATTAAAGTTGATGAAAACGGATATCTGCTTGGGTGTGATGCTAATGTAAATATTACCGAGAAAGTATCATTAGAAGGATATGTGGGAGTCTCAATTTTTGGGGCTACTTATAAAGAAAACGGTATTGATTATGATCCTGCTTTTTTATCAGCGGCAAAAGTAAGGTTTAACTATGCGGTATCGGAAAATGTTTTACTTTCATTAGGGTTTAGAACAATCTTATGCCACGTTAGCGATTATGATAATAACTCAAAAGAGGAACTAAATCGAGGAATTAGTGGCTTTTCCATAGGCTGTAAATATTCTTTTTAAATTCTAGCACCAAAAATGATATTTAGATTTACTCAAACTGTAAAATTTTATATAATTTAAGATATTAGATAAAATTGAAGGTTTAACCTTATGAAATTCAGTTTGAGTTGTACCGCGAATATGCAAAGAGTTCTTCAGGAGTTGCTCTCATCCCGAAATATCGGGATTGAAGAGCAATCCAGTCTTTGTATTGTAGAAGCGGGATGTGAGATACCCAAAGGTAAAATAGCGCTACTTTTTGAAATGGGGAATTTAGGGCAATTTATTGAGTTACTCGATAAGTTAGCTCAAGTTGTTGAAGACGGTGCTCCTAACACAATAATCGGAAAATCAATCGATGAATCTTATCAATTTATCGCTTATTCCAATGTATATTACTTTGAGGCCAGAGGCAATAATGTTTTTTGTATAACCGCCGGAGCAGTTTCGAGTTCAACTAATGAGTACCGGATTAAAGAGAAATTGTACGAACTGGAAGCACGGTTACCTAAAAATCAGTTTTTGAGAGTCGGGAAATCTTATATTGTTAATATCAACAATGTAAATGAGATTATTCCTTGGTTCGGTAGACGGTTGATTTTGCGGTTTAATGACGGTAAAAAAGAGATTGAAGTCTCCCGTAATTATGTAAAAACTTTAAAAGAGTTTTTAGGTATTTGAGGCGAATAATGAATAAACTCAAATTTTACATATGGGATATATATTGGTCAAGTATGATTGGTTTAGCAGTTTTTATCGTGGGTTTACTGATTGAAATCCGGGATATGTCTTTTCACAAAATATGGTTGAGTTTTTTGCAAGATCCACTTAATTTTCTAGTTATACTATTTATAAATATGTTTTTTTGTATGGCTGTTGGAGCAGTTATCGGGGCGGTATCTTTATTTTTCATATTTCAGATTTTTTTAAAACTAATTCAAAAACCATTGTTTGGCTTATTGATTGGATTTATAAGTAACTTTTTAATTGTGGCTGTTTTAAATATTGTCGGAGCATTTCTTACCGGAGTCAGAGATTATCAACAATTCGTAAAAACATTGTGGTTTTGGGCCCTGCCAGTCTCCGAAGCGCTAAGTTTCTTTTTGATTATTCCATGGTACAAACGGTTTATTTTTTATAAGGAAAAATTGGAACAGAAAAAGATACTGATCCGTAATCAGCAACAGTGTCAGGGAGAGAAAAAAGATTAGACGATTCAACAAAATTTATTTCATTATATATTGGTTAATTATGTGAGAAAATGAAAGCATTTATGAAATAATTAAATGCTTTTTTATTTTATCCCCAAATATGGAGGGACAAGATATAGAAGAAAAAACCGATTATATATATAGTTACGTAACTATAAAGATTCATAATTACTATAAGAGTATTAGGAAAATGTAAAGGAGAGTAAGGTATGAAAAGAGTTTTTATAGTTCTATTAGTAACCTTGATTTTAACTTTGTCTTTTTCGACATTAACTATGGCTGCAAGTAAAGTTATGGTTAGCTATGATATGGGCGGTAAATATAATGCTTCAAAAGACTTATGGTGGGATGATGATAATAAAATCTATGATACTGATTCCGGCTTTTCTGTTGGATTTGAATTTACAAATGATAACCGTAAAGTCGAGTTTGGGTTTGGATTGGAGTCCCAGTTGGAGCGAAGTTTGACTGATTTTGATAATGCCGAGTTTAAGTTTGATAATATGTACGGTGTAATGTATATCAATATGAGTGATGAAAAGAATTTTGCTCCTTTTTTTGTAGGCCGGGTAGGTTTTAATATGCATTCAGGCAATAATACATATAAGAAAGATGTTTTCAATCTAGATACGGAGCTTAGTAACGGACTATACTATGCCGTTGGTTTTGGATTTAATTCCGAACGTACTTTGGCGGAATTACTTTACACGGTCAATAACAGCCGGATAACTTCTAATTCGGATTCTGATTTTAAACGGAATATTAGTTATTCAAAGATGAGTTTTGTGTTTGGGTATAAGTTTTAAAAAATTTAGTTAAGTTTTTTTAAAATAGTATCAAATCCATATAAAAAGTCAGCCCAATAATACTCGGGCTGGCTTTTTTGAAAGATTTGATATATTATGTTAGATTACTAGTCACAGGTTTCATTCATCATCTAAAGAGGCCTTTTTCGACTGCAACTTTATTTTATACAACTTAATCTGATGGTACCATAGAAGTATTAGAAAAAAACTTAAGAACTCAGCTACAATCAAAACCATCAACCAACTGGAATTGATAAATAGTTGAAAAGTACCGAAACTATCCAGTATAGCTCCGATAATTACTAATACAGCCACCACCAGAAAGTTGGATAGAAATCCATAGATTGGTTTATCAGTAAGTTTTAAAATAATTTGTAATAAGCAGAATAAAGAGACAGTGCCAATAAAGACTCCAGTTAGCATACTCTCCAACAAACTATTAAAGCTAATATAAGCCTTTTCTCGGAGAATAAGGTCAATAACTTCTATGACTGCACCAATCATAGCTGAACCAAGGGCATTTATTATATAGATTTTAAATTTGCTCATATGTATTCTCCATAAGTTATAAATAATCGATTGCTTATAAACCAAGAAATTCCTTAAAATTTTTAGAGTAGCTTTTAGAGACTTCAATTTCATTCTTACATCCATTGAACCTTAAGATAAGCCGTCTTCCAAACCAGGGGATAATCTCCCGGACGTTCCCAATGTTTACGATAAAGGATTTTCCAACCCTTATGAATCTTTTTTGGGGAAGCCGGGCCTCCAGCTCATAGAGTCGTTCTTTAACCCTATATTCATTCTCTACGGTGATGCCAAAGACTGAATTACCCCTGGCTTCAAAATAACAGATTTGTTTATATGGGATCATGGTATAACTTTCATCACCAGTTCTTCCAACTATTGCCTCAGTCTCATCACCGGAGGTTTTTAAACAGTCCAGGAATTCAAGCAGTTGACTGATATTTGCCAGCGAAAAAAGAATCACAATTTTATCGGTTGGTATTGTATAACCTGATTCGACGAGATACACTATAGAATCAGCTTCAATGGAAATATTCCGTGAAGTCAAAAGTTCTTTTAGAATAACTTCGGTATTTTCGGAACAGCTTAAACCTAGTTTCATCATTAACTCTCTTTTTTTTATAAGTTCTACTTTTAACAAGAAACCGCATAATCAGTTGAAAAAATTATGTAATTTCGGTAGTTCAATTATATTAAAGAAAACTTTTCAGGTAAATAATTTTTACATATAAAAAAGTCATGGTTAATAAATTTTCAATAAGTAGATTCAAGAACGATCGACGAAATTAAAATAAGTGAAACCATTCGGCTGAAGGGAAATTGTAATCGATCCCGTTTCTGACTATGATCTTTCGCTCTTTTAATTATTCTTTTTTAAAAGATTGATTTTTACGGATTTTGAATTTCCAAAATCCAGGACATCTTGGTCCTTAATTGAAATTACTTGTCTTGAAAAAGATTGCAACGTGGCCTTATTATTAACGGTATCCAGACGGATGGCAAAATCCGCTTGTTGGTCCTTATCATAATCGAATTTTTCTTCAATAAAACGGGGGAGATCTCCGGTTGTTCTCCAATCTATTTGGATAAATCCCTTTACAGATTCGGATATGAATCCGGCGAATACGGGTTTATGAATAATAGTTTGGTAATTTTGGTGTTCAATAATTGTATTTACAGCACCACCCTGCCAGTTTTCCGAAAGATGGAGCCCGGATTTGGCAGCTATAAACTTTTCATGGGATCCCATATTTTTAAAGCCCATAATCGAAATTGTTATTGCTAAAATCACCCATATATATCCAAAAATAGATTTTATAAAATTAATAACCCTCATTATTTCACCTTCCTAGAAAATGTTATCAAGGCTTGTCAGATACTTCATCCTATTACAGCGGAAAAAAGTTAATCTAAATTCATTAATTTAACAACACACCAGGCTCTAAAGATGTATTTATATAATAGATATTTGAATTAACTTAGATACCCAGCCTTATTTTCATACTTTCAGGTGCGCAGTGGAAGCCGACGTGGACGACTACTTAAAAAATAAACTTTATCATTTTTGATAGTGAGTCAACTATAAAATCACCACCGAAAGCCGCCAGCAAAATAAAAGCGATATATAGAAAGATTGTTTTAGCCAAACCATTCCCTAAATTGAGCTTGGTGCCCTTGATGTGATAACTTATTGCTTTTTTAGGACAGATATCAGCGCATTTGCCACATTTCAAACATGTTAATTTAGTCCGACCGTGGTTAAGGGAGTTTTCATCCAGGGCAAACACCGGACAATTATTGATACATATTTTACAATTACTACATTTTTCACGGTCAACTCTTAATTCAAAGGGGGTAATCTTATTAGTCAAAGATTGCATCGCTCCGAAGGGACAGAGAAAAGAACATTGGGTCCGTTTTTTGGTTAAAAGGGGCAAAATAACGACCAGCCCGCCAAATAGAATGATAAAGATAATCGTCTGAATCACCCTGATTAAACCGGAAACCTCAGGAAATTCGGAGACGGCTTTAAAGGGGCATAACCACCAACAATATTGGGCTGATAAAGTAGCTGCGGATAAAACAGCAATCACTAGCAACACGGCAAACGGTAACAGCCATAATTTATTAACCAGTAATTTTAGGACCGGTCTTTTTCGTAATCTGGAGAAACCATCTTCCCACCCTCCATACATACATATCCATGCGCAATAACCCCGACCGAGGGTCACGGTGGCAGCCAGCCATATTACGAGCATCACCGAGATGGAGTACTTAAATCCGGTGAAAGCCCCCGGAAAGATGATTTCATTTTTAAATACAGCCGTTAACAACGTTTGCGGAATTACTATATGGCAAAACGGCACCATACAACGGGCGATCTCTTCATTGCTTAAAACTATAAAAGCTCCCCGTTCCATATAAAGCGTGGAAATAAAGGAGATGGGGAAAAAGATTGCGGTAGCCACAAACAGAATCGACCGGAACCGGTCAACCTTACCGGTATGAATCATTAGTACAAATAGAATATTTATAAAGATATAATAGGAAAACCTGGTGATATTCATAATTGGGTCCGAAAACTGAAGCCGGGTAATCATAACTAGAGTCAACAACCACATTGGTATAGTGATAAGAAATGATATGATTAACTTTTTTGGATTCAATTCTTTTTTAATAACAGGTATTGTTTCCACTTACATTAAACCTCCTAAATTAATAATACCTTTAATCAGATAGTAGCCGGCGACCAGATAGAGGGCTAGTTCTCCGACTGTTTTCAATTCCGTCCTGTTTTTTAAGACCCCAAGAAACGGAATTGGAATAAAGAATACTGAAGTACCTACAAAAAAAGTGGTAAAGAATAAAATACTCCTGATTAAACTCCCCGAATTTGTCGCATCCAAAAATACCAGTAAAAACGGGGGGCATACGTTGACTCCGGTGAGCAGGCCGAAAAAGAAGGGGTAATACCAGGTATCTGGTGTGATAATTTTATTTAAATTAGTCATGGTGTTCTTAATATTGCATTGCTGACGGTTTCCGGTTAAATTATAAACAATTAGAACCAATGACAGTAAAAGAAAGGCTATTCCCATAAACCGGCTTCGAATAATCGGACTACTCAATAAAAGTTGATTGGTAAACCAGGCTAATATCCCAAAACAGATATAACCGACTAATCTGCCTGCTAAAAAGGTCAGCAACTCCATGAAGTTACGTTTAATGGTATTCCCAGTCCCCAAAACATACGGAAGTATAACCGGGGCGCAGCTTGCCAAACAAGTAGTTCCGTTGGAAAGACCCAATAAAAACCCTTGCACCATTTTTTCCTCCTGTTAATGGATAAATGTTGTGAATCTGAAAACATTATAGGTTAAACCAGGAAAAAAATCTTTTGTAAGATATATAAGGGTCTTAATTCAGAATAAGAGGGACATAATCAAAGATGAAATGGAGGTATTTTATTCCAATAAGTGAATGTTGAGAAATAAAACATTATTTACTTTTAATAAAAAAAGGCGCCAGAGTCTTGACTTTGCCTGGTCGCCTTTAGCTGTAATCGTTAACTTATCTTTAGTTGAAAAACCCATCCCACACCTTTTGTATTGAACCTAAAAACATTCGCCAATAATCAAATACTCCACCGGCAGCAGCTGCAGCCAATATTTTTATGTTATCGCCGTTCTCTTCAAATTTAATTCCTAAAATCTCCAATCCCTTAACCGGAACGAAGAACCGTTCACCGATGCAAATCAGATTTTGCGATTGGCCCTTATAATCCATGGTATATCCACGCTCCAGTATGTATTCTTTCATAGGAACTTCCGGAGGAGTTGGAGCAGTCGGAGAATTTTGCATTGTACCGGATTTAACTGCTAATTTCCGTTTGCTTTTATCAGTTTCCAATTGATAACCCATGGCGGCCAACCAACCGGTATCTATGTAATCTTGATTCTGATAAGTAATAACCGGAATTTGTTGCTTATTCCATTCAATAGTTTTATTGGATAGCTGTGGTTTGACGAATTGGCTTTTGATGCCTGTACCGTTACGAATATTCCGGTTGAAGCCTCTGGGATCTTTAACGATTCCACCGCCGACAACAACATATTCAATTCCGGTAGACATATAGTCCGGATGTTCCGGGGTCGCCCGATCGATAATTTTATTATAGTCGAAAACTACAATATCGGCGTCAGCGCCGACAGCAATCCGGCCTTTATTTTTGAGGGCCGGAGATTGCGGTTCCATTCGTTTGGCCGGTAAAATAGTTAATTTAGCAATTGCGTCCATTAAGGATAAAACTTTTTCATCCCTGACGTAATGACCGATCAAACGGGCACACATTCCCGAAGCCCGGGGATGGTTATTAAAACCGGGTTCCAGAATTCCGTCACTTCCCATCATCACCCAGGGGCAGCGGAGGGCTTCCCGGACATCCTCTTCAGGAATAGCATAAGCATTGGCCAGCATCCCTTGTTTACGGTAATATTCATAACTTTCCTTGGTTAATCTTTCAGAGGAACCGCCCAATTGGAGATCGTTGTATGTAATATGGAATCGCTCCTGCCAACCGGGATCAAAACGGGCCGAATTAAGATAAGTTGCCCAGTAATTGTAGGGATACTCACAGGCGCTGATGTCAAAGCCTTCGATTTTGACTTTATTTAATAAAGCCAATGTTTCTTTCATTGAATAAGTTCCACCGGTGCTGTTGATGTGATCGATATGGAAAGCGGCCCCGGTTTCGCGGGCATAAGCAATAGCCTCCTTTAAAGCATCAAAATTGGTCCCTGGTTCTTCCATATCGGAGTATCGCAAATGATAATAAACCGCCACATTATATTTGTAGGCCAGTTTATTCATAGCCAAACATTCTTCAGCCGAAATCCCGGGAACATATTCCAAACTCATCGATATGCCTAAACAACCGTTAAGAAGGGCTTTTTCCCCCATATTGTAAATTTCGGCGATCTGCTCTTTGGTGGCTGTTTGATAACGCCCTAAACCAAACTTAAGACGGGCCTGAGTATAAAAAAACGATCCGCCGTAATTTAGAGGTAATTTCCGTTTATCATATTCGGCAAACCAACGGATAGGATCGGCGGTAGTACCATGCATTCCAAGATTAGTGGTGATACCGTCCGCCAGTTTGTTCCAGACTCCGATCCAAGTCGGATTATAAGAAAGAAGATCAATAAATCCCGGTGTTACTACAAGTCCGGAAGCATCGATCTCCTGTTTGCCGGTGATTGTTTCGGTAGTAAGAGCGGCAATTTTTCCACCGTTTATCCCGATATTCAATCCGGTTTGGTCAAGTTTGGTGTCGGGATTGATTATCCGACCGTTCTTAATAATCAAGTCATATTTTAATTCATTATTTTGAGCAAAAAGTGTAACATTACTCAATATAAAAAGGAAACAGGCAAGAAAGATAAATTTTTTCATGAAGTTAGGCCTCCGTATTTTTGCAATAAGACCTGCCAATAAAATTCATGTAATTTACAGTATCATCGATCCATCCATATTATAACTCATTTCATAATGATTGTAAATTTAACGTTATTGTAACTTTCTTGATATAAATTGGCTTTCTGACATTTTTTATATAAAACATACAACTTTCGCACTTAAATTTTAATCCAGTAAAAATCAATAATTTAAGATAACAACTTTTGAAAAATCGTTAAGGCTTTCGATGTTTTTAAAAGGATAGTTTTAGGGGATTTATTTAAGGGTAAACTACTTTCATCAATTTGCTGGAGGTGGATTAATGGGTGAGCAATATACGCCTGATGTTATTGGAAAAGAAGTTGGAGTCCGAGCAGACTTAAGAAGAGGCCATCCTAAACCAAGGGAGATCAAGTCTCAAGAACCACAATTGGAACAGGGCGCCGGTCATGGTGATAATAAAGCAGTAAAACTATCGATGAGTAAGAAGGTGCGTGGAGAAGATTGAGAATAAGGGGTTGTTGCTAACTGCAACAGCCTCTTTCTTTTTATTTTTGTAAAGTTACTTGTCGAAGGCTGGTCAAAAGTAGTATATTATATGATACAATATTTGTCATTAGCATGGGTTGATGGAAACAATCAGGAGAGTTAAGATGCGTAAATGGTGGGACGGTTTTAACCGAGAGTATAAATTGTTAATTCTGGTCTGGCTTTTTTTTGGTCTAACCAGCGGTCTTTATGACCCTACTTTCAATAATTATTTGAATGAAATTTTTCATATTTCTGCCAAAGTCCGGGGATATTTGGAATTTCCGCGAGAATTGCCCGGATTTTTAGTGGCTTTTATCTCGGGTCTGCTTATTTTTTTAGCTGACGCTCATTTACTGGGAATGGCCCTTGGTTTAGTCGCTTTGGGGCTGGCCGGACAATCATTTGCGGTTTGGAACGGGCATCCCTTATTTGGCTGGATGGTTGTTAGTATGTTAATTTGGAGCGTCGGTACACATATTTATCTTCCTTTATCCTCCAGTGTTTCTATAAGTTTGTCAAATCCGCGGGAGTTAGGGAAAAGTCTCGGACGGTTGAATGGTATTAATACCGCTGCTTATATTTTGGGCTGTGCTTTAATCTGGGTTTTTATGGACTGGCTAAAGTTACCTTTTGGTACTATTTTTAGAGTAGCAGCATTATTTAGTCTTTTAGCTGCAGTTGCTCTTTTTTTAATGAAAGTCAAACATCATCCCCGGAAGCAAGGACCAAAAAGCCGCTTTGTTTTCCGGCGGGAGTACTCGCTATTTTATTGGATGAGTGTACTCTTTGGAGCTAGAAAACAAATTTTTCTAACCTTTGCCCCTTGGGTTTTGATTAAGATTTATGATCAAGAGGAAGGAACCTTTGCCGTTCTTTTTATTATCTCTTCTATTATCGGGATTGTTTTTAAACCGTGGTTAGGACGAATGATTGACCAA
Organism: Bacillota bacterium; assembly: GCA_023435225.1. Classification (GTDB taxonomy): domain Bacteria; phylum Bacillota; class UBA4882; order UBA8346; family UBA8346; genus UBA8346. The sequence goes on from JAEYRX010000046.1 coordinate 61,938, forward strand.
ATTGGTGAGCGTAAAATTTTAATGGTTGACTCAATAGTGTTAGCCTTTGTTTGCCTGGGGTACGGGTTCGCCGGCCATCTAGGGCTTGGGAGTTACGCGGTTTTCCTAGTTTTCATTTGCTTTATCCTTGATCAACTATTATTTGCGGTTCAGATGGCCAGGAGTACTTATCTCCATAAAAATCTGGTACAGGAGAGTGACCTGACCCCTACACTATCCATGGGTGTATCATTTGACCATTTAGTTTCAATGACCATTCCCATTCTGGGCGGTTTTTTATGGGAGAGCTACGGGTATGAAACAATATTTATGTTAGCCGGCTTGATTGTATTGGCAAACTTGTATGTTACCAGCCGGATAAAAGACCAACCCAGCCTTACTTCGGAGGAGATAACAGCATAAAACAGGTTGTGATAGTTGCCAAATGGCTGAATAAATGATATCCTCATTTGTAGGGGCTTGTTTTTTCATATTGAATACAGAAATAAGAATCCAGAATCCAGGAGTATTTCGTTCTTCATTTAATTACTTATATTTGAAATTGCGGCTTCTGAATTCTATATTCTAACGAATTAAAAAGGGACAAGGTTGGTGAAGAAATGGCTAAATCGTTAAATGCGATTTTACCGCTTTCAAAAGCGGAGAAAGACCGGCTCGAATATCAACGATATAAAAAATTAGGAATTTGTCCGAAGTGTAAAAAGAACAAACCGGAACCAGGGAAAGTTTCTTGCAGAACTTGCCTGGAAAAAAAGAAAAAAAGTTCGGCTACTAGTGATTAAAGCTTAATGCCAAATGCCCGTTCCATAAAGAATAAATCATCCGGATGGGCAACATAGTTTTGAAGATGCTTTAAAGTCAGGCAGGAGAAACGGGTTTAGATCCGGAATATTTAACCCTAAACCTGTCTGTTTTATTTTATTTCCAGGAGTGAGTTCTATGAATGTTTTAGCCAATCTTAATGAGCCTCAACGTGAAGCGGTCTGTTATACCGAGGGACCGCTTCTTATTTTAGCCGGCGCCGGGTCCGGGAAGACCAGAGTTTTAACCCACCGGATTACTCATTTAATCTCCAAGGGGGTTTCGCCATGGCAAATCCTGGCGGTAACCTTCACCAATAAAGCTGCCCAAGAAATGCGGGAGCGGGTAGCCGGACTTATAGGTCCGGCGGCGGATAGCATGTGGGTATCAACTTTTCATAGTTCCTGCGTCCGGATATTACGGCAGGATATCCAGGAACTGGGGTATGATAAAAATTTTGTAATCTTTGATACCCAGGATCAACTTATTTTAATCAAGAATATTTTAAAGGATTTAAACTTAAGTGATAAAAATTATCATCCCAAAGCTTTATTAGGTTCAATCTCCAGCGCCAAAAACGAACTGGTCGGGCCGGAGGAGTATCAGCGAAAAGCGGCTGATTTCTGGTCGAATACCGTAGCTGATATTTATAAAGAATATCAACGGAGATTGCGAAGCAATAACGGGTTGGATTTCGACGATCTCATTATGTTGACAGTCAGGTTGTTCCGGGAAGCGCCGGCGGTACTTGAGAAATATCAGGAACGCTTCCGTTATATCATGGTTGATGAGTATCAAGACACCAATCATGCTCAATACAAATTAGTAAATTTGTTGGCCTCCAAGTATCAAAACCTCTGTGTAGTCGGTGATGATGATCAATCGATTTATAGTTTTCGGAGCGCCGATATTCGAAATATCTTAGAATTTGAACGCGACTTTCCACAGGTAAAAGTAATTAAGCTGGAGCAAAACTACCGTTCCACTAAAAACATTCTGCATGCCGCCAATGAAGTCATCAAGAACAATAGAGGCCGGAAAAGGAAAAGCTTGTGGACTGAGAATTTCGAAGGTGAGAAAATTATGTTATACCAGGCTGACGATGAGCGGGACGAAGCTTGGTTTGTAGCGGGAGAGATTAACCGGTTGGTTCAGGAGACCGGATGCCGTTATAGTGATTTTGCTTTACTATATCGCACCAACGCTCAATCGCGTAGTTTTGAAGAAGCAATGATGGGCCGGAACCTCCCGTACCGGGTTATTGGTGGAGTTAGATTCTACGAGCGGAAAGAGATTAAGGATATCTTGGCTTATCTACGTTTAATATACAATCCGGCTGATAAAGTCAGTTTAAGTAGGATTATCAATGTTCCGAAACGGGGGATCGGTGAGGCTAGTTTAGATCGTTTTCTTTATTTTTTAGAAGATAATCATTATACGCTCATGGAAGGATTTGAACACTTAAATGAGATTCCCAGCCTGACCGCTAGAGGTATAAAACCACTCCAGGAGTTCCACCGGTTGCTGGCTGGGTGGATTGATAAACGGGACGGAATAAGCGTGAAGGATTTAACGGAAGTTGTTTTACATGAAAGCGGATATTTAATGGATTTAAGAAATGAAGGAACTATAGAAGCGCAGGGAAGATTGGAGAACCTTGATGAGTTTGTCGCTTTGACGGTCGAATTTGAAAGAAACAGCGATGATAAAAGCCTGGCCGCCTTTCTGGAATCAGTGGCTTTGGTGGCTGATATCGATAACTATGAAACCGACTCCGATGCAGTAGTGCTGATGACCTTGCATTCCGCTAAAGGCCTGGAATTCCCGGTTGTCTTCTTAGTCGGGTTAGAGGAAGGGCTTTTCCCACATAACCGGTCTCTTATGGAAAGCAGGGAATTGGAAGAGGAGCGGCGCCTTTGCTATGTGGGGATAACCAGGGCTAAACAACGGTTATATATTACTCATGCTAATATGCGGACTATTTACGGAAGTTTTAATCATTCAGTTCCATCTAGGTTCTTAATAGAATTGCCAAAAGAGACGATAACAAATATAAAGGGAGTCCGAAAAGAAGCTGAGCGTTCCGCAGGAGCAGTTAAAAAACCTTCTGTATCAGGACCTAAGGTTGCCACAAGTGTAAGTTCAGTTGATATAGCTGATATAAGCGTGGGTTGTAAAGTGAACCATCCCAAATGGGGAATTGGGACTGTGGTGACTAAGGAAGGTTCGGGACCGGATGCACAAGTTAAAGTGGCTTTTCCGGGATTAGGAATTAAATCCTTGGTTTTATGCTATGCCAACCTGGAGAAGCTTGATTAGGGTTCAAACAGTTACACTATGATTTAGTTGCATGGGGGCCGGATCCGGGTGTTGAATTTTAAAAAGTACTGGTTGATAATAATCCTTTTGTTCCTCTGTTCCGGTAAAATAATGGCTGGAGGTAGTCAGCCGGTACAGTCTTTTTTTGCCGGGCTGCCGGTGGACCCTGACACCAAGGTTATTGAGGTCCAAGGAGATAAATTCGTCAACTTGCTCTTTTTAAATAAATATTTACAGGTTGTTAGTAATTGGGAAACCGAGAGTGTAACAGCTGAAATACGATTTGGCGGTTACGATTTAATATTGACCGCAGGTTCTCGCGAATATCTTCAAAACAAAGAGCGGCAAAAGTTAACGGTGGCCCCTTTTAAAGAAGACGATCAGTTTTGGATACCTTTAGAGCTTTTAAAACGCTGGGGGTTATCGGTTCAACGCCAAAACAGTAAAGAATTGTGGCTTGATTGGAAAGATAATTATCTATTACGTATCGAAGAGATTAAATATCAAAACCGTCCGGCATTCTTACTGGTGGGAACTAAAGCATTAACGGTGAAACAGAGCAATTTGATTATTAATCCGGACCGTTTATTGGTTGATTTGCCTAATCAGAAGTTACATCCGGCCTTTCAGAACTGTACTCCCGGCGATAGTAATGTGCGTGATATTCGGCTTATGCAACGGGATGACGGTTCAGTTAGGCTTATTTTTGATCTGGCTAAATTACTGGGGTATAAAACTATTCAAGATCCCAACCATCCGGAACAATTGATCCTGGTTTTCAATTATTTCTTACAGGAAGTCAGCTTTCTCCAAAAGGACGGGTTCCGGAAAGTCCAAATCAAGACTTCTTTACCGGCTGAATTTAAAGTACTTACTTTATCCAACCCCAACCGTTTGGTGATTGATTTTGAAGGAGCCACCGTAAATACCTCTAACAATGTAGTATCCGGTGATGGAACTTGGATTGACCGGATACGAACAGCCCAGTTTGACCCTAGAACTGTACGGGTTGTGTTAGACCTTAAAGATCCGGTCTCTTGTTATGTAACCAGGTCGATTAGTGAGCCTAATTTGGTTGAGGTTCGGACTGTTCAAAATATTAATCAAATTACTTGGCTTGACGGTAAAGAAGATAGACTGGTGATAACCGGTGAAAATGAATTGGATGCTGTAATTCAGAAATTGAAGGCTACAAAAAAATTAACAGTCTCTTTGAATTATGTTCAACTACGGTCGGGTCTGGAAGTGAGTGGTAGACAAAGTGACTTGACAGACGGGCTAAAAATTATCCCTTCTCCAACCAAGGTTGAAATGGAGATTGATTTGAAGGATAGGGTAATCACTAATACCGAATTTACAATGGACCACCGGCAATTAATTATTCATTTCAGACCATCTTCTTTGTACCAAAAGACTATCGTTCTGGATGCCGGTCATGGCGGAGTTGATCCCGGCGCCTGTGGTTGTCAAGGAACACGCGAAAAGGAAGTTACTTTGGATGTAACAATGCGGTTGAAGGATTTATTGGAAGAGGCCGGAGCCAATGTAATATTGACCCGGATGGATGATAGTTATATCAGCCTTTATGAACGCCCAATGATTGCCAACAATTTATTTGCCGATGCTTTTATCAGTATTCATTGCAACAGTTTCCCCAACAATTCCACAGTACGAGGGATTGAGGTTTATTATTATCCGGAACGACCGGCCGGAAAAGTTTTAGCCGGTTTAATAGCTAAACAGGTAATAACCGCTACTGGTTTAAATAACCGTGGTATTAGGGGAAACGAACGTTATGTAGTTCTTAGGGAACCATTAATGGTTAGTATCTTAGCCGAGTTGGGTTATCTTTCAAATTTTGAGGAGGAAACTTTACTCCGGAGCGGTGAATTCCGGAGTCAGGCGGCTAACGGGATTTTTCAAGGATTAGCTGATTACTACCAATAGAAACTATTTCCAGGGCTTTATTTGGCAGGAAATCGTTTTTTAAAAATCGAAAGGTTTAATTGAAAGGCGGGAATCCTCAATGTACATAAAAAAATGGCTGGCTGGTTGGGGGATTCTTTTCTTGCTGACCTCCGGCGTTACTTTAGCCAAAAATTATAATACAATCACCTTGACTTTCGGCGGGGCTACCGTAAGTTCCGATATTAAAGTTATTGAAAAAAACGGGGCTAAGTATATCAATTTACAGTTTCTTAATTACCTTCATGTAATTAGTGACTGGGATCCGACCGATGGCGCTTTGGATCTACGGATGGGTAAATACAGTATCATGATGTATGAAGGTAGCACCCGGTATCGAGTTAACGGCGGCCGCCGAAAACTTACTCACGCCATTTTTCAACAGGATAATCAATTATGGTTGCCGGTGGAGTTTATTCTCCGGTTGGGTTTAGTTGTTAAAAAACAGGATCGGAAACATTTAAGCCTGGATTGGCAACAGAATTATCTGTTGGGGATTGAAAATGTTAAATATCAGGAAAGACCGGCTTTTTTACTAATCGGGGCCGAGTCTTTTAAAACTACAAGCTTTTTATTGACCAAACCTAACCGGCTGGTAGTTGATTTAAAAGGGGTTAAAGCTCATTTCACTCTTGATTGTAATACCCACCAAAACCCGGCGGTTAAAAAGTTCCGTTTTCGTCAGCTAAACTCCAGTACTGTCCGGTTAGTATTTGACCTTAATCAGATGGTGGGTTATAAGATTATTCCCCATCCGGAAGAGAAAAATCAGGTGTTAATAGTCTTTAATTATCTGGTGGAGGAGGTTAACTTTTTTCAGCAGGATGATGAGAGAAAGGTATATATAAAATCTACATTCCCGGCTGTTTACAGTGTGAAGAGTGTAACCGCCCCCAACCGGCTGATAATCGATTTTGACGGCGCCACTCTTACCGGAACTTCAAAAGCAATTGTTGGTGATGGCCAATGGATTAGTCAGGTGCGAATGAGCCAGTTTAAACCCGAAACTGTCAGGGTGGTTCTGGATCTGGCTGGAACAGCCCCTTGTTTTGTGATTCAAACCCGTGATAATCCTAATTTGATTAAAATAAGGACTGTTCAAACCATTCAACGGATTAGTTGGACAGAGACCGAACAAAGCGGAAAGCTAACTATTGAAGCGGATGGTGAGTTGGATGAAGAGTTGGCAAAAGATAAAAATTCGGGAGAACTTCATATTGGATTTGATTTTACTCAATTTAAACCAGGTTTACAAGTTCCGGTAATAAAAAGCGATATATTTAAGAAGATTCAGCCGCTAACTGTAAGTTCCACTGAGGTAAAGCTGGATATTGATTTATCCGGTTATATTAGTTACGATACTGAATTATCGCCCGACCGACGTAAATTGACTATCAATTTTAAACAGTCGCCACTGATTGGAAAGACTATATTAGTGGATGCCGGACATGGAGGAGTGGACCCCGGCGCCTGTGGCAGACAGGGGACCCGTGAGAAAGATGTTAACTTGGAAGTAATTATGCTGTTAAAAAATCTGCTGGAAGAAGCCGGAGCTTATGTGGTTCTATCAAGAAGTGATGATATTTTCATCAGTCTTTATGAGCGTTCTTTTATTGCCAACTATTTGTTCGCCGATTCATTTATCAGTATCCATACTAATAACCACCCGAATCTCAATGTTCAGGGAATTGAGGTTTTCCATCTTCCGGGGCGCGATGATTCCAAGTTACTGGCGCAATGTGTCTTTGATAGTATAGTAAAATCAACCGGATTTAACGGTTTGGGGGTCAAAACCAACGATTTTGTAGTTGTTCGTGAACCCCAGATGCCAAGTATCCTGGTTGAACTCGGGTTTCTCTCCAACTTCCAGGAGGAATCGATTATTAAGACCTTTCAATTTAAAGAAAAAGCCGCCGCCGGGATTTTCCAGGGCATAATTAAGTATTATCAGAATTAAACAGTAGTATTGCTTTTTATTCTTTGAATCATAACCGCCTGTAACACTTTTTCCGGATACATTGGATGAATCACTATCCAATGTATCTTCGTCTTATCCGGGGTTAAAGTTCCATATAATACTCCCAACATTCTATTTTCTTTAATTAGTACAACTAAATTTTTTAGTTGGCTGTTAATATGTTCCGTATTCCAGTTTTTTGAATCTGCATGAAGCAAATGCCATATATCTTCAATATCACTATTTATGGCAGGCCGAATTGTAATTGTTTCACATATCATATTTGACCTCTATTTATTAATTTGTTTTCATTAACTCAACTTTCGCAAAGCGAAAGTTAGAACAGACTCAATAAACAGTAATAATCAGACATAAAAATGAACAGTAATTGACAAATGAGCGAAGATCATATAAAAACACCCCTTCATTTGGTATAG
>JAEYRX010000022.1 GCA_023435225.1 Bacillota bacterium
CGCCTTTTCCTTAACGTTCACCACAACGGCTCTTTACCTATGCAGCTTAAGGTGGTTTGAACCTGCACCTGCATGCCGGTTCGATGGATCTTCTTCCATCATCATCTATGCGTTTCTTATGGCACACTCAGGGACAAAGGGTCTGATTTTAGGCCTCAGAGATTTAGATACTTAGCCTTTAGCCTGTTTTTTACATATAAAGAAAGAGAGCTAAAAAACTCTCTTAACTTTTTACTCTTGATATGGAACTGCGGGTAAACTTTAACTCCACTTTGTCAGCCACTCTTAATCTAACATCATCTTCATCAAGGTCGACGATTTCGCCATGAAGGCCACCGGCGGTAATTACTTTATCGCCTTTTTTTAGACTGCTTAACATGGACTGCCGTTGTTTTTGCTGTTTCCGTTGCGGCATAATTATCAAGAGCCAAAAAACTCCAAAAATTACGACAAAAGGAAGGATTTGCATCAACATACCGCCAGTTCCCGGTTGAGTTGCCGGAGCTGCTGCTAATAAAAAATTCATCTATTCACCTCCTTTAAAACAATTTATTAATTCGACACCAATCATTATTTCCCTTTTAATTATGTCAGCATTTATAGTTTTCGTCATAACGCCGGAAAAATTCGCGTTTTCGCTCAAGGAAAGTATCAGTCTTTAACCCCTCTCTAATTTCCATCATTACTTTCATTAAAAAGTATAAATTATGATAGGTTATAAGATAACCGCCAAGGAACTCTCCAGCCTTGAATAAATGTCGTATATAAGCTCTGGAATATGATTTACAGGTGTAACAATCACAATTAGGATCCAAAGTTGAAAAATCTCCGGCATATTGAGCATCCCGGATTAAAACTCTACCTAGGGAAGTCAATGCTGTGCCATGCCTGGCTATCCTAGTCGGAAAAACGCAATCAAACATATCAATTCCTCGTTCTACCCCCTCCCATAAAGCATCGGGAGAACCCACACCCATTAAATACCGGGGTTTGGTCTCCGGTAAAATAGGCGCCGTATAATCCAAAACCTCATACATAATTGGTTTCGGTTCTCCGACACTTAATCCGCCAATAGCATAACCGGGGAAATTCAGTTCCGCTAATGAACGGGCGCTTTCCATCCGCAAGTCCTTATAAGTCACCCCTTGAACAATTCCAAAGAGCACTTGGTCTTGACGATTATGTACTTTCAAACAACGTTCAGCCCAGCGGGTGGTCCTTTCCATAGCTTCACGGGCGGCTTTATATTCTGTTGGGTAAGGCGAGCAAACATCAAAAACCATAGCAATATCGGCGCCTAAATCTGATTCTATCTCCATTACCTTTTCCGGGGTAAAAAAGTGAGAAGAACCGTCAATATGAGACTTAAAAATAACCCCTTCTTCGGTTATTTTATTAAGATCTGCCAGACTAAATACTTGAAACCCGCCACTGTCGGTCAACATTGAACCGGTCCAATTAATAAAACGGTGCAACCCCCCGGCCTCTCTTACAATATCCGAACCGGGTCTTAAATATAAATGATATGTATTTCCCAAAATCAATTTAAAACCAATCCTATTCAAATCATCAACAGTCATTGCCTTAACCGCTCCTTGAGTGCCTACCGGCATAAAAACCGGAGTCTCAATCTGATTATGGGCGGTAGTTAACAACCCAAGCCGTCCTTTGTTTTCATTTGATTTCTTAAGTACATCGAAAGTGAATGACATTGATAACCTCATATTTATTTAATAAACATTGCATCGCCAAAACTAAAAAAACGATATCGTTCTTCAACGGCATGCCGGTAACAACGGAGCATATTATCCCGGCCTGTAAACGCCGAGACCAACATCAGTAGAGTAGATTTCGGTAAATGAAAATTGGTAATCATAGCATCAATTACTTGAAATTTAAACCCCGGATAAATAAAGATAGCTGTTTCCCCTGAACCTGATTTTAATCTCCCGGCTTTAGCAGCTTGTGATTCCAATACCCTAACAACAGTCGTTCCTACTGCTATTACTCTATTACCGGCTTTTTTTGTTTGTTCAATCAATTGGACCAACTCATCCGCCAGGACAAAAAACTCCGGATGCATTATATGCTCTTCAATTTCTTCAGTTTTTACCGGTCGGAAAGTGCCTATCCCAACATGTAGGGTTAAAAACCCAGTTTTAACGCCTTTTTTCTTTAAACGTTCCAATAATTCCTTAGTAAAATGAAGCCCGGCAGTTGGGGCAGCTACCGATCCTTCTTTCTCAGCATAAATAGTCTGATAACGGTCCGAATCAGCCAATTTTTGATGGATGTATGGAGGTAAAGGTGTTTCTCCCACCTCAAGCAACCAACTTCGAAAATCCAAATCGGCAGGGAATTTAAGAATCCGTTCGCCTCCTTCAGTAATTCCTACTACTTCCGCTTGAACATCCTTAAAAAACCGAAGTTTCATCCCCGGTTTTACCCGTTTGCCGGGACGCGCCAAACACTCCCATTGGGAAACTCCGGTTTGTTTAAGCAAAAAAATCTCTATCTTTCCGCCTTGACTTCCTTCACGTTCCGCAAATAACCGGGCCGGAATAACCTTAGTATCGTTAAAAACTAGTAAATCATCCCTATTCAAGAGCGTATCAAGCTCATAAAAAAAACGGTCGCTAAGTTTGTCGGCCTTTCGGTCAAATACTAATAATCGTGAGCTGTCTCTTGGTTCAACCGGTTGTTGAGCTATCAACTCCGGAGGTAATATATAATCAAAATCACTAACCAGCATTTTTGGGCTCCAGTCAATTAATTAAAAACTACTTATTCGGTAAATTGCTAATTGTTACTCCCGGATAAAAATGGGTTAAAATCTGGCGTTCATCAAAGCCGGAATCAGCCATCCCTTTAGCGCCCCATTGGCTCAAGCCTACACCGTGCCCCCAACCCGAACCTTTGCAAATTATTTGGCGTGGTTCTTTATCTTGAAGCCAAGACCATGGGTCCGGCAGATCCCATGGAGGATCTAAAAGATCCGCCGTTAACCCGGGGATTTCATTATTAGCCATTATTGCCTCGGGGTATTGATTATTATTGATCCACCACAATGTAATAAAAGGTTCCGGGCCGTAAACAACCCCGATTTTAACTTTAGAACTAGGCAAACCAAGCAAAAATCTAAATTGCTCACCGGTAATGGTAGCTTCTCCCAAATCTCCCTTCAGGATAACTTTTTGTAGTTTTCCTTCCTTACTGTAATCCAATGGTATAATCAGCCTTAACCTTCCCAACTGAGGATATGAACGGATAGAAAAACCTTGAAGTTCAATCCAGCTTAACGATTTAGTCCACTTGGAATAAGGAGAGTTTTGATCCCAATCAATAACCGGCTTAAGATAGGGAACGGCTGAACTCCAGACCTCGGAAGCATCAGCCGTATTGCCGCCTGAAGCAGAATGGTACAAAGCCGAAATTACCTTCCCCCGGTAAGTAATAACCTCTCCGGCAGTATTGCTTACCGCCTGATCAGTACTAACTCTCTCAGCATCTACTCCCCCATAAACCTGACAATGGTCCAAAGCGCATATATTAAATCCTTTGCCAATGTGGCGATTTAAAGAAGCGATTGTATAAGTTCTAGCGGTAATAGCCTGTGCTTTCAAAGCGGCCATCGGCCAATCAGCCGGAACCTCTTTTGGTACTACACCCCTTAAGTAATCTTCTAAATGAAGTTGGTTTAACAGATTAAGCTTTCCGTTTTTGGCGGTAACTAAAAATGCGCCGCGATAATTATGAAAACTCCAGGTAAGATGTTTAGTCCCCGGAAAAATTACTAACGGTCCGGAACTTACCGGTAAATAATTGATATTAATAATATTACCGGTAGCAGTAATAATGAATTGCTCTCCCGGTATTTGAAGTGTTTGTGGTTGAGAATCTACTAAGTCTAACACAGTAATACTGTTATCCAGATTCATCAGTAATTGATCTTGTTCAATAGCTAAACCAACCTTAATAATAGTTTGATCATTACCCGAACCATAAACCAACCGGCCGGAAAAGAGGATAAATAATAAGAAACATATATTAATCAGCCGCAAATTCAGCATTATTTTACTCCCGAAAATCATTACATAACTATATTTTATTTGATTCGAAGGCTTCAGAACAATACCGCTGCCTATTACCTGCTCTATTTCTCTTCTTCCCAATAGCCGAATTCCCGTAAAGACTCCTCTTTATTGCGCCAGTTCTTACGAACTTTAACCCATAACTCGAGATATACAGGAGCATCCAGTAATAGCTCCAGATTTTCCCTGGCTGCTTGTCCGATATTTCTTAAGCGCTCTCCCTTAGCTCCAATTATTATCCCCTTCTGCGAGTCCCTTTCTACATAAATAATGGCATTGATAAAAATTTTCCCGTTGGTACGTTCCTTCATCTCCTCCACTTGGACGGCTATTGAATGAGGAACTTCTTCAGCAGTATAATGTAAAATCTGTTCCCGGATAAACTCGGCGGCAATAAACCGCTCCGGGTGATCAGTTACTTGCTCGGGAGGATAAAATTGAGGGCCTACCGGCAGAGCTGCTACTACTTTAAGTAATAATTCCGGAATCCCACTCCCGGTTTGAGCGGATACTTTGCTGATATCGGTAAATCCCGGTATCTCCGGTAAACTCTTATCAGGAACAAGGTCAATTTTATTCCAGACTACCATCACCGGGATATCGATATCTTTAATGATTGAAGCTACTTTCATATCAGCCGGCGTTAATCCCGCTTCAGCATCCAATACCCATAGCCCTAAATCCACATTAAATAGAGCCGAGCGGGTCATCCGAACCATCCGGTCGCCTAACTGATGTAAAGGCCGGTGCAGACCCGGAGTATCAATCCAAATTACTTGATAGTCCCTCGTGGTTAAAATACCCCGCAATTGATTTCTAGTTGTTTGCGGTTTATCGGAAATGATGGTAATTTTCTGGCCGACAAATGTATTAAGTAAGCTTGATTTACCAACATTGGGACGACCGATTAAGGCCACAAATCCCGATTTAAATTGTTTATTCATTGTTCTTCCATTCCCATTCCAGAAGCCACCGGTCTTCTCCCGGTCCATAATAATCTTTCAAAAAATTTACCCGTTTCATCCGGAACTTCTCCTCATAAATATGAATGGCGATATGGTTTTCCGGGTGAACTGTTAATTGCAACCGTTTAAAGCCGGCTCTAGGTAAAGCTTCCAAAATAGTCCGGAATAAAGCCGTCCCCACCCCATATCCCCTGTAATCTTCGGCTACTGCATAACCATACAGATATGCGAGCTCCTGGTCTCGCCAGTCCCGCATCAACTCAGCCATACCTACCGGTTTACCATTAAACCTAGCCAGATAAACCCGTCCATAGTGCAAAAAAGGCGGCAGCGACCATTCATTCAAACTCCCAAGTCCAAACGCTTCTTCATCAATTCCTAGGATCGTCTCTCTTAAATACTCTTCCGCCTTAGTCACAATCTCCACCGTTATAACCGGTTGTTCGCTCAATCCATTGAACCTCCAGACTATTTTGGATTGCGAATTTCCAATTTCGGATTTAAAACCCTCTAAACATGGTCTGGACTGTCCGGATTCTTAAAATACCTAATCAATATTTCTTTTTAAATCCGCAATCTGCAATCCGAAATCCGCAATAACCAATTTAACTTTCATTTATCTAAGGAAGCGCTGATTAATCCAATTTTGTGCAAGCAAATATGCGGTATTAGGCATTTTGCGAAGCACAAAATCGTCACTTATTCAATTAATCAGCGCTTCCCTAAGTATTTCGCCCCGAAGGCAGCCGGGAGGTATTGTTCCAGCGTGCTTTCGATCTTTTTCCCTTCAAGATTCAGAAGAATTAATTTCATATTAATACCGAACTCGGCAAGAAACTGACGGCAAATTCCGCAGGGCGAACCGGGTTCCTTCCCATCGGCAACTACCGCTAAGGCTAAAAATTCGGTTTCTCCTTCGGAGACTGCTTTTACAGCTGCCACCCGTTCGGCGCATATTGTAGCCCCATAAGACGCATTTTCAACATTACAACCACTATAAATCCGGCCTGATTTCCCTAGTAAAGCAGCTCCTACTTGATATTTTGAGTAGGGGGCATATGCTTTTTCCCGGACTGCCACAGCCGCATCAATTAATTCTTGATAATTATTCTCGCTCATATAAACTCCCCCAAATAGATGTTAGATATATAAAAATTCGAAATACGCTTTTCTCTGTGGCCTATAATATTGCCACAGAGACACAGAGTTATTGTCTAATATTGTTGATTACATAGCGTAATAGATTTAATTCAACTTATAAAATATCATCAATTGAAAAACCAAGAGGGTAACAAAAAAACCAAGTAATCCGCCGGCAATTACTTCGGTTATTGAATGAATGTTATTCTCAATCCGGCTTTCAGCAATTAAAAAAACCAAAAAGCCAAGTAAAACTGCTACTAGATTATTTTGAGCGGTAAAAAAAATTGCCGTAGCAGCCGCTGCACCTAACGCAGTATGGCCACTGGGCATTCCGCCTTGGACTGGCTTACCTCTTTTAGTAAGAGACTTTCCGACAATTACTAGAACTATCGTTAATAAAATGGCTATCAGACTAAGATAGGCCGGAGATCTTTGTAAAGAGATAATTACCGGTGGAATAGTTGAATCCAATTTAGGAAAGAAAATTAGATAACCAACTATTACTGCCAGTGATGAAGAAACCAAAACCGCTCCGGCAGCAACATTCTTAGCAATTGCAGCCATTGGATGGTATTCTTTAGTTATCAAATCAACGGTGACTTCTACTGCGGTATTAATCATCTCTGTTACAATCACAAAAGCAATGACACCTAATAGTATTATTATCTCCAGTTTAGTTAGTTGAAGTAATAATGACAAAATCAAAACCAAACCGGTAGTCAAAAAATGCAGGCGAATGTTCCGTTGAGTTTTAAAAGCATAAATTATTCCTTCAAAGGCATAGTTGAAAGACTCTAATAAAGTTCTCGCCCGCACCCGGAACTCCTCCCTATATTACAACAAAAGTCAGCAGTTTAAAATTAAAAGTCTAAAGTTAAAAACCCGGACTCGACTTTTGACTTCAGACTGATAAAATATAAGTTTGAAAAATTATACCGGTTATAATTATAGCATATTACTTAGACACACCTAAATTAAAACCTTCTAGTATTTTTTCTTCTGCTTCGCGCATAATACCGGTTTTTTCTTTCGTTTGATGATCGTATCCCAACAAATGTAAAAGACCGTGCACTGCCAGGTAACATAGTTCTCTTTCAAAAGAATGCCCATATTCATCTGCTTGGGCCACCGCTCTTTCAAGTGAAATATAAATATCTCCCAATAATTCTGGAACTCCTTCGGGTATATAGGCAGTACTAAAAGTTGCTCCTTCTTCCATGGCAAATGAAAGGACATCGGTAGGCCGGTCAAGATTGCGGTATTTTAAATTCATTTCCCGGATATATTCATCTGTAACCAGGACTACGCTAACCTCAGCCTTAGGCTTTTGATGCATAATCAACCCTTTTTGTAGTATAGTCTCCAACAGGCAAGGAATTTCATCCTTAATTGTTATTATTTCTTGTAAATTATTTACTAGAATCGCCATCTTTCTTCTTCTCCATCTCTTTTAATACAGTCTCCGGATATTCAATTCGGTTATGGAACATACCACCCAGTACTTTTAGAAAACTATTTTTTACATTATTTAAATCTTTTAAAGTAAGATTACACTCATCAAATTGCCCGTCATCCAAACGTTCCCTGATTATTTTTTGGATTAAGGACTCTACTTTGGATGGAGTAGGTTTAGGTAGAGCTCTGACCGCAGCTTCAACAGAGTCGGCCAACATTACCAGAGCCGCTTCCTTAGTTTGAGGTTTTGGTCCCTCATAACGGAAATCTTCTTCTAATAGAGCTTCTTTTTCGTTTTGAATGTTTTCGGAAGCTCTTCTATAGAAATAGCGCACTAAGTCGGTACCATGGTGTTGCTCGATTATCTCTACTAATTTCTCCGGTAAGCCGTGCTCTCTGGCTATCTCCGCTCCTTCTTTAACATGATAAGTTATGATTAACGTACTCAATGATGGGTTCAGTTTTTCATGGGGATTCTCCAGTGTAAACTGATTTTCCACAAAGAAATAAGGGCGTTTGATTTTTCCAATGTCATGATAATAAGATCCTACTCTAACCCAGAGACTATCGGCTCCTATTCCGTCAGCCGCAGCTTCGGCCAGATTACCAACCATAATGCTGTGATGATAAGTTCCCGGCGCTTCAATCTGGAGCCGCCGCAATAAAGGGTGGCTGGGATTGGACAATTCCAGTAATCTAATCGGCGATGTTAACTTAAATAAATGCTCAATAAACGGTAATGACCCTATGGCCAATACTGCAGAAAGAAAACCGTTAGTAATGGCCAGGACCACTGATAAATAATTAAAAGTAGTCCGGAATAACAAGTTAATCAAGATTGCAGTAATTGCGTTAGCTACCATTAAAATAGAGCCGCTTCTGACCAAATCCCGTTGCCGGTTAAATCTTACTAACGTTAAAACGGCTACAACTCCGCTAACGAAATAAAACATTGTCAGAGCCAGACTATAATCAACGATTATTCCTCCCAACAAAGCCAGTATAACCGTAATCGCCAAGGCTAATTGGGAGCTAATTAGAACAGTGATTAACATTGAAGCAAAACTTACGGGAGCTAAATATGAAAGAGCGGAAATATCCGTCAATGACAAAACCTTAATCAACCCTACTACTAATAATAATAACAATAGTAATAGATATAATAGACGTTCCTGTTTCAGCAAATCCGGATGAAATTGCAGAACATAAATCCATCCCAGACCGATTAATAGTAGTACAAAGAAAGAAAGACTGAAGAATACCTGAAGCCGGTTAGACTTATTAATTATTAAATGTAAATCCTGGAGCATATTCAGATCATTCTCTGTTATCACTTGGTTTTTAACAATTAACGGCTCTCCCTGGTGATGAACGACCTCCGGTACTTCAGAACGAACCCGGTTCTCAATCTTTCTTATTTTAGCGGCATCCAAAATTAAATTTGGTCTCACCGCTGCTTCAACGATATTTACTACTAAACTGGAGATTTCAGGCGAAACACCATTTTCATCCACCAACAGAGGTATTGATTGTCTAATATTGTCCAGCTCTTTAATCTCAATTTTACGGTCGGACTCTAAATAGGCTAAAATCTGATGTGATTTTACTTTTACCTCTTGATATTTTTTTTCCGGTAGTAATATCAGTCTCCTCAATAAGTTAAAAGAAGGTATCTGGTAAAAAAAAGTTTGATATTTGGCTAATTGAATGGTATCCTTAGTAACCGCCTTGTTTGATATGGGCCCGGCGTATTTTTTTCTTTCCAGATCAATTGACTCGAAGAAACGGTTTAATTTGAAAGTGGCAGTCTTACTGACCGATTCGTCAATAATATAATTATCCAAATCCTGGACCGCAATTTCCAAAGCCCTATCGACTGCTTCTTTTTGGGCTTGTTTGGTTGCTTCTCTATCTAGTACATCCTTAGGTGCGATTAGGTCAACTTTACTCGCTTGTCCGACTTTAAAATCATAATCATCCGGAGATAATTTAATCTGTAGTAAAGTAATTAATAGGGCAAAACAGAGCACGATTAAAAAGCCCTCCCGAAAAGACGGGAGACGAAAAACTCCGGCAGCCTTAACTAGAATATCAACTGGAGTAATATTAGGACTTTTAACTTTTTTGGAGTTGATACTCTGATTTTCATTGAGCTCCACGGTTTCAGCTCCTTTAACAAGTAGGATATACAACTTTCGCACTTTAATTTTAATGCAGTAAAATCAATAATTTAAGGTATCAACTTTTGAAAAAATCGTTAAAGCTTTCGATGTTTTCAAAAGTTAATTTTAGTTGATATGACTTTACTGCAAGACGTTTTTGTAGTGCGAAAGTTGAGTAGGATAGTTAAAGAATATTATTTAAGGATTACGTTTTTTCTGTTATCTGTTGATATTTCTCATAAGCCCGAATAATCCGTTGCACTAATTCATGCCGGACAACATCTCTATCAGTTAAATTTACAACAGCAATACCGGGAATACCGGCAAAAATACCGGAGACTTCAGCCAACCCGGAAATAGTGCCTTTAGGTAAGTCTACCTGGGTTATATCCCCGGTAACCACCGCCTTGGAACCAAAACCCAACCTGGTAAGGAACATTTTCATCTGTTCATGAGTGGTATTTTGAGCCTCATCCAGAATAATAAAAGAATCATCCAAAGTCCGACCCCGCATATAGGCTAAAGGCGCAATTTCAATTACCCTGCGTTCCAGATATTTTTGGAATAGATCGACTCCCATAACATCGTATAATGCATCATAAAGCGGTCTTAAATAAGGATCGACTTTCTCCTGCAAGTCTCCAGGTAAAAACCCTAACTTTTCACCGGCTTCAACCGCCGGACGGGTTAATACCAAACGATTAACTGTTTTTGCCTGCAATGCCGCTACTGCCAAGGCAACAGCTAGATAGGTCTTACCAGTCCCCGCCGGACCAATCCCAAAAGTTACTCCGTTATTATTAATTGAATCAACATACAGTTTCTGTCCGAGGGTCCGGGGAAAAATTTTTTTGCCTCTGGCGGTAACCGCCACAATCTCTTCAGTCAGTGATGAAATTTTATTAAGTTGTTCTTCTTTTGCCAAACTGATTAGATAATTAATTTCGTTAGCCGATGGAAAATGCCCTTTTTTTAGTTGATCAGCCAAAATTTCAATTATACCGTTAGCTTGTTCGACTTGTTTCGCTCCACCGCTAACAATCAATTCATTACCACGGGAAAAAATGTTCAAGGCCAGTCCGTTTTCAATTAACCGCAGATTTTCTTCCAATTTACCGGCCAATTGGGGAACAAGCCTCGGTTCAACCTCTATTCGTATTTCGTTATTCAAAAATCAATGATGCCCCTTTCAAATTTCTAAGTCGCGAGTCTAAAGTCAAGTCTCCGGATTTAAGGTTTTTTGTCGACTTTCGACTTTAGACTTATGTTCATTATTTAATCATGCCTATATCTTCAACCGTTTCTATGGTTAGGCGCAATTTTAAATAATTACCTTCTTCATGCCAGGTTTTAACTTGGGATGAGTTCTCAAATCTCTTTAATTTTATTAATTTTTTATTTATTTCTTTTAGAGCGGCCCCTTCCATTTCTGAACGTGATCTAACTACTTTTCGCCAGATTACTGCCTGCCAAGTATCCTTTATAAGTTCTACAATATCCGACGGATTCCTGCCTTGAAAGATCGGTCGCCGCCATCTATTCCATAACCCGACTTTAGGTGGTTTTTTACCAAAACCACCAATTTTCCATAGTTTTTGCCCCCAACGTAATTTATACTCAGTATAACGCGAATTTTTAACCGATAGTTGCCAGATAATCTTAGGTTCGGTTACCTCCAAATCATACCAAACCCTGGCTTCCACAATACCGCTAGCCGGCACTTCCCTTTTTATCAAATCTCCTGCTTCCAGGTCCGGTAACCATTCGATTCCGCTAATTAATAAGTCTCCCCGGGCTACGGTATCGCCCTCATTAACCAACGGCATTCCCCGGAAGACGACCATTTTGGAAATAACTCCATCTTTAGCTGCAATTATATCACAATATTTTTTAGCTCCCGGCGGAATTTTCCGTTTTACTACTTTTACCTCCGCCACTACTCCCCTGACGGTTATCCCTAACCATACCGCCTTAGTGGTATCAATCATTACTTCCCGCTCGATTAGATTCTTTCGAACTAGTAAATCTTTCCGCAATATACCCGGCTTTAATCCTAATTTAGCTAAATCCTGCAATAGTTTTTGCCGGTCCTTTCCGTCAAATCCGTCAATCTTAATAAAGAAAACAAATGAACTTAAATACAACAGCAACATAATAAAAGCGCCGGCGCCTATAAAAAACATTTTCCTCCGAATTATACGACGTTTAATAAAAGGCAACCCATTTTTTCGGTGAATTTTTATCGTCGAATTAGTACGTCTGATAAATTGCCGTATTCTTAAGAAACCATGAGCCCTTATTTTAGCTTGTATCACTTCTGCGCCCAATCTTTTAACATCCCAAAGGCGTAAACCGGAACTGGTAAGGAGATTTAATAACTTCTCCAAATGTGGGCCGCGGATTAAAACCTCTACATAGCCGGTGAAAAAGGAGATGAACTTTTCAAATCCCAATATTACTACCTCCAGTCTGCCAATTCCACTCCGTTTATTTTACCTTCCACAATAATTTCATCTTTAAAAGCGGATATTAGCGCTAAACCAGATCCGCTAATTTTAACCTCGCCATACCGAGTATTTATTCTGACTGTATTTTGGTCGTACTCTATGACTCCACGATGATTGGATATTATAAGACTCCTGTTGCCACTTAGATTTACAGTCGGCCAATCAATTACCGTATCCAATGGAATATCCAAAAACCGGGCCAGTTTATGGGCGATTGGGTTTTGTTTGAACTTTGACAAAAAAATCCCTCCCCTATTTTTTATGCCGGGGAGGGAGATTTAGAAGTAAGTTTTTAAATCAAACTTCACCAGCTTAAGTATACCGGCGCAAGTCCTCAATCAAAACTTAGACTTCACTCCAAAATAGATGGAGTAATCAAACGAATTTTGTTGAAAGTAACTATTTTGAGGCCCTGTATTCATTGAAACTTTTAATTCCGGAACAAAATTATTATTTTTGATATAACTAATATTTAATTGGCGAATTTCTCCATTATCGCTCAAATCGTAAATCTCCCGCAACTCCCACTGCCACTTGCCAAACATGTCGGCGGAGTTGCTAAATGAAAAAACTAATTGATCATCGGTTTCATGATAATATTCCATCATGTAAAAAAATTTTCCGCTATACTGACACCCAATCAAATATTGAGTATTGGAGTCGGGTTTTTTGTAATTAAATCCCCCATGGATTTCAAAACCGTTTAACAAATCCCGGGAAAAATCAAACCCATAATTCCAAATATCTTGTCCGGATTGGTATGATACTACCGTAGTAATATCACTGGTTTCAAATATCCATCCCGCTCTAATCCAGCCGGTGTAATACTCATCGGAACCATCTACCGGTAAGATTTCGGAGTCATAGTCATTACTGTAATAGGAATCTTTACTGGAAACCGCCCCGATTGATAGATTATTATTAATGTTGATCAACGAACCTTGTAGTCCCCAATAATATGTATCTTTATCCAAAGGGCAAGTTGGAATATAACTTAATCCCCGGCCCCAAATCCATTTCGTCTTGCCGGCTTCGTACAATATTTTACCGGTATTGCCACTCCAGGCAAGCTCTTTTAGCTTAACTTCAAAATCATCTTCAGGACCCTTGCCCTCTACACCTAAATTCAGTTGCCCGTTTAATAATCCGGTTGAATAATTTATCCCCAGCTTAACCAAGTCATTTTCGGATTCTAATTGGTCTTGGACCATTCCCGGTAAATCTTCGCGAACATGAAAGTAACTATACCCAATATCAAAACTCCAGGAAGTATCATCACCGGAAGCTAAGACCGGTATGGCTGCTATTATAAGTAGATATCCCCAGATGAATGTGATTATCAATAATTTCCTTGTTTGATAAGGCATTTTTATAACCCGCTTTCCAATATCAATAAAACTATTACAACCGGATTTTCCCCATCGTTAAAGGGTCAAATGCTTCCGGCGGAAAACTCCGGCTTTTGATAGCGGTAAACTCCATGACGGTACGATTGTCTTTTTTTTGCAAGAGATTTTTAATCTCAATTGTTCCCATTTCATGGCCGTCAACCATAGTGTAATTGCTGTAATTTAAACTCTTTAAAGGTTGCCCGTTAACGGCTTTCAATATTATTTTAGCAATTCTTAGGTCAGCCTTATTAATACAAAAAGAAGCCAGTTGATAAGCGGTTTTCTCATCTTTGGCCTTCAGCTCCATAAAATACTGATCATTGTTTTCTTCAGCTTTAACTATCTTATATTCATCCAAATAATTGATACCGGCTGTTTCTGCAATACCGGCATCTCCAAATAGCCTTTGTTGAGCCGATATCCGGATCGGACGTTGCAGACCTTTTTGATACATCCAGGTATTATAACCGTTAACCAGATAACAATTGTCTTTTAATCTTTCAGGTTCTATAAAAGTAACCAGTTGTTTACCACTACTGTAGAAATAAACTTTGATACCGGCCGGACTACTTTCTTTTCCCTTATAAGAGATTACTTTTAAATCCATTTCATAAGAGCCTTTGCTATTTATCCCCTGGCGATTATAAATATCAACCAAAATATCTCTGGCATTCATCGCTGCTGAAGAAACGCCGGATATCCACCCACTTAAAAATAGAGCTATAAAAAGCATAATGAGTTGATTTATTTTTTTATAACGCTGATTTGCAGTCATTATCACTACCTCCGCAATTTCATTATCCTTGTTTTATCCACTAATTATTTATGCCGCAATATTTCAACAACATTTAATCTGGATGCTTTCAATGCCGGATAAAAAGCCGAAACTAAGGTGGCTAATACCACTACGGCGAAGGGAAAGAATCCATTTGTAACATTGGAATCGATGAATAAAGGTACCGGCTGACTCATTGATGGCGGAATATAGCTAATCTGAAGGTGATTAACCAAAATAGCCGTTCCTAATCCGGCCAATATCCCGATCAATCCGCCTATTAATCCCAGAATAACTCCCTCCTGGGTCAACATGGAAAAGATTTGATAAGATTTGGTACCGATTGCTCTGGCGGTGCCGATCTCATTCATTCTTTCAAAGAAAGCCATTGACATAATCTCCAAAATACTAACCAGTACCAGGACGAAGACGACAATCGACATAAAATAAAAGACCCTCTCATATAAATCATGCACCTGTTGATAAAACTCGGCTAAATCGACCCAGGTCCGGACTTCAACATCCAGATCGTTTTTCCGGAACTGTTCCTGTAACCATTGAGCGATAGGATCGGTATCCTCAATATCATTTAGTTTAACGGTAAATTTATCGACACCGTCCGTATTTAATAAACTTTGGGTATAACTGACCGGCAAAATTATATAAACATTATCGGCCTCGGAATTGCCGACGGAAAAAGAACCCACTACTTCCAAACTACCGGCATTATACGCCCCATCCAAAGTAGTGGCCATTAGAGAAACCCACTCGCCTTCCTTTACGCCAAGCCTTTGCATGACTCCTTTACCAAGTAGGATTTTATCGGTATCTCCCTCAAAAAGATTTATTCCACTGGTGATCATAATATTCTGGTTTTGACTGTTACCTGGGTCAATGCCGTTTCCGGCAGCGATAGTACTGATCTTTTCAGTACCGATAATACCGTTAATACCTAAAGAAGCGGTATAATTTTCAACTTCTTCCCTTTTGGCCAACAACTGTTTGACCTTTTCAATCTCATTAGTACTTAACAAATAGCGTTGATTGTCATTATCCCAGAAATGCCTTTTGGCAATCTGGATATTTCCATATTGGGAAATCGCCATAATTTTCAATCCGTCAAAAGTTCCTTTAATATAACCATTTACTGTGAATAAAACAGCAACTCCTATTATTACAATAAGCAAACTTAGAGCAGTACGGCGTTTATTACGCAGTATATTCCGCCAGGCTATTTTCAGCATTTTAATTCACCTCCTTTAAAGTGATATGACCATCTTTAATTTGATATATTTTTTTGGCAAACTTGTTCAAGGAAAGATCGTGAGTAACAATTACAAAGGCAACTTGATATTTCAGGTTTAATTCCAACATTAATTCGATAATTTTTAAACCGGTTGCCGAATCCAGATTAGCGGTGGGTTCATCCGATAGCACTACTACCGGCTTGATTACCAAGGCTCTGGCAATTGCTACTCTTTGTTTTTGACCTCCGGAGAGTTGAGCCGGGAACCGATTGGCATATTGGGCCAGCCCGACTTGTTCCAAGATCTCGGCCACTCTTTTGCGGCGTTTGGGTGTGGAAAACTTTTGCAATAATAAGGGATACTCGACATTTTCTGCCACGGTTAAGACAGGAATAAGTTCAAACGATTGAAAGATTAGTCCGATTTTATCCCGACGGATTTCAGTTCTGGCATTGTCGCTAAAGTCGGTAACCGGCAGATCATCCAGAAACAACTCCCCTTTGGTTGGTTGATCGATCCCGGATAGTATATTAAGTAAAGTTGTTTTACCACTGCCGGAAGGGCCGTTGATAATGGTAAAATCCCCGGCGTTGATTTCAAAATCAACTTCTTGTAGCGCTAATACCTGTTCCGCCTCGGTATAATAGGATTTCTCCAAGGACATCGCTTTAATTATAGCCATTCTCCCACTTCCTTTATATTTGTTTTTAAAATTATATAAGCAATACCCAAGTAAATCATCTACTGTAAGGTTGATTTTTCCATAAAAAAAGCAGGAGAATAATCTCCTACTTTTGAATGAATATAAAATTACATGTTGCATGTGTCAGATAAAAAATCTGCCCAAAGCGTTTTCTATCACTTATCCCATTATTACAGTTACTTCGTTTTGGTCTTTCATTTTGGCTATCGGGATTAGATTATCGTTAATCTCTTCACCATTGAGCACAATCTTGCCGACCCCTTTTTGGACGCCTTTAGGATTTTGAACTTTGATTTTAACGTTCTTACCACGGAAGACGCGTTCCATATCAAACTCCGACCATTTATCCGGGATACAGGGATCTATACGTAAACCGTCATAATCCGGCTGAACTCCTAAAATTCCTTCTATAGCTGCTACTTGTACCGTAGAAGCAGTGCCGGTAAGCCAGTGAACATGAGCCCGGCCATGGAACGGACTGTCTTTACCCTCAGTAAACTGACAATGGACATAAGGTTCGGTTTCACGAATCTCCGCTTTATCGTTCATACAGGCCGGATTGGCCTTTTGATAGTATTCAAAAGCCCGGTTTCCGTTACCTAACATTGTTTCGGCCCGGACTAACCAGCCTTGGGCTTGAGAAAATATACCGGCATTTTCCTTGGTTCCCGGAAGGAATAGGATCATTCGGGCGATGGGCAGGCCGAATTTCCGGAAAGCCGAATAAAAGAGCATAGCTCCATGATCGGTAGCCAACTCCCGGTATACTTTATCCATAGCGGCTCTTCCTTGGTCTTCACTGGCAGCGCCGCTTAAAACAGACCAAACCTGGGGATTGAGCCAAAATTGAGCTTCATCATTCTTTTTAGAACCGATTACCTGGCCGGAACCAACGAAACCCCGGACAAACTGGTCGCCTTCCCAGGTGTGTTTTTGAAGGTTATCGCTAAGCTTTTTTAACTCGGCTTCTGCCCAGTCGCTATCCGGTTTATTTCCTTTACGTTCAGCAAACTCTTTGAATACAGCTAAAGCTTGATATAACTGCATCGAAGCAAAAATTGTTTCGCCTTCTTCTTCCAACCGCAAACAGTCGTTCCAGTCGGCTTCCAGCCCCATTACCAGACCGTGAACGCCTAACCGGGCCAAACTAAATTGAAGAGCCCGTTTTAAATGTTCATAAACCGTACCCTCTCCTTTATCGGCGAATGGAATAACTTCATCAATAAAATTCCAGTTTCCGGTCTCTTTCATATATTGAGGGACGGTATTGAAAAGCCAGAAAGTATCATCACAACGGAATTTCGGATAGTCATCCTTCTCGGCATAACGGGGATCATCAGGAGCGATCTCTTTTCCGGGAGTATGATTATACCGGATCAAAGGCAGGGCGCCACCGGAAGCAACTTGACCGGAGAGCATCAACCGGAGACGCTCAATTGCCGACTCTTGATCAAGATGCATTATTCCCTGGATATCCTGAACCGTATCCCTAAATCCCAAACCGTTTCGCAATCCGCAATATATTAAAGAAGCGGCCCGGGACCAAAAGAAAGTTATAAAGCATTGGTAAGCATTCCAGACATTAACCATACTATTAAAGCTAGCATCGGGAGTATTTACTTTAAAATGTTCCAATTTACTATGCCAAAAACGTTTTACCTCATCCAACTCGGTATTTACGGCGCCGGGTTTTTCGTATTTGCCCATAATTTCCCGGGCGGTCTTTTCATTTCCCGGCCCCAATATATAAATCAATTCCTTTTCTTCTCCAGGAGCCAGTTCGATCTCGGATTGGAGTGAACCACAGGAATTTCCGGTATAATTCAGTGAGTTACTGCAACGGCCTTTTTCAACCGCTACCGGGTTGGCATAAGTATGATAATCTCCGATAAAGCTCTCCCGGGAACCATCATAACCGGTTGCAGCCGCCCCAACCAAACCGAAGAACCGAATTACTCCGTTGGCGCTCTTTCCATCGGACGGACCATTATCTGGGTCACTGCCGAAAAGATTTTCATTGATGGTCTGAAGTAACAGATTCTTCCGGTAATAAGTACGACTAATAAACGTTGTATACTGTAAGTTGACCAAATCCTGAGTTTCGTTATTATTATTAGTCAACTCTACAAAACTAAATAAAGCCAGCTTCCGGGAACGGTTACCGGTATTTTTCACTTTTAAGGCCCACACTTCATAAACTTGATTCAATGGAACATAGTAAGCGGTTTCTGTCTCGATTCCTTCATAAGCTGAAGAAATAATGGTATAAGCAGTACCGTGACGGCAGACCGATTTATACTTATCCGGGTCTTTACCTACCGGTTGCCAGGAGGCTGACCAATAATCCCCCGATTCCTGATCACGGAGATAAATAAAACGGCCGGCCTGATTGGTAGGAACAGCATTAAACCGGAAACGAATTAGCCGTCCGTTGGCTCCTGATTCGATAAAGCTGTATCCTCCGGCATTATTAGTTATAATGGCGCCATATTTAAGTGACCCCAGATAATTACTCCAAGCTCCGGGAGTATCCGGCCTAGTAATTACATATTCTTTGTTTTGGTCATCGAAATAACCGTATTGCATAGCTTAAACCCCCTAATATTCTTTTGTAAAGGCTTGTTTGCAATTATATCAAATTTAAAATGGTTTTGTAACTAAGCAAGTTTCATTATTACATTAATTTAATTTCATCTACAATATATAGTGAGCAACCCAGATGTAACTATCAATATATTGTAGATGAATGTCAAAATTCTTAATTATGAAAATCCCTCAACTACTTAAAGCATAAATTGGGAAATATATCGAGCGGTCGCTTTTCAGGCCTTTGAATCAACGATAATTATCCTTCAACAACTTGATTGATAACCTCGATCAATTCATCAAAATTATATGGTTTGGTCACTACTCCGGAAAAACCATATTTCTTAAAATTGGATACAATCAAATCGTTGGCATATCCACTTGATATTATCGCTCTTACATTAGGGTCTATCTTTCGCAGGTGAGCAATTGCCTCTTGTCCTCCCATGCCACCCGGTATTGTTAAATCCATGATAACCACATTAAATGGTTCTCTTAATTTTCGGGCATGTTGATATTGTTCAATCATTTCAGTCCCATCTTTGGTTAGAACCACTTGATATCCATAGCCTTCAAGTATTTCTCCAATCGCATTTAAGATTGATTCCTCATCATCCATTAATAATATTTTTAATTTAACTCCGGTAACAGCAACTTCCGGCTCTGGCTTGACCTCGAAAACCGCTGTCCTTGATGCCGGAAGATAAACCACAAAGCTTGTCCCCTTCCCTTCTCCGGATTCGACTTCGATATAACCATTATGTTGATTAATTATCGAATATGAAGTAGCGAGTCCTAATCCGTTTCCGTCTTTTTTGGTGGTAAAAAAGGGGTCAAAAATTTTGGTAAGGTTTTCCTCCGGGATACCTATCCCATGGTCTTTGACTATTATCTTGATATAATTCCCCGGATTAAGCCGGGAAGCCTTTTTCAAAATAATGTTTTTAGCGCTGATATGAATAATACCTCCTTTAGGCATAGCTTGCTCGGCATTGATTACTATGTTATGAAGGACTTGACTGATTTGTCCTTCATCGATACTGGCTGTCCATAAAGTTTCCGGGATTGAAAATTTGGCTTTAACCTTTGAACCCCTAAGCACAAAATCTGTAGTATCTCTTATTAAATCAATTAATGACGCATTCTTCTTTACCGGAGCGCCCCCTCTGGAGAACGTCAATAGCTGTTTAGTCAGGTCGCTGGCTTTACGGGCGGTCTCTACCGTATTTAATAGATATTTCCTGATATCTTGGTTATTCTCCAGTTTATACTGGGCCAACTGAATATTAGCCATTATCGCTGCCAAAACATTGTTAAAATCATGAGCAATCCCACCGGCCAGTACTCCGATTGATTCCAATTTTTCGGTTTTTAAAAGTTCCCGCTCTATTTTTAACTTCTCCGTGATATCTTGAAATATTATTACAGTTCCAATAATTTGACCATCCGCCGCCTTAATGGCTGAAGTATTAATAGCAACCGGAATCTCATGTAAATCCCGGTCAACTAATACCATCCCCCTGAATATTTGCTGAGAAGCTTTAATAACAATTGATTCACTAGTTTGAACATCCAAAATATAAAACACTTTGTTTAAAGGTTTCCCAATTGCTTCATCTACGGAAAACCCGGTTAAACGGGTAGCAGTATCATTGATTAAAAAAATTCGTTCTTCGGAGTCAACTGCGATCACTCCTTCCCCGAGGGAATTTAGAGTGACCCTTAATAATTCCCGTTCCGAAGCCAACACCTCTGCCTCAGCCCTCTTACGCTCAGTAATATTTTGAGTTACACCAACAATACGAATAGGCAACCCGTCCGAGTTATAAAAGGCTACACCGGCTGACAAGAGCCAGACGACTTCGTCAGTAACGGGATTTATAACCCGGCATTCCACCTCAAATTGACCACCTTTTTTAGATGCCTGATCAAAAGCTTTTATTACAATTGTTTGATCATCAGGATGCGGTAATAAATAAAGTTCAGCTATGGCAGTAGGTACGGGAAAACCGACTACCTCAACCGCATTCTGCGAAAATTGGAAAGCTTGGCTGGGAACATCAATTTCCCAGGTAAACATACGCGCAGTTTGGATAGCGAGACGTAAATGCGCTTCCGACTCCCGTAAAGCTTCCTCGACTAATTTCCGTTCACTAATATCAATATTCATCCCTACCCATTTGAGGATATTGCCATAGAGATCGCGAATAGGCGCGGCATAGACATTAACCCACTTCCAGCCACCGGTCAGACTTTTAATCCGGACTTCGGTACTAAGCCTTCGCCCCGTAGTCACTGATTCTCTCCAAATATTCCGGGTATACTCACGATCGTCCGGATGGACTGCGTCAAGCCAACCATAACCTAGCCAGTTTTCGATTATTCGTCCGGTATGATTTCGCCAAACCGGTGTATTATCTACAACTAAACCTTTATAATCCGTTTCCCATATTACTTGTGAGGTTGCCTCTATAAGAGCGCTAAACCTTTCATTACTTTGGCGTAATTCTTCTTCCATCCGCTTAAGGTCGGTTATATCATGAACGATGGCAATAGCGCCGAGCGGTTTCTCGTTTTCATCAGTTTTAAAAATTATGCTCAAAACTGCATAAAATTCCTGCCCATCCTTGGTCTTAACTTTGTACTCAACTTTTTGACCTGGCGTAAACCCGGCCAACCATTGTCTTGTTCTAGATTGAAAGAGTTCTTTACTCCGATCGTCCATGAGATCAATTGGCCCCATATCCAATAACTCTTCTCTTGAATATCCCAACTGCTTACACATAAAGTCATTAACGAATATGAATTTGTTCCTTTGAAAATCGACCTCATAGATTCCGGTAGGAGCATATCGAACCAGGTCTTTATATTTCTGTTCCGCTTCCCGGTATCTTTTTTCACTTTGTTTATATTCGGTAACATCCATAATAAGAAAGGCAAACCTTTCACCACTAAGACCATATACTCTCAAATCGAACCACTTATCAAACTTGGGATAATAATCTACTCTGGAAGCTGGTTTCCCAGCCTTTATTACTTCTCCGAACAACTCTAACCAACTTGGCTCGATAGAGCCTACCTCTCTTTGTGTCTTCCCCCTTACCTGAACGGATGATAAACCAATTACTGTCTCAAATGCCGGATTTACTTCCAAATAACGATAGTCCTCGGGATTGCCTTCTTTATTTAAGACTATTTCGCAGATGGCTAAACCTTCATTTACTGCAGTAAAGAGATTTTGATAAAGTCGCTCATTGTCATGGAGCTGTTTCCCAAGATCATCATTCATGGTTGGGCCCCTCCATTCCCGGGATTATAAGGTTATGTTTATTTGGTATCGGATAATAAATCCGGAAAATATTGTTTTGTTTTCTTCATTTTTCTGTAAGATTATAAAAAATCCTTCCAACCGGGAAATGTCGAAGGTGTTTCTTTAGGTTTTGAAGTTAAATCCCTTGACGAGACGCTTAAGTGCCAAAGAAAGAGGACCGGCCATAACCGGTCCGGTACAACCAAATCCCAATATTAAGTTTTTCTTTGTGAAAGATCCCAACGGGGTCAGTGTACAGTTTGTGGAGAATATGTAGGGAAGGTAGGCGCGAGGCAAGAGGCGTGAGGATAAATGTGTGCCGGATACGCCTATTTTGGGACCTCTTGCTCCTTAAAGGAGTAACCCTATACCTTCGAAACGAAATGATAGTAAGGCAAGATGGTCAAAGAACATTATTAGACGGGATTAACACGGATTTATTGGATTTTTTAAGCGAAGCTTATTTTTTAATCCGCGTCACTAAAACCTATCCTTTCTTGGCTTGCGAAGTCTTCCATAAAGCCATCGGATGGTTTTTGATTCGTTCCAACATTTCTCCGGAAAAAAGTAGTTCCGGTAAATACTCGTTTATCTTAAATCTCTGCATAAACTCTGCTTCATTTGAATCAATTCTAAATAATTCTTCTAAAAATTCTTTGACACGTTTCTTGAATACATCCAAATTAAAACGCTCACTTCTACGCAACACCGGAAGTAGGCAGTCATTTAATAATGTATTCAGATTGATATATTCAAGGATATCAACCAGCCGGTATACTTTTTCAAGATTATCTCTAATAAAACCGGTTTCTTTAGCCTTTTTTTCGAAATAGCTTTTATCATATTTATACAAGTTCTTGACCTCCTTGTTCCATAAACTCCAGAAGGTTTTTAGGCACCAAGAGCCGCCATTTTGCGTTATATACCAAATCTTTTTCATCCGTCCCGTTTAGATAACGTTTGCTTTTAAACACATTATCTCGACAAACATCAAATAATTTCTCCGTTAATTTAAGATCATCCTTGAATTGCTCCAAAATATAACCGGCTTTCTGATATAAAAACTGGATATTATATATTTTCAGATATTTTATTAATTTATCGGAATCCATATAAGTGATCAGCCTTAGGCACTGTAAAAGTTCCTCAAGTCCACCCGCTTTATCGAGGTCCTTTAGACAATCAATTACCGTCCTTTCCAAATTGGTTACCCGGACTCCACGGTTAGTATTGTAAGTTTCCACACCCTCCATACTTTTGGAAGCAACATAACGGTATGTAATATCATCAAACTCAAAAGGTTTAAAGACATTCGGGGATGAAACATAGATTTCAAAAAACAACTGATGTCCTACACCATGAAACTCAAATGCGCTATGATGAGATATATAAGCATCTTTGGTAATGCTCCCGCCGATCTTAAACTTATCCGCAACCGGCATTCTATTTTCAATATTGTTACAGACATAAAGATTTTTTTTGACGCTTTTAACCAACCCTTTTTTTTGAAGGGATTTTACCGCTGAAGCAGCGCTGTTTCTGTTACCGTAAATATCGTCAACATCATTTATAGTAAATACGCCAAGTTTTAATAATTTTTCATAGGTTTTCATCGTTCCACCCTCTTCGGTTCAATTTTAACCTAATTATGTTTAATTCATAACATTTATAGTTTGATTTTAAACCAAAGTTTAAAATTAAACAAGAAGATGTCTAATTTTAAACATTATCATAATGAAATTAAACCTTTGCGGAGGATGGTGGTCGTCCCTTTTAGAGGATTCAAACTTCTAAATCCTCCCCTCTCCCAATCCGCTCCAGCCATTTACATAGCCTGATTCCGTCCATCAGACCTAAAATAATAAATTCTATTTCATTAATGAGCTTTAAAGCGGAGTTTTGTAACGTTCTCCTCTTCAAACCCGTAAAAATTTCAAGGGGAAATGAGAAAGCCCGGGGTTTTAAATAACTTTTTTGACAATAATTTTTTTAACTCAATAATAATCACTCACCTGCAATATCAGCTTAAACGCCAAAGAAAACCCGCGCTTGATGCCGATGTCAAAGCTGATACCAGCTAAAGCATAATGCAAGTCATCCAAATCAATCAATAGTTCATGTACATTAACTACTCCCGTTTTGGTCTCAACGGTTGGCGGTAAGTTTCGCAAGGTTTTGATGATCTCCGCCTTTTCACCTTCTCTTTCGGCATAGTCCCGGCTTATTTTTTCGAATCTTATTGAATCGATCTGGTCTTCCAGCAGTTCTTCCAGAGATTTTAGGAATGGGTCTTTGTGCATTTTAGCGGTTCCTCCTTGAAATGGTTAGATATTAGGGTTTTATTGAGCCTAAAATCAGAGCCCTTGCCCTTTAAAAGGGTAACCACCATTCTTCGTGGTCTACTTTTTTAAAGTCTACAAAGCCAAACTATTACCCTTTAAGGGATAGGGTCGCACCTAGGCATCTTTGAATTTTACATTTACCTAATGGCTATATATGAAAATCATTCCAACTATTATATTATAATGATATTATTATGATGTCAATATGAAAGTATATGTAATGATTTCATTATGCTATAATACTGACATCAATATAAAAGGAGATTATCCTGAATGACTACGGATAAGCGAATTTTCACTCTTCGTCTGGACGATATTCTTTTTGATAAATTGAAAGTTATTGCAGATAAAAATAAGCGTTCTCTTAACAAACAAATTGAGTTCCTAATTGAAGAGTGTATAAACGATTTTGAAGAGAAAAACGGTCCAATCAAGATTGAAAAATAAACCAAAAGAAGAGCAAATACCAGCTCTTCTTTTTTTTGTTACTTCAATTAATATTACAAACCTCTTTGAATCTGTTATTGTTTCAATGGAGTTACAACTCATTACAAATTTATCCTTGTAACAAAAGCCCAATTATGTTATACTCAGTTTACATTTTTCCTTAACTTTCCCATAATTATAAATTAACAGGAAGTTTATCATGAATCCGCACAATTCCTATGCTGATGAGATCGCTGCAACCAAGGTTATGTTATCCGGACTGAAATCTAATACCGAGAAATTAAACAAATGGGGCATGGACGCTGAATATCTCACTAATTATGACGGGCTCTTCAATGAAGTAATGAGTCTCGACAATGAACAGGAAGCTTTAAAATCAAGACTGAAGGAAAAGACTGCCACCCTTAATGAGAAAATCGACGAAATGAACAAACTTTACAGCAATGCCAAGAAAGTGGTTAAGATGCAACTGCCGAAAGAATCGTGGCGGGAGTTTGGGATCGAGGATGTTAAGTAAAACTAGTAATACTTGCGTCTCTACACTCCTGAATCGAGGTGCGTGGAAACGTATAATATTACTTCGTATGTAACTTTGTATAATACAATAAAGTGAAAGGCCGTGAGACAGGTCATGGTCTTTTTCTTTTTGCTATTGTTTTTGAAGTGATAAATTGGCCCCGGATGATTGAGGGTGGTTTCCTCATTGTTGAGGGAAGCTCCCTCGTCTTTGAGGGACATTTGCTCAAGATTGAGGGTCCGGTCCTCATTGTTGAGGAACATTTCCTTGTTGTTACGGAGTGTTCCCTCATTTTTGAGGGACTT
The DNA here is from genome assembly GCA_023435225.1 of Bacillota bacterium. Classification (GTDB taxonomy): domain Bacteria; phylum Bacillota; class UBA4882; order UBA8346; family UBA8346; genus UBA8346. The sequence continues at coordinate 25,947 of JAEYRX010000022.1, forward strand.
TCCCTCATTGTTGCGGGCCGGTTGCTCGTTGTTGAGGGATTGAGTCGAATGATTGAGGGGGTGTTCCGCATTGTTGAGGGTGGAGTGCTCATTTTTCAGATTTAAATTCCAAATTATTAAAGGAAATATTTTTAATTCCGGAGAATAATTACCATCATTAACCACTCCACATTACTGAGTATAATCCCAAAGGAGGCGCCAATGCTCACTCAGAATGAAGCGGATTTTTTATTAAATATGCATAAATTATTAACCGATAATGGTATTGTCAACTTTCCTAAAACCGGTGAAGCTAAATCTCTGGACTTGATATCCGAAGACGGTAAGGAAAAATTTATTATAGACATCAATAGAAAAAGCACTATTAAGATTAAAAAATGCACTTACCAAAAAAGATATCGCACTTATATAATTCTTTTGCGTTTGGATATTGAAGGTTCTCCCCATACTAATCCTGACGGAGAGGTTATTTTGGGAGCGCATTTTCATATTTATAAAGAAGGATTTGGAGATGCATGGGCTTATCCTATTCCAACAACCATCACTGACCCGTCTGATTTAATTCAAACGTTGATTGATTTTCTAAACTATTGTAAAGTAATAAATATAGACCAGTTAAAAATACAAAGGGGGTTACTCCCATGACAATACAAGCCGATAATTTTGTTAACTCTTATATTAATTGGCTCAAATCAAATATCCAATGGAAAGAGATTAACGGGTTCCTTGAGATCTCCACGCCTTTTCTCGACCGTCATAACGATCACTTACAAATCTACGTTAAAGAGGAAGGGGCAAAGTATATTCTTACCGATGATGGTTATATTCTTAACGACTTAATGATGTCTGGTTGCGATATTAGTTCGCCAAGCCGGAAAAGTGTTCTACAAACCATTACGAACAGCCTTGGTGTTAAGGTAGATGGTGAAAACTTAACTGTCGAAGCTCGTCCCGATAATTTCCCTCAGAAAAAACATCAGTTACTCCAAGCGATGCTTTCGGTAAACGATATGTTCATGATCTCCCAACCCCGGATTACTAATATCTTTTTGGAGGATGTGGAGCAGTTTTTGGATCAATCTGAGATCCGATATACTCCGGTGGTACAATTTACGGGAAAAAGCGGCTTCTCCCACAGCTTTGAGTTTGTTATACCTGCTTCCAAAAAAAAGCCGGAACGCTTAATCAAAGCTGTCAATAATCCAACTCGTGACAAAGCACAAACTATTCTTTTTGCTTGGAACGATATCCGGGAAGTACGAAAAAACGATTCGTCCCTGTATGTATTCGTTAATGATCAGGAACATAGTTTGCGGCCTGAGGTTACGGGAGCGTTTGGAGAGTATGGAGTAATTGCTGTGCCTTGGACGAAACGGGAGGAGTATAAGGAAGAGTTGGTGGCGTGATACAATTTTTATTAAACACCGATTTCTTTCCAAACTTCATAAAGGAGTAGAGAATATGAATCCGTTAATTTTAGTAGGAATTGGATTAGCCGGTTTGATTTTAGTACTTGTATTTAAAAAGCAAATAAACAGGTACTATGATAATGTAAAGGGTCTTTCCGAAAGTCATGCCAAGTTTTATAAAAATGTGGCGGTATTTTTGGTCCCGGTGATTTTTATACTAGCGGGTGGTTTTCAATATCTGACCGTTAATGGGGATATGCAAGAAGTATTAATGAATAAGTTTACTACTAATGGTTTAAACTTTAATATTATTGGCGGACTCTTATTGATCCTTTTTGGGATTGTCACTTTTTTCTTAAGAATATCTGCTCAAAAATACAAATACTTTGCCAAATTGAAAGTAATGGAAGAAAGATACGGAAAAAATACGGGCAATGTTATTCACTCGTTATCTTATACAATTATGCCGATTGTAGTGGGGATTTACTGGTTGGTTAGATAGTTGGTATTAAATATACACTGAATCTTTGTGTCTAATTAACCGGGGGAGAATAGTTTAACTTTATTAAAATGATCCCTAATATAACATTAAATGCTATAACATTTATACAACATCATCTCTTTTATAATTTTCTTCTATAACAAACAATTATCCTAATAATTTAATAAATTCCGTATGCCAATTATACAGTTGTTTTTACAGATTTATTATTGTCTTTTAATACTTTTTCAGTTAAAATTCTTAGTGGATTTTTCTTCAAAAATAAAGCTATAGATTAAAAATATCAGTCCTCAAATTCGCTAAAAGCTCTAATCATTGCTGTAGTATCTTCTGTCGGAACATATATAGATGGTGGTGTTTTATCTATTTTAAAACCTTGCGGTGCTTTTGAACATATTCTCCTGACATCACAATTTTGACATTTCCTTGCACACGGCCTCATTGGAAAATCATCATCCAGGATGCGATTTACTGCCCAACTTATATTTTCAATTGCAGCATTAACAGCATCATTAGATACAGGAACATCTACTCGTGCTTTTGATCCTTGTTCTTTTAATAAATGAACTGAACCAGTTTTCGCTTGCTCACCCAAGACTTCGTTTGCAGCATAAGCGTATAATTGCACTTGTAGAGATAAATCAATCCAATCATTAGGAGTAATATCATCTGGAGTATCCATAGATTTAAAGTCGATGACCTGTGCATCAACTATATTGCCATGGTCATCACGCTTAAGCAATAAATCTATTGCACCCGACACCATAGCTTGTCCAATAGTGATTTCAAATCGGGCTTCATCCTCTCGTACCCTTTCAAAATCTTGTGCAAACGAATTTACATAATTATTTGCAATTTCTTCCGCACTGTTATAAGCACGCTCATATGGACCAGGTCTATTAATTGGATCGTTACTAGGGAAGATATGCTTCAGATGAAATGTATTACTTACTATTTCCATAACTTCATCTAACGTTGGAGCTTTTGTTTTATATTGTTGATGTAATCGTTCGATAATTGTATGTGTTGTAAGACCAAACCCGAATAGTTCAGGAACTGCAGGATTAAACCCAAAAAGCTTCTTCAATTTATATCCCATAGGACATACTAGATACTCTTTAACATCCGAATAGCTTGTTGGAAGCAATGTTTCATCAATTCTCCTCTTTTGTGGTGCACTTTCAATGTCCGTCGGTAATGTATCCGGATTATTTGAGATTCCCATTTGGTCAATTCTGCGTTTGAAATCAGAAGGTCTTTTAGGTCTCTGAGCATCAGGCTGTTGGGCAGAACCAGTTATATACAAAAACCTTTCGGCACGCGTCATGGCTGTGTAGAATAAACGTGCTTCGTCTTGTCTTGTTGTACAATAAGCACCTCGTTGGATAGGCTGCCGCATTAAGATTTCTGGAAGCCATCCGGAATATGTGCTACGGTCGGAAGGAAAACGTCGATTTACAACATCAACAATAAATACAACAGGGTATTCCAGGCCCTTCATTTTATGAATCGTTGAAATTGTAACAGCATCAGGCTTAGCAACAACATCTAATGTGCTAATATCATAACCACTTTCAGCAACATTTGAAAGAAAGTTCAAAATTTCTCCATATCGGCCGGGAGAATCTATACTAACATATACTTTTTCTATATCAAGGATAATACTGCTGAAAACACCTAAATCTCTAAGAACTACGTCCTCAAATGCTGTTTTCTCCACACCAAACGCAAATAGCAATTGATGCAACAACTCTTGAGGATATACTTTTCTCCGCGCACCACCTTTTGGTGTATGAATCAACAAATTCCAATCAGAAAGAACCTTTGTTAATTCATTAAAATCAGCTTCAGGAAAACATGAGATTATTGTATCATTAAACAACGTTCGAGTATCTTCACGTGACGGAGCCGGATTTCGCAGCAATTCCATTGTATCCCGTATAGCATGGGCATGGGGTCTATCAAAAATTCCTCCTTCTGCATCAAGTGAATATGTGATTCCAATATCTCTTAAAACGTTTGTAAATTCATGATGTCTATGTGGCAAGTTATTTGGATTATAACTTCGTCTAATTGAACGAAATAGGATTGCAAAATCAGCAGGGGTTAATCCTCGAACTTCTCGTTCACTTCCATCCGCATTATATTCGACATATTTAGTTCCAAGCAATGTTTGAATCTGATTAGCTACCCATTCCGCTTCATGCTCGCGTGTATCAAACCATAACGATTTAAAATCGTTGATATTTCCATCACTATTGGATACTGGATTTTTTGAGTAGCGGGCCGTACTTAATTCTTGCTGGATGAAACTATCGGATGCATTAACAATAGCTTTTGTACTCCTAAAATTGGTACTTAATATATGTATTGCACATTGGGGATACCTTTCTTGGAAACTTAAAATATTATTAACATCGGCACCTCTCCATGCATATATTGATTGATCATCATCTCCAACAACCATTAAAGAGTCCGTACGATTGCGTAATTGCCTAATTAGACGTTCTTGCATAGGATTCACATCCTGATATTCATCAACTAAAACATGTTTTACTTCACTTATATTTTCATTGATACTCCGTGAATTCCTCTCCAATTCCTCAACTGCGAGTCGAATCATTAAAGAAAAATCAATAAATTGATCTTGATGTAAACGATCGTAAATAGCTTTTAACAATTTACCAAGAGTTTCATCTTTGCGTTCAATGTCATCATATGATAAAGCTTCGTCGTTTGCAGTACTCCAAGCATTTGATATTTCACGAATCGTTTCAAACATTCTCACTCTACGTTCGTTCTGAATACCATTTAATCCTAAATCATAATAACGTGATAAAAGGTACAGCTTTAAACCATTCTCGTCTAAGACTTCAAACTGCCGATATCTTGCGTCAATACTACCCAATAAATGTTGGCAATAGGAATGGATAGTACCGATGTACATCGCACCGACAAGAGTTTGTGGTAATGAAAATTTATTAAGCGCTTCTGCAACCCTTCTCTTTATAGATTCGGCAGCTTTATCTGTAAATGTAAAAGCAATTATTGATTGGGGAAGACAACCATTTACAATTAAATGAGCGATTCGAAAAGCCAAAGTTCTTGATTTTCCAGAACCTGCACAGGCAAGACACAGAATGTCTTTACTATCATCCAATACTACCGCTTTCTGGTTATCAGTAAGATTCGCCTCTAATACTTGTTCTATGGTCATATATTCCTCCTCAAAATGTATTTGATTGTAATAAAAATTCAGATAATCTTGTTTTTATATAATCAATATTTGTAATTCTTATCTCGCATTGCCAAATTATAAGATATAACCATCCCTCTTTATTGCATTCACAATAATTTAGCTGATCTCGTTCCTTATTTTTTTGTATTTTTTGTTTCCAAAATTCTTTATTGGTTTCAGGTAAATGTCCACGTTTGCAATCATGACCATGCCAGAAACAACCATTTATAAAAATAGCTTTTTTCTTTGATGGAAAGATAATATCAGGATTACAGTGCAATTTATTTGTGGAAAGCCGATATTTATATCCCATTTTAGTAAGCAATTCCCGTATTATCATCTCCGGTGCAGTATTCTTATTTTTGACTTTTCTCATTATCTGGGAACGTTTTTTGGTATCATAAATATCTGGCATAAATATCTCATCCAATCTATTAATAAGGCTTGTACTTTGTAATTCGCATAGTTTAGGGGGTAAAGCATTGCCGATCATTAAAGCAATATTTGATATCGGTATATCGTCCGGGAACACATAATCCCGCCTAAATGTCTGTAATAGTGCGGCTTCCCGTGCAGTAATACACCTGTCTTCTTCGGGATGGAGAAACCTTCCTTTTGACGGATTTAAACAGCCTCCTGTTATTGTCGATGAAACGTCATCCCACCTTAATCTGCCATAAACATCACTAAATCCGATTCCTTCTTGTTTATGACATTTTAAAATATATTGCTCCGGTAAATCTCGCCGGCTTCCACCATTATGTGGAGTGAGGTGTATCCGATTCATAATTTCTTCAGAATGGCGAGGATAACGCTTGTGTACATTATCATTTGTTTCTTCGATGCTTTCCAAATTTCCGATAAAGTCGCGTACAGTACGGATATTTGCATTGCCTTCGGGTATAGTAACTTCTCCCAATAATGAACCAAGCATAACCAAACGTTTTCTTCTCTGTGGAACCCCATAAGATGCAACATCAACAATAGAATAAGTCGGGTTATAGCCAAGTTTTTTTAATCTGGTAAAAACTTTTCTAAAAAGAGTATAATTCTCTATTCCTGGAACGTTTTCCAACATAATTGTTATAGGCTGTAATTCTTCAACTAACCTAAGATATTCAAGAATCAAACTGTTACGAGTATCTTTATATGATCTTTTTTTATTCTTTCGTCTAAGTGATGAAAAACCTTGGCAAGGAGGACAACCAGCAAGTAAATGGAGTGGGTTCCCATTCAATAATTCCAATATTTTTCCCGCTTTGAAACTTCTAATATCTTCCTCAAATAATACGACACCATACTTATCATGGTTAGCTCGGTATGTCTGTGATGCATATTTATCTATTTCTACAGCAGCTACTACTCGAAACCCTGCATTTATGAGACCTTCTGTCATACCACCACAACCCGAAAATAAGTCAATTGCATTATAAGACATACACTCACCTCCCCAAAAAATGTTTTCAATTCTAATAAACTTTTTCCTTAATTATACCTATATTTGTCCATTTATCCAATTACTAAAATAACCGATATTTTTACCTTTATCTATTCCAATAACCAAACCCCGATCAAGAAATACGTTAAATTCTTCACAACTTGTTTCCGGAAGTAATGAACATGCATGACATGCCGCCATATTTAATGCTTCTCGTCCTTGTCCTCCGCTTTGTATACATACAGGGTCATTAGAACACCAACGGGCATTTATAAGCGATCGCCGAAAAATAAACGGAAAGCAATCAGGCCGTCCTTGCCGTACAAGGCCTCCCAATGTTCCTTCAGAGTCACCGCTTGCTGTATATATAAATATACTGCTCATAGGGAATGTGACGTCAAGAGCATCGCAATATATACGTTCCCGAAGTGATGCGCTGTTATATCCGCACTCAAAACTTAACTGACGAATAAGTAAATGTGCTAAAGTATGTAAGAATACAAATTTAGCGGTTATTCTTCTACCGTTACTACCATACAGACTATTTTGATAATTATGTTTCATCCGCTCTATTCGTTCTCTAATTTCAGCGTTATTACGAAACCACTCCTCAAGTGCATTACTATCAAAATTCAAAAAAATACCCTCGCCTCGGACCTCATAACCGGGATACCAATCAGTTTCAGGTTCTTTAACGCATTGAAATCGATCAATATCCGCCGCAGGAATACCCAATTGTCCGATACTAAATGCTTCAAGTCTAGTAAAACCAATTAATGCACGAACCTCTCTTATTTTATGAAGAAGTACTAATTGAGAAAGGCCTGGTATATTATACTTTGAAATATCCATTTCTTCTCGAATAAAATCACTATCCGGCAGTATTCCATCATTAGCCAGTCCGGTTAATGCCTCATATTCGGCATGACGATATATTTCCTGTTCTTCATCATAATCCGGTTCTTTCGAATCTCGGCTATCCGGAGATAATAACAGCATTTCCAAAAAAGGTTTTATTGCATCCAATTCCCGTCCTATCTCAAGGCCAATCTCCTGCGACCATTTTTCTAATTTTAAGTAAATCCGTTCCTTTCTTTGTTCAGCATTCAGATCATCCATGTCCCGAATAATAATGAGACAGTTTTTATATCCATCGGAATTTTGAATTTTAACTACCAGCCTTTCAGAATAAGGAGGTATAACTAAAGAACTATCTACCTTTGGATAGTATATTCGAGAAGCACCTCGTTGAACAGCTTGAGGAATCTCATTACAGGAAGTATATTCATTTTTCCAAGGCATAAATCCGGAGCAAGAATAATTGCTCAGTAATTTTCCAAGTTCATCTTTATTAAACGAACGAAGAAGCGATGTGTTTGCCCCGCAAGAACATTTGACAGTAAGACCTTCAAGTCCGGCGCTTGAGTTGGCGCCAGTTTTAAACTTAAGTTCCGGACTCGTGCAAATTGGCATTTTCCCTTGTCCATTTCGTTCATGTACCCATTGAATCCAAGGGAAATCATCAATATGCCCTAAATTACATGCAACAACTATACGAGTCGGCACTAGTTCAATGCCGTTACATCTCATGCATCTTGGTTTTTTCATATATGGATCATGTTCCAGACGACGTTGTCCCGCCTTCTGCCGATATTCTTTGTACCATTTTCTTATTGGTTGAAATGTTCTGCACTTGGGACAAAAATACCACTGAGGAAATCGTGTATATGAAACTCCATCTTTACTTTCTTCTTTATCTTTGGGCATTCCAAAACGATTTACGCCAAGGGCTCTTTCCAATCTTGCATCATGTACTTCCGTTATATTATTTTGCCAATATTCAGGGGCAGCTGTCATAAGCGTTTGATCCGGAAAATCTACCATTGCCCCAACACCGTATTGTAAAACTACTTGTGCGGCACGAACGGCATGTGTAATTTTGCCGAGTTTTTCACGCTTTGCCGGTTTTAATTTACTCATTTTAGATCCTCCTCCCATAATAAAATATGGGATGCTACACTTCTATCCACATTACGCATTGATGTTAAAGTCTCAATTGCATTATCATTCATACCGGATGCAAACGGCTTAATCAGCCGTCGTTGATTAGGCCCCGGTCTTGCAAACATAAAACGCTCACCAAAATAAAATGAGTCTGCAGGAACACTTTCCATCATATGTGACCAATCATCCCAAAAAGATTTGATTTCCGATAGTAGTTCATCCGATTCGTTAGTCAGCTGTATTTCCATATTACTCCGTATCGACTGTAACCGATTAATTAAGTAAGTCTCAATTTCTTTGATATAGTCCGCATTTTTATCAAAATATTGTGCATCGGCATCGTCAGAAAGACGATGTATATGTCGTAATAGACCGATAATAACTGCATGAACAGCTCGCTCTCTTGCCGGTTTAGAAAATGGAGTTACACTTGTAGGTTCAACATATCGATAGAAAGATTCATGATAAGGATAAAACTGTTCATAATGGGAACGATCACGACTTTTTGTTGCATCATATAATGTACAGACTAAACCTGGATTTGTTCGTCCGATTCGACTTGATGCTTGAATATATTCGCTTGTCAATTTCGGTTGACCTACAACGAGCATCAAATTCAGTCGTGCTACATCAACACCGACAGAAATCATATTGGTTGCCAATAATACGTTGGAAGCATATATCTTTTTATTGACATTCTCCTTGGAATATACAATACGTTCTAATTTTTCCAATGTTTCATTCAATCTAGTAGTTGAAACACGGCTGGTTAATTCATCTGCGGCAGCAATATACCTAATTATTTTTTCAGTAGCAATGCGTCGGACAAGCCTTTTCATGAAATCTTTTATATCGTCATCAACCAATCCAGAACATTTTCCCAAATCACGCAGACTGTTAAAATATGCCGTCAAAGTCCAATATTGATCTTTAACCTCATAGTCAAATTGAAGCATAGAAACATATTGTAATAATGTTGCAATAGAAATGACTTGCATCATGGCTTTCGTCTTTCCGAACGGCATAACTCCCAAATATAACCTTCCCGGTTTTTCATTAGGATCGGCATCTTTAGCAAAAAATGAATCCGACGCATCAAGTCCGGGGGCAGGAAATTGACGTACCGGGCGATTATATAAATTAAAACACTGATCCTTGGCTCTTCGAATTGTAGCAGTGGAAGCAATAATTTTCGGTCGAATACCTTTTGCGCAACACAATGCATCAATTGCCGTTTCATATAAACCTACCATGGAACCAAGCGGCCCAGATATCAAATGAAGTTCATCTTGGATAATTAGTTCAGGGGTTCTATTTTTTGAATTTGAAGCAAAGAAATGTCCAACCTCTTCCTTCCAAGCGATCATTGCAAATTTATCAACAGTTCCGAATAGAAGAGTCGGTGGGTTTGCATATAATTCTTCATCGACTACTTGAATCGGTAATGAACCATCAAATGTACAACCTTCTTGTGGACATCTCAAATAAAAATGGCGGTTGTCTCTCATTATATAGCCCCAATCTCCAATCAAACGTCGACCCGATTCGTCCAAATCTTTCACAAACTTTGTACCGCACCATGGACATTTTAGCACTTGAAACTTATTATATTTATTTTTATAATCCTTTAATGAATTTACATCAGCCGTATTTAGTTTATCAAAATATTCACGTGCCCCTTTTTTTTGATGTTCATTTCCGCAATTTTTATTCGGTGTATGATCTCCGCCGATCCATAACCCGATTGTTATCTCTTCTTTACCAAGGTTATAACGGGGATATTTTGAACGTCTTAAATTACAATCTAATCTTATATACTCACATGCACAAATTAATGTACTGGCTCGAGAAAATTGTTGCGATGCAAGTAAGCGTAATGTATATCGCATAATTACGGTAGTCCCGCCGCTTTCCGGTAAATATTTCAAACGACGATAAAAGATCGAAAATGCAGTGAGTCCTAGATATGCTTCCGTTTTTCCACCACCTGTAGGAAACCAAATTAAATCGACCAAATCACGTTCTTTATGTTCCGAATTTGAAAGTGAATTAAGATTTATCAAGAGAAATGCCATTTGAAATGGACGCCAGATACATTTACTAAGTTGATTATCCTCTTGCCTATAATTGAGATTAAGTAATTTATTTTGAACATTTTTATCGCCCGGGTATACATCAACCTTATAATCATCTTGCATACGTCGATGAATAATTTGCATGAACATCGCTCGATTGGTCAATTGAAAAGCATTGTAAACGTCCTCATCACTTTCAAGCAATTCCAACCCATTTTTCATCCGGTTTAAAACTTCAAAACATTGTTTAATATGATCCTCGGCAGCAGTTCTATATTTATCATTTAATTGTTTTGCCTTTCCGCAAATATCGTTTATCCATTCTTCATATGTATTTATCAGTTGATTTATCGCATCCAATTTCACTTGCTTATCAGTATCGTCAAGGTCGGATAAAAATTTCATAGAAAGGCTTTTTTTATCTACCTTTCCATTTTTAAAAGCATATTCAAAATCCATTTGAGGTACTATAGAAACGGGTAATATATCGGTAGATATTTCTCCCAAACCTATTTCATTAATACTCCATTTCACGGACGTACCATGTCCTGAGGCATATTGTTGTTTATTCATATAAAGCAAAGCTAAAGATTGTTCTTCCTTATCCTCTTCAGATATTATTCGATTGGCATACGAGACAAAGTGAAAATGGGGGTTCATTACGGTATTAATGGTGATAGACGGCTGGAATATCGAGTTGGTACCTAAATAATCCCCCTCATTATTATTCATAAGCATAACCGTAATAGAAATTAGACCATGTTCAGTATAATTCTTCACAGCAACAAGTTTGGCAAAATCAACGCCATCAAGTCCAATTTCTTCGAAAGAAGTGGATTCAGTAAAATTTATTTCGACAATCGCCTCATGGGGTATTCGCTTAAATCCTTTTGAACCGCTTTGACTTGCCAGCTTATATATTCCATCAATAAATCCTCGGTCAGGAACTTTATCCGTATTATCTATTAAACGCGCATCTTTTCTAGTAAAAGGGCAGTTTAATTTTAAAAAGCCATCCTCAAGTTTAATATACATACCGGCGCTACTATTAGAAATATCATCGGCTGTCATTGTCCCCCCATATGGAATAAGACAGTCTTTCCACTCATTCTTCCGATACGTAGCAAATGAAATATTTAGCTTTATATAATTTACATCCTTATCAACAAAAAAGGTCATACCCATAGATGACGGTCGATACTGAGTTGATAAAGCAACCGCTTCATCCATCGTATCATCTTGTAGGTCATCGGCGATATTGCCTTCATATCGATCATCGTTTGATAACAATGTATTGTTCTCATCTTGTTCATCATCAACTTCATCATTATCTTCGCTTTCGCTTGAAGTTGATACTTCATCATTATCGGCGGCCATAATATTCTTTTGCGGATATAATACGCCAACGGAATAACGGACTTCCGGATAATCGGTAATTATTTCATGTTCGCGATCCGGTAAAGAGTTCTCTGATCCGGGACCGAGCAATTCATCTTTAAGTTTAGATACTATAAAATCTCGGGCAATATTAAATTCTTGAATATTAACCATAAAATCTCTCTCCTCATAATTTATAATTTGTGAGGCCTATTAGCAATTGAAGCCGGAATCTCCTGATCAACAGTTCTAATAGATTCAATGCGCAAACCTCGCGCATACTGTTTGGCATCGCCAATAACGGATGTCATAAATTGATCTTGCTGTTTAGCTTTAATCCCAGCGAAAGATTTAATAATTTGATTTTCAATATAATGAAGAATGCGAATTCTCATCGAACGAACTTCATTACAAGCCTTACAATAAGTACTCGAAAGTTTCTCCATTTCATTATCTTCAGTTATTAATGCAATTGCAATGTAGGAATCTTCATCTCGAGGGCCAATAATGCGACTATCTTCATTCAACCAACTTCTTATTGTTACCTGGTGTTTCGGGCGGCCGAGATCTTCTAGTTTTCGAGCAATATCAACATAACTCATATTGTTTTTTCTCATATATTCTTGTAATATAGTTTTCCAACGTCGAGACATTCGATAAAATTCTTGAAATCTTTGTTCAGTAGAAGGTATCAGTTTATCCATAATTGTATCCACAAAGTCAGTGATATCATTTTTAACGGCAAATATCAATAAATCGCCTTCAGATAAGTTGTCAACTTCACCGTCTTTAATTTTTCCGTCTTTTTCATCAAATACATACGGTGAATAATGTTCAGTAAACAAACCCCATTCATCATTTTCAAATATTATTAAGCGAACCGCTTTTAGCATTATTGTAGCTTGATTCCCTGATCCTCCGGCAGACAAAGTTAATACATCAGGTGTCATTTCGGTTATTCGGTTCTCCAATTCTATAACAGATTCCATTTCGTCCTGTATAGAAAGAGTACCCTCATTAATTAAAGTATCTTTTTCGTAAGAGAGAATGCTGCGAGCCTCATATTCGTCGAAAATTTTAATATATTCGCTTTTAAACCAATAAAATCGTCCTTCTTCCGAAGGGTAACCTAGAATAATTGTTAAAGGGGCACTGTTACTTTTTAAAGGATTAAATTTTTTGCCTTCAAAAACGCCGCTTACAATGATTTTATCAAAAATAGCATCATTATTAAATTTTCCTGAAGAATAGACATTTACCGATTGATTCAATTTATTTTCTATATATTTCTTAACCGTTGATACATAGGATTCTTTTGGAACGACTATTGCGCAATCATTAATATTCATTTTTTTAGAATTATCAAATAGCAAAGAAAGAAGTTTATCATATTTCGGGTTTTTTTCATATAAAGCATAATGCATATCGGTTAATGTCGAAATAACTAAAGCTATTGCATCTTTTAATTCAGTTTCCATTATTTGAGAATCATATATTTCACTAAGAATTATTAATTCATCCGACGGCAATCTAGCGGAAATACTGCCGCTCTTTATTAACTCCTCATAATAAATCATGGGGAAGCAAGATTGTTCATACAGTTTCAATAAGCCGTAAGCGGATATTATGAATTTTTTAATATCGGAGTCATCATTAGAAAAATTACATATTTGTTTTAGCGACTTTCGGCACTTATTGGGTAAATCGGAATCAAATGATGGAACTACTTTATTAAATCTCGTCTCCCGATCTATTTCATGGTCAATTAGTTTTTTAAGTAAAATTTCTTGAGGGTTTTTTATAGAAGGTCTATTATATAGATCATCAAGCATTGATAAAAGAGCTTGTTTTGACCAATACACTAAAGAAAGCGGGGTATCATTATTCATCTGGAATTCCGGCAAAACACCGTATGATGTCCCGGCTAATAGTATTGCACTATGAACACTCCGACGTCGCATAATATCTTCTAATTCTTGAGGGCTAGAGGAAATAATATCAATGCCGTTAATAATTACACTACGAATTCTTCTATCCCGGTCATTGAATATAATTTCTCGTGCTATCGAGATTCGACTTGTAAACATAACTACTGGGCTCGTATGAACTGAATTCCCAAAAAAATCATTCCTTGATTTTAAATCCATAGTTGGAAACCATGCTGAAGGAAATAATTCACTAAATAAGAATTGCTGCCCGTTGTGTGAAAAAGTAATATTATTAGCAATTTTTTGTGACTCTTCTTTGTTACATACAGCTAAAATTGAAAACGGTTGCGTTTTTGCAGTAAACGCATTCTCAGATCCAATCCACTCTTCTAGAAAATTTTCAGCTTCGCGAACATTTTTTCGAATTCCCTTAGATCCTAATGTCGGAGCATCTCCCTCGTATAGTTTTATTCTATGTATACTGGATAAAGGATTACTCGTCTTTACTCCGTTATCCTCTAAAACAGTAAAATTTTTCAAATTATGGTTTATACCAATAAACTTACAACGAGTTCTTCCATCAAGAATAATAGGATCACCTTCAATAAACTGCTCTGCATAATCTTCGATTTTAAAATTATATGTGATATATCCCGCCATTAGCGCATATAAGATTGCCTGATTGAATAGTTGGTTAGTTCCCGGATGCAAAAAAATAGTAGTTCCGGTTCGCTCTTCATTACCTAATATATTAACCATTATATTCCCATTAAGCTGCATAAACCTATTATCGATAAGAGGATAACCGTTAATAAGACATAATCGGTTTTTGAGCATCTCAATCAAGTCTGCCGCAGTTTTCAATATTCTTCTTCCTCTCAAATAATTTCAATTTAAGAATGTGTTTCTAACTCAATTTATGTTCCGTCTCCCTTTCCAAACAATACATAAAATCCCACCATTTCCATTATCGGTTACCATCCCAAAAAACTTAGTTCCAAAAAAAACCGTAAGTCAAAGGTCCAAAACCGAAAAACCCCGACCAAGAACCCAACTTCCATAGTCTGGATAACTAAACTCCAAACTATCTTTTAATATCACAAAAGACACTCAAAAGTCAAAGGTCCAAAATTAAAAAGTCATAATCCAAAACCCACCCCAGAGCCCAGACCCCGAATTTCGAAAACCAAAAATAAATCTCCGAGACTAAATTTCAATCTTGGAGATATAATAGTTCGTTTCTAAGATTCCAAACTCTTATTTTCCTATCCCGAACCCCAACATCACAGTTCCTAACTCCGACTTCCGAGTTCCAAACTCCAACTCCGAAGTTCCGAACTCCAATTTTCCTGTCCCGAACTCCAACACCGCAGTTTTTAACTCCGGCTTCCAAGTTCCAAACTCCAACTCCGGAGTTCCGAACCCCAATTTTCCTGTCCCGAACCCCAACACCCCAGTTCCTAACTCCGACTTCCGAGTTCCAAACTCCAACTCTGAAGTTCCGAACCCCAATTTCCCTATCCAAAGTTTATTCGTGTCCATTTGTGTTCATTAGCGATTCCTAAATCCTTTTTACTAAAGCGAATGCGCATGAGTACCGGAAACTCGAGATAAATCCTATATCCCCCAACAGTTTATTTTAGCGAAGCTGAATTATTCCAATCCGTGTAAATCCGTGTTAATCCCGTCTAAATAGTTTTTTTAATCTTAACCCTAATTCCCAATCACTGAATCAACCTACTCCTAAACCCCCTAATCGCCAACAAACCAAACACCCCAATAAACACCGCCACATACAGCAGATCTAGCAACAAACCCGTTCCCATCGTTCCAGGTATACAAAGAGCCCTAACCAACCTCACCAAATGGGTCAATGGAATAACTTCGGCAATCCCTCTTAAAACCGGCGCCAGGTTTTCCAAAGGAAAAACTACTCCCGAAAAGAAAAACATCGGCGAGATCAACCCGGTGAAATAGAAGTTGAAATGATTGATATTATTAACCTTTGAGGTTATGAATATCGCTAAAGACCCAAAGACCAGCCCGGTCAAAAAACCGACAAAAGGAGTTAGTAAGCTTAAGGGATACCGGATAATCCCGGCTATCCAGGTAATCGATAATACAGCCAGCGAGAAGAAGAATCCCTTGGTCGCCACAAATAGAATCTCGCCGATAATTAAGTTACTCGCCGAAAGCGGCGCTCCCAGCATCCCGTCATAAATATAGTCGAACTCCAACCGGATAAAGGTCCCGTAGGTACACTCAAACGAAGCCGAAAACATGGCGCTGGTCACAATCAATCCGCTGGCTAAAAATAAAACATAATTAACATTCCCCATATTCTGAATATAAGCTCCAAGGCCCAAGCCCAAGCTGACCAGAAAGATCAGCGGCTCAACAAAAGGCGGAAAAGCATTGCTGAAAAAGTTCGAACAATAAACCCGGATATGCCGGAACCAGACGCTATATAACCTCTGCCGTAATGACGGCGCTTGATATTCGTTACTGTAACTCATTTAAACATCTCCCCGTGACTTTTAGAAATAAATCTTCCAGATTGGCATGCCTGATAAAGTACTCTGTAACTTGGCCGGTCTCACCGTACTTAGCTAAGGACTCCGAATTATTGCTGTAAGCATAAAAGATATTATTAAAAAACTCATACCGGATGCCGTTCCGGTCGAAATAACCGGTCTCAAATCCTGTCTCCGGAGAAACTCCCTGAATCTCCATTACAAACTGTTCCAGGTTTTGTTTCAGTAATTCCCTAGGACTCCCCTCGACCATCTTCTTCCCTTCATCCATAATGATTATCCGGTCACAGATCTGAAAAGCTTCCTCCATATAATGGGTAGTCAGCAGGATGGTAACCCCGGTCTCTTTCAACTCGCGGAGCTTGTTCCAGATCAGATGCCGAACCTGCGGATCAAGCCCGGTAGTAGGCTCGTCCAAGATTAGAAGCCGCGGCTTATTGAGCAGGGCCCTGGCAATGGTCAACCTCCGCTGCATCCCCCCGGAAAGGTCCCGGATCTTGGCTTTGACTTTATCCCGTAACTCCATAAAAGAAAGTAATTCGTCAATTCGTTCTTTGGCTGTCCGGGTATTCATCCCGTAAAATTTGGAATAAATAAGCAAATTATCCCGGACATTCAACTCCGTATCCAGATTGTCCTGTTGCGGCACAATTCCAGCTAATGCTTTGATGGCCAATGCTTCCTTCGGAGCTTCATACCCAAAAACCCGAATTATCATATCCGGGTCCTGATCAGGTTCGTTCTTGCCGTAAATCGTTTTCATAGTAGTGGTTTTCCCGGCCCCGTTCGGACCCAGCAAGCCGAAGCACTCCGCTTTTTGAACCTCAAAATCCAACCGATCCACCGCTTTTAAATCTCCAAAGGTTTTATTGAGGTTTTTAATGGTAATAACCGTATCACTCATCCTATGCTCCTTAACAGAAATCTTTATATATATGTTGCAGTAAGCTTTTTAATCCAAAAAATTTATTGCAATATATAAACAAAATATCTTTCCATTTTTCGCCACATCCGTCTGAATTCCTTTAGTTTCCTTATGAAAATATCCGTTATACAGTTCTGTTTTAAGTAGTTTTTAGCAGGATTTTTCTTAATTTTAAAGAAAACAAATCTATGAGTTTTTTCACTTGAGGGATTTTCATAATTGAAAAATTTAACATTTTGATACAATATATTGATAGTAGTCGTCCACGCCAGCTTCCGCTGTATACCTGAAATTATAAAACACGGCTGGGTGAACGACAAGCGTCGATAGCATTTTCTAAGTTCTGGGTTTATTACAATATGGTCGTTTAAATCAATACTATAAGAGCTTTTATTAAAATTGATTTAAATGACAAGCATCGGAGCATTTGCGCTTTTATTCAAAAATTCAATTACGGTAATTATGAAACTCCCTTAATTAGTTATATCCATTCTTACCGCTAATATCTTTATTATCCTGATTTAATAATTTGGAATCCAAGCTAAAAATATAAAAAGGACCATCAAATGAACGCTGATATAAAGTATTCAATCAAAGAATTCCCATCCAGCCGACAATCCACCTTTGATGTCGGTTATATTTCCATGCGCAAACATCAGATGAAGGCGCTCCTGGAAGTAGATGTTACCGATGCCCGGCAATTATTAAGATATTACCGTCGCCAAACCAAAGAAAACATCTCTTTTACCGCCTGGATTTTGAAATGTATCGGCACGGCAATTTCCGAGCACAAATCAGTCCATGGATTACGTAAAGGAAAAAGCAAGTTAGTCATCTTTGATGAGGTGGATATCTCGACTATTGTCGAACGGAAGGTCCGGGGCGAAAAAGTACCGTTACCGGTAGTAATCCGGAAAGTAAATGAAAAGACCTTAGTCGAAATTCAGACGGAGATTAACATAGCCAAAGAACAACCTATCAAAGATGAAAACGACTATATACTGGGAGAAAATCGTTATAAATGGGGCATGAAATTGTATGTTTCATTACCGCAATTTATACGATTAATTATCTGGAAATTCCTTTTAAAAAATCCCCTACTGATAAAAAAGATGTCGGGAACGGTGGTAGTAACAGCAGTGGGAATGATGGGCAATATTCGCGGCTGGGCGCTTCCAGCGAGTTTCTTGCCGGTATCGTTCGTTTTAGGATCGATTGTCAAGAAACCTGGTGTAGTAAACGATCGGATTGAAATCCGTGAGTACCTCCATATGTCGGTGGCCATTGACCATGATGTTGTCGACGGGGCTCCCGCCACCAGATTTATCTCCCGGTTAACAGCGCTTATTGAGAGCGGCTATCACCTCAAGAGGTAAATAGGAGGAACCAAATGAATATCTTTGAAAAAATGATTCTTAGAGTAATCAAACACCGGGTTTCAAAATGGTTTGCGCTGGAACGGTCATTGGGGTCTCTTAATAATGTCTTTAGACCCTCGGTGGATTCACCTGAAAAAAGTTGGCCAAATCCCGATAGAATTCCGAACGGTCAGGAAGTGCCTTTCAGCCTGAAGAATATTCCCATTGTCGGGACTAATCTAAGCTCATGCATTCACCAAGGAATAAAAGCCCTTAAAAGTATCCGGGGAAATCCGGAACCCGGTCAACACTATATTGGCGATGATAAGCTGGCGGAATTCGAAAAGCTGGCTAAAACACACGGGATAGGGGCTATTGGATATACCAAGCTGCCGGCTCATTTGATTTTCAAGGACAGGGCCGTTTTATACGATACGGCTATTGTATTAATAATGGAAATGGATAAAAAGGCAATCACAAAAGCACCGAGTGTGGAAACGTTTAAAATGGTCATGTCCACTTATGATAATTTAGGTAAAACTACCAATCTATTAACAGCCAATTTAAGAAAAATAGGGTTTCAAGCCCAAGCCAGCCACCCGCTCGGTGGTTTGGTATTATATCCCCCTCTGGCGGTTGAAGCGGGAATGGGATGGATTGGCCGACACGGTCTTTTAATAACTCCGCAATTCGGACCGCGACAAAGAATCGCCGCTATCTTCGTCAATATTAATAATCTCCCAATTTCAAAAAGTAATGAACATTTGTGGATTGGAGAATTCTGTAGCCGCTGCGGCAAATGTATGAGAGCATGTCCTTCAAATGCTATTCTTGAGCGACCTGTTGTACATGAGTCAGGAAGGAAAACTCATATTATAAGAGAAAAATGTTTGCCCCTATTTGTAAAACAGCAAGGATGTACAATTTGTATCAAAGAATGTGCCTTTAACCAAAGCAACTATGATAATGTGTATAAAGCTTTTCATAAATAAATTGAATTCACTTCAACCACCTTCCTACAGAAAGGACGTGATCAAATGGGCTCATTTATTCCGGAGATCGAGGGAAACTTAAGAAAACACATGGTTAAAGTCCCCGAAGTGATTCAACAGGTCAGCGGCATCCGAATTTTCGGCAGACTTATCAAATCCCTGGTATTTTCAACCGATGTCGCCATTATTAAAAACTGTAACGCCAATGCGGTGATTGCAGTTTATCCCTTCACCCCGCAACCGATTATCACCCATGCCATCATCAGCGCCTCCGATGTACCCGTTTTCTGCGGAGTCGGTGGCGGGACAACCACCGGAAAAAGAGTGGTCAATCTGGCAATGGACGCCGAATTTCAAGGAGCCATCGGGGTAGTGGTAAATGCTCCAACCCAAAATGATATTGTGGCCAGACTGCGAGAAAAGGTCGATATCCCTATAGTGGTCACCGTGGTCTCGGAAAAAACCGACTTTAAAAAACGCCTGGAGGCCGGAACCACTATATTTAATGTATCGGGCGCCGCCAAAACTTCATTAATTGTCCGGAAAATCCGGGAAGAATATCCCGAGGTGCCGATTATCGCTACAGGCGGACCAACCGAAGACAGCATCCTGGAAACCATTGAAGCCGGGGCAAATGCTATAACCTATACTCCGCCGTCGAATGGAGAAATCTTTAAACATTTAATGAATAAGTACCGGGATGAATCGAATATTGTGTAGAAATTATTAAGGAGCGTCGCTTTATGAATATTGCAGTGATAGGAATTGGTGGAGTTGGTGGTTATTTTGGCGGTAAATTAACTCAATTGCTTAAAGATGACCAAGACTTAAATATATATTTTATCGCCAGAGGTCAGCATTTAAATGAGATTAAACGAAACGGCTTACTATTAGATACCGAGGATGGTCAACTTCTTTGCAACCCAACCCTGGCAACGGATGATCTTTCGGAGTTACCGCAGTTAGATTTCTGTTTAGTCTGTGTTAAAAGTTATGATTTGGAAAAAGTGTTAACCGGGTTGAAACCTAAAATATCTGCTGAAACTATGATTTTACCGTTATTAAATGGTGTTGATATCTATGAAAGAATCAGAACAAATATCCCAGGTGGGGTTGTTTTTCCTTCTTGCGTCTATGTTGGAACTCATATTGAAAAAGCCGGAAAAGTTACCCAAAGAGGGGGAGCTTGTATAATCCATTTTGGAAAAGATCCTCAAAATGATTATATCAATTCCAAAATATTTGAATTATTACAAAAAGCCAATATCAAATTCAACTGGACTGATAATCCATATAGCGAAATATGGAGTAAATATATTTTCATAGCTTCATACGGCATGGTTACGGCTAATTTTAACAAAACAATCGGTGAGGTATTACAATCTGATGAATTAAGTCAATATGTGAAGGATATAATGGCGGAGATTTATCAAATTGCCATCAAAAGAGGAATAGTTTTACCTTCGACGATAGTTAATGATTCTTATCTGAAAGGCGCTAAGTTCCCCTTCGAAACCAAAACATCCTTCCAGAGGGATTATGAAAATAAAGAAAAGCCGGATGAACGGGACCTTTTTGGCGGCGCCATTATCCGGCTCGGAGAGCAATCAGGAGTAAAAACCGAAACCACTAAAATGATTTATGATTCTATTCAAAAAAATAAAATCTTTCAATAAAAACCCCGGATTATCAATAAATTGAGAGCATGGCACATTATTACCACACACTCACTTATCGATATTATTCAATCTAAAACCGATTATCTTTCTCCAAAGGAATCACGTCCTCCGGTGATACTACCATGGTTTTTCCGGACTGATGATCCGGTAAACTGTTTTGGTGGGCAACCGGTATCGCTTTTGAGGTGTTATTGTTGTAAGGTAGTTGTCCAGTCGAAGTTTTTCTATTTCCCATCCCGGTTTCCAAAGTTTCTCCCCGGCGATTTACCAACTCTGAAAGTTCTGCGACAATCTTTTTCAAGTTTTCAGCTTGCATATTTAACTCTTCCGATGCCGAAGCGCTCTCTTCGGCGCTGGAGGCATTTTGTTGAGTTACTGTCTCAATCTGGGAAATAGCCTTATTAACTTGCTCAACACCTTGAGCCTGTTCCTGGCTGGCTGCCATTATCTCATCCATTAACTCATTGACTTTTTTAGTCTGAGCGGTAATTTCATTAAAGGTCGCCCGTACCTTACCGGTCACTGAAACGCCGTTTTCGGATAAATTGATATTGGTTTCAATCATTGTAGCGGTATCTTTAGCTGCTTGAGCGCTTCGCTGGGCCAAATTTCGAACTTCTTCGGCCACCACTGCAAAACCCATTCCCGCTTCACCGGCCCGGGCTGCTTCTACGGCGGCATTTAACGCTAAAATATTAGTTTGAAAAGCAATATCATCAATTACTTTAATAACCTTGGCAATCTGGTCGCTGGATTTTTTAATCTCCTGCATGGAGCTGCTCATTTCTTCCATTTCAACCCCGCCTTTATCAGCGAAACCTTTAGCCTGACCGGCTAATTGAGCGGCTTGAATAGTATTGACGGTATTTTGTTCCAGCATTGAAGTAGTCTCTTCAAGAGTTGAAGAAGTTTCCTCAATAGCTGAAGCCTGCTCGGCGCTTCCTTCTGATACTTGCTGGGCTGATGCTGCCAATTGGGTTGAGGCTCCGGCTATTTCTTGGGCTCCTATTATTAAGTGCCCGATAATTCGCTTGATAGGCTTGGTAATGCTACGCTGTATGACATAAGCGATGATAACTCCCAATACTATACAGAATCCGCCAAGAACGAGCAAAAATCCAAAAGCGGTTAAGGCTGTTTGTTTCAATTTACTACTGGCGATTTCATCAGATTTCTGAATATAATCTGCAAGCTCTTCCAAAGCCTCTCTCCAGGCATTTAACCCCGGCTCAACCTGAGTTTGAATAAACGTCGAAGCTTCCTTCCGTTTATTTCCCGTCATTACAAGATTCAATGCTTTATCGAGTAGTTCGGGTGGGACTTGTACTGCGACATTTTTAGCAATAATTTCTTTCTCCCCTTCGGAAACAATCGGCAATGTCGTATAAGCTTTCAAAGCTTCGTTATTTGTATTACGAGCCTCAATAATTTCATTTTTCATTAATTCATCATCATTCCGACTCTTGTTCAACAGTAATCCCCGGAAATCCCCTTTTATGGTAAGAATACATTCTCTAGCGGTATGAATGATTCTAAGCTTTTCGGTGCTTAAACGATTTTGTTCCATAACTGTTCGAATTTTAGAAACATAGTTAAGTGAAACAGTTAGTAGTAAAGCTACTATAATTAATAAGGATCCAAACCCAAGAGCTATCTTAGTATCGATTTTCATTGATAGTTTCATTCTATTCCCTCCTGAAAATGCAATTTAGGTTTACCTAATTTTTTACCTGGAAATTCTTTATTTTATCACATTCATATAAAATATCGGTTGATGACAAATTTAACTAAAGAATTATTTTAGCTATAGCAGCATTTTTATTTTAAATGATTATTAAAACCAACTTATGGAAGGACTTTCAATTAACTCACCGAACAAATTTAAAAACCCACTCGACTATACATTGAAAACGAAGCAAAAAATGAAATTTATGAGCTCATTAATATTAGTAGAAAACATTGCAGCGCAGTGAAGGTTATAGTAAACCTATAATATAAACTTTCCGGTAACAATCCGGCAGCGAATTTAACCCAGACATAATATTAAAGGTGAGGCGTAGAAAGAAATGCCTCACTTTTTGTTATTTTAGAGAACTTTATAAAATCTTTAAAACTTCCTTTTATTATTAACCTATAACTCATTTCCAATAAACTATCATTATCTTCTAAAAAATAAAAGCAGGAGGTTTAAAATGACTGTAGCTATTGAAACGGAAAACCTATCCAAAACATATAAACTTGGAGAACTGGCGGTGGATGTATTAAAAGCAATTAATGTTTCAATTAATTATGGCGAATTTGTATCAATTATGGGTCCATCCGGTTCCGGTAAAAGTACTTTACTTTATCTGATGGGCGGTTTGGATAAGCCTACTACCGGTAGGATTAAAATCAAAGGCCGGGAGCTTTCAAGTTTGAATGATGCTGAAGAAAGTCTTATCCGCCGCAGAGATATCGGTTTTGTTTTTCAATTTTACAATCTAATCCCCAATTTAAATGTGGTTGAGAATATAATGCTGCCGGTGATGTTGGACGGGAAAAATGAAAAAGATTACCGCTTCAAACTGGAGCAGATTTTGGAGCTAACCGGGCTGGCTGACCGCCGCAATCATACTCCCCGGGAGCTTTCAGGCGGGCAGCAACAACGGGTAGCCATTGCCCGCTCCCTGATAAACGAGCCGGATATAATTCTAGCCGATGAACCCATTGGTAATCTGGACAGTAAAACGGGAACAGATATAATGCAACTCTTTAAACAAATCAACACTGCAAACAAAAAAACCATTGTCCAGGTTACCCATTCCAAAGAAGCGGCGGAATACGGGGATCGGATTATTAATCTTAAAGATGGAAGGTGTGTTACTCAATGAAAAAGCTTATTATTACCGTCTGTATTATTATCATTGCCGGAGTCGCGGTTTTTATCAGCTTATTTTCCGGTACGGTAGGCAACAATGATGACGCTACTCCGGAAAGTATGGCAGACAACCAAACGGCGCCGGATCAACTAAGTATCGATGTTTTCGGCATAATTAAAGCCAAAGAAACCCGGAATATTGTCATTGACTTTCCGGCTTACGTAGAGAAAGTATTTGTCCGTGATGGAGAACGGGTCCGCCAAGGGATCTCCCTCGTCAAACTAAACACTTTAGAATATGCGACTCTAATAAGGAACCAAGAGAATGAGTTGGAAAATACTCAAAATTTACTCAATCAGGAATTGCAACAATTGGCGAACCGGGAGGAATTATGGCGGACCGGTTCCATCTCCCGTTATGACCTTGATGAGTTCCGAAAAATAGTTGATGCCCGTAGAATTAATCTGCTTAATCTCAAATCATCGTTACGAGTAATGAAGGAAAAATTGAACCGCCCCTATATTAAAAACAATGAAATCATCACGGATTTAAAAAATGCCGTGGTATATAACATTAATTGTACGTCCGGAGATAAGCTGGGAGAGCCGGATCCGGTATGTATACTAAGTATATTGGACCTCGACAGCCTGGTGGTAATGGCTGATGTTGACGAAGATTTTATCTCTAAAATCCAGCCCCAATCCAAAGCAGTGATTAAACTATTGGCCGATCGTTCCCGGGAATATCATGGAACTGTCACTCGGATCTACGATCGGGCGATTATCAAGAATAACGAGACATATATACCGGTTGAAATTACGATTGAGAATATCAATGAACATATTCTACCGGAAATGAACGCTGATTTGAAAATCGCCACTAATTAGTAGCTTTTAATACAAGGAGTCGGATGATGGGAATAATTATTAAATATCTAATTAGAAATATACTTGAAAAAAAACTGCGGTCATTTTTAATTGTCTTGACAATTACTCTTTCAACCGCATTGCTTTTTGCCTCCCTTGCGATTACCGATACCGCTGCGAATATATACATCAAGCAAGTCCGTAGTTCCTTCGGAGAATCGGAGCTGGTCATCCAACCGAACGACCGCTCTCCGGCCCGGTATTTTACCGTTGCGTTCCCTGATATTTATCAGGATTCCATTTCTTATACTATTGGGGTCGTCGAAACCGGAGCGCTATATCGCCATCAAAAAAAAGAAGCGGTCATTTTAAACGCCAAGGGATTTGATTGGGAGGATATCCAGCTTATGGGCCCGATCTCCCTAAAAAGACAGACCGGTTTATTTCCCTTCACCGGAAGCAAAGTCATCATCAGTGACCATTTTGGGCAAAAATATAATTTACGAACCGGCGAAGTCCTGAAACTGGATATCAACCAAAAAAGATATCGTTTTATTATTGCCGCCATTGCCAACCGCAGCGGGCTTTTTACCCAGGATAACAACTTGATGATTATCCCGAAAACAAAGCTCGGCGCAATCTGCTCGCAAATCGGTAATGTATCCCGTTTGTATATCAAATTGAAGAATCCGGAGGATAAGCAACGGCTAACAACGGAGTTATCCAAATTCATTACCCGCTATGATGTCAGAGAAACAATCTCCGAAGAAGAACTTGAGGAAAGTACCGAGACTGTAACCATGGCGCTTAATCTAACGATGATTATCATCATTTTCTTAACAATATTTATAGTTTATACCTCATTTAAAGTAATTACCGCTGAAAGGTTGCCGTTAATAGGGACTTTTCGGAGCATCGGCGCAAATAAGCGTACTACCGACTTGATTTTGTTGGGGGAAGCCGGTGCTTACGGTATTATCGGCGGTATTATCGGTTGTATATTGGGGATCATTGTATTATACCTGATGGGAATGGCAATGGCTGAATCATCCGAAAACGCTATGGTTGCAACCGGCCCCATTTCTTTGACTTTTAGCGCTGCTCAATTAGGTATTGCCTTTCTAATGGCGATCATCCTGGCTATGGCCAGCGCCGCCCTTCCGGTCATCAAAGTTTCAAAACTTCCCATTAAAGATGTTATCCTCAATATGGTTCAACAACAGGAAACCTCCTTAAAAACTTGGAAACTGATTTTAGGTATTTTTTTGGTCGGGATGATTTTAGCAATCCCTCCGTTGCTTGAGGGAGACTTGGCCTTGGTATTCGATACTCTCTGCATCGGAATGGCGGTGGTTGCTTGTGTGATGATAGTACCTTTCTTGACTACCGGAATGCTTAAAATATGCGAACCATATTTTAGACGCCTGTTTGGAAGTGTGGGGATATTGGCCGTTAAAAACCTTCGTGGTAATAAGAATGCGCAAAACAGTATTGTTCTTATTTCCATTAGTATTGCTACGATTCTGATGGTTAGTACCTTTGGTGTTTCAGTGGTTTCCGGTATGATTAACTTTACCCAAAAATCAATCCTTTATGATTTTTCTTTTTCACTTCCGCGAATGGATCGGATTATTGAACGCTCAGTCCGATCAACTACCGGAGTGAAAGCTGTTCAAGGCAGATTTATTATTGAAGACGTAATTGTCTTGGGTTCAACCGAACGGATCGGTGAACTCCATGGGGTTGACTCCGCATACCTTGATTTTCAAAGAATAACCGGTATCTCCGGCGATCTTCGAGAAACCCGCAAGCTTATTGAAAAATTGAATTATGGCCGCAATATTATAATCTCCGATCTTCTAAAAAACATCTATGGTTTAAAAAAAGGAGACAGCCTTACTTTACGCTTTAATAACAAGGACTTCACTTATAAAGTCATTGGTTTTGTCAATACCATTGAGCAAGGCGGCAGGTTTGCCATGATTGCCAAACGCTATTTTAAAATGGATACCGGCGAAAAGTTTTACACTGAACTGGCTGTCAAAACCAATATTGATCCGAAATCAGTCTTACATACGCTGATTAAAAAGTACGACCGCAGTCTTCCATCAGGATTTACGATCCAAGAGTTTCTAGAAGAAGACATTCTAAAAGAAATTAGTGGTTTAATAACAATCTTAAATGGTTTCTCAATTTTAACAGCACTAATCTGTCTGATTGGACTGGTAAATAATTTGATTGTTAATTTTTTGGCTAAAAAACACTCCCTGGCGGTGCTTTGTTCTGTCGGGGCAACCAGGGTCCAAACTGTTAAAATTGTCCTTATCGAAGCGGTAACCAGCGGAATAATAGGCAGTATTATAGGTATATGCTTTGGTTTAATTATGATTTCGATTATTCCCAATTTTACTCGGGCAATAGTTGCGGTTATTCCCGCTCAGTTTTCAATAACCAATTTTATTGTCACCGGTATTGGGGGAGTTTTGGTTACATTAGTCGCTTCGGCTTCCCCGGTTTTTAAAACTTCTAAACTAAATATAGTAGAGTCCATAAAATATGAGTAAACAGCATATAAATACCTATTTTTTGAAAGGAGTAAATAATGCTTAAAATTAAACTAAATTGCCGGGTTGGGTATTTGGCCCTATTATTAACAATTATGTCCCCGGCCATCCAACCGGTCCTGGCAACCGGTGGTGAATTAACCTTACAAGAAAGTATTGAACTGGCTTTAAACAACAGCCGGATTGTAAAAGTGATGGAATCAGACTATATCAACGCTAAATGGCGCTTACAAGAAGCCAAAGCCGGTAGATATCCCGAACTATCTTATTCCTTTACCGGTAGCCGTTATAAAGACGATATGGTAAGCGAAGCTTCCAATAGTTTTTCCAATGAAATCTCGTTAGAATGGCCTTTATATACTGGCGGAAGGATTACCGGCCTGATTGAACAAGCCGAACTGAATTTAAAAAAAGCGGAGCTGGAGCTAAACAAAGTAAAACAACAATTAAAACTAAACGTAACCACCGCTTATTTCAATTTATTGCGAACAAAAGGCGCTTTAAATTTAGTTGAAGAATCTGTTATCCGGGTCTCCGAACACTTAAGACAAGTGCAAATCCGGTATAAACTCGGCAATGCCGCCAAAATTGATCAAATCCGAGTGGAAGTGGAGATGGCCGATACCGAACAAGAGCGTATAAACGCTAAAAAGGACTATGAGATCGCAGTAGCTATACTTAATAATTTATTGGGACGGCCATTATCGGACCCGATAGCTGCAAATCAAAACTTAACAGTTGAAAAACTTCTCTTTACTTTGGAAAATTATCAAAGACAAGCGGAAATGTCAAGACCTGAAGTAATTCAAGCCGGTTTAGCATTAAAAATAAGTGAAAAAGAACTCCAAATTAGTCGAAGTGAATTTTATCCCTCGGTGACTCTTAAAGGCGCCTTGGATAATAACGGCGAAAATTTCCCGGGAAATGCCAATGAAGGCTGGTTAATGAGTATAACTGCCGAATGGAAGTTTTTTGATTCAAACAAGTCCCGCTTCCGGATTAACCGGGCTGGGATGGAGGTTGTCAAAGCACAAACCAACTTTAAACAAGTAAGAGATGTTGTTCGTTTGGAAGTATACCAAACATATCTCGAATTAACGGCAGCGCAAAATATGATTACAACCAGTCAAACTGCTCTGATTAAAGCGGAGGAAGAGTATCAGATTGCCCGATTTGCATATGAAAAAGGCTTCGAAACCAGTTTGAATGTATTGGATTACCAAATAGCTTTATCACAAGCTAAGAGCAATTATTTAAATTCATTATATGAATACAATGTCAGTAAAGCCGTGTTACTTAAAAATGCAGGGACCCTATAAACCTTTCATTTATAAAGCTTACTTATAACCGGGACCAATATGGAAAAACATTCCGACCTTTTATTTTATTTCTATGGACCGGTTTTTTAAGAGTTCTGGAGAAAACGACTGATAATGCCGAAAGAAGTATTGATTCCTAAAATACGTTCCCGAATAAAGAGTAGGACCATATTGGAATTGTGTGGTGGTTACCTTGTATGAAAAAATTCTGATTGTGGATGATGAGGAGGATATGGTCTCCTTTATTAAGGATTCACTGATTAATGAAGGATATCAGGTTCTAACCGCCGCCAACGGGGAAGAGGCGGTTATTTCCGCCAGACAGCAACCAGACTTGATAATTTTGGATATTATGATGCCTGGAAAGAATGGTTACCAGGTTTGTCAAGCCATCCGCGCCGATGTCTCATGCCCGATCCTTTTTTTAAGCGCCCTGGGGATGGAGGCTGACAAGATTCAGGGTTTAGCCATCGGAGGTGATGATTATATCACCAAACCATTCAGTCTGAAAGAGTTGAAGATGCGGATTCAAGCCCATCTCCGCCGCGAAAAAAGAGCTATCTCATTAACAAATAGAGTTTTTTTGCGCTATCAGGATTTAGCCATTGATTTGAAAGGACATACAGTCTATTTTCATGATAAAGAGATTATTTTTACGAAAAGAGAATTCGAGATTATCGAGTTATTGGCTTTACATCCGGGGATAACTTTCTCTAAGGAACAAATCTATGAAAAAGTTTGGGGATATGACGCAATGGGAGACTCCGCCGGAGTAGCTGAACATGTCAAGAAAATCCGTTCCAAGTTGTCTGAAGCCGACCCGGCGACCAATTATATTACAACCGTATGGGGAGTGGGTTACAAATGGGAACGGCAAAAATAATCAAACGGACCACTTTAAAAAAACAGTTTGCGATATCTCTGGTGATGGTTATTATATTAAGTTTTGTTACCTTTTTAACAATCAATGAAATTTTTCAATATCATTTAAATGATTTCAACGTAGATAAGGAATACCGGACCAGAGTTAACCGGATAATCAAATATGTAAATCAGAACGTCAATTTCATTTGGGAATTGAAAGACTATAGCGAACTTGAAAAGATAATTGGCAGCGATCAAATTGATTTTTATCTTTTGGATAAACAGTTCCGGATTGTTTTCAGTTCCAAAAGAAGTAAACATTATTTTTATCTGGAAGGCGGAACACATAGTGATGCGACCATTATTCCAATAATCGACAAAACATCCGGGGAGTTAATGGGAACTTTAGTTTTTTTTCTTAACATCGAGCATGATAGTTTATTGGAATTTTTGGGGGATGTAATCATTCCATTTCTAAGTTTGGTTTTCTATACACTGCTTTTTGCTGGTATTTTAAGTGCGAAGATTCGGAAACCTTTAAACGAATTAATGACTGCTGCCACAAAGATTAAGAATAGGGATTTGGATTTTGCCATCCCTTGTGATCAAAATAATGAAATCGGCGACCTAGCCCGAGCCCTTGAAGACATGCGGAGTGAATTAAAAGATTCTTTGATTAGGGAATGGCAGTTGGAACATGACCGGCGGGACATGGTGGCAGCTTTGACCCATGATTTACGGACTCCGCTGGCCATTATTCAAGGCCATATCGAAGGCGCCCTGGATGGTCTTATGGATAACCGGGAGAAACTCGCCAATTATTTACAGACTATTGCTCAAAATACTTCCCGAGTAAAAAATCTGGTTGATGAAATGAACCTCCTAGTGGAGGTAGACAGTGAAGGGTTCGAGCTTCATCCTGCTCCGGTTAATCTCGAGGAATTTGTAAAACAAAAAATCGATGATTTAAAAATATTAGCCTCTAAAAAAGATATAACCATCGACTTAATACAAGAAATATCAACTTTTAAAAACAATTCGTTCATATTAGATTCAAATCGCCTGGCCCAAGTGATGGACAATATAATCGGCAATAGTATCCGTTTTACTCCAACCGGAGGATTAATCGCGGCGGTAGTGAATATTAGCGATACCGAAGCTGTATTTAAAATCAGTGACAACGGTCCCGGCTTCTCCGAGAAAGATCTGCCAAACTTATTTAAAAAGTTCTATAAAGGTGATTCCTCCAGATCGCTCGAGAAAGGCCATTCCGGACTGGGATTATATATTGCTAAATTAATTATCGAAAAACACGGTGGTATGATAAAAGCGGCTAATCAGCCTAAAGGCGGGGCCTTAGTGGAATTCTCTCTTAAATATTTACCTAAACCAAGGAACTAGAAGAAGTTAATAAAATCAAAAGCAAACTTAGCCAAAACCAGAATAAAATTATTCTACTGGCTTATGAGAAAAAGTAAAGGCCCCATTTAAATGAGGCCTTTTTCTTCTTGGAACTATTTATTTTAAGTTGCCTTCATAAGCTTCCCGGTAAATCCCTTCAATCTCCGCCACCAACGGCATCCTGGGATTGGTCCCGGTAGTCTGGTCGTTGAAAGCGATATCGGCCATCTCCCGTAGTTCCTTCTCAAAGGCCGTCTTATCAACTCCGGCTGCGGCCAACGATAGCGGAATATTCAACTTAACCATCAGCTCTTTTACCGCATTATCCAAACTATTCACTCCCTCTTCGGTAGTTGCTGCCGGTAATCCTAAGAATCGGGCGATCTCCGCATACCTTTCACCGGCCATCGGATACTCATATTGGGGAAAAGCCACAAACTTACTTGGCCTTTGGGCATTATACTTTATTACATACGGCATTATTATTGCATTGGCCCGGCCGTGCGGGATGTGAAATTTAGCGCCAAGTACATGGGCCATTCCATGGTTTACTCCCAAGAATGCATTGGTAAAAGCCATACCGGCGATAGTTGAGGCGTTATGCATTTTCTCCCGGGCCTCCCGGTCCTGACCGTTTTGATAAGCCCGTGGCAGATACTCAAAGACCAGCTTGATCGCTTTTTCAGCTAATGCGTCCGTATAGTCGGAAGCCATTACCGAGACATAAGCTTCAATCGCGTGGGTCAAAACATCCATCCCGGTATCGGCGGTCACGGACTGTGGCACCGTCAATACCAACTCCGGATCGATGATCGCGATATCCGGGGTCAGTTCATAATCGGCTAACGGGTACTTGATATTCCTTTTCTTATCGGAGATTACCGCAAAGGCGGTTACTTCGGAACCAGTCCCCGAAGTGGTCGGTATGGCTACAAAAGTTGCTTTTTTTCCTAAATTGGGGAATTTAAAAGCCCTTTTCCGGATATCGGCGAATTTCATCCGTAAAGTCTCAAACTCCATCTCCGGGTTCTCGTAAAAGAGCCACATACCCTTAGCCGCATCGATGGGTGAACCTCCGCCTAGAGCTATAATAAGGTCCGGCTGGTAACTGTTCATCTCTTTTACACCGGTCATCACAGTCTCAACCGAAGGATCGGGTTCTACTTCGGAAAAGATTTGATAATCAATACCGATCTTATCCAACTGATAAGTAACCCTCTCGCTAAACCCCATTTTTACCATGAACGGATCGGTAACAATAAAAGCCTTCTTACCTTTAATTTTGCTTAAATACTGAAGTGAGCCGTATTCGAAATAAATCTTCGGCGGGATCTTAAACCATTTCATCCGGTCGCGGCGTAAGGCCACCCGCTTAATGTTAATTAGATTTTCGACACTGACGTTATCAGTGGTCGAATTCCGCCCCATTGAACCGCAGCCGAGGGTGAGCGAAGGAGTATTGGTATTATAGATATCCCCAATCGCTCCATGGGAAGACGGAGAATTGATTAGTAAGCGTCCGGTGCGGAGTCTCCGGGCAAACTCTTCAATAACTTCCTGGTTTTCGGAATGTATCACCGCCGAATGACCCAATCCGCCGAATTCGGTAATCTCCTCACAGCGTTTGATCCCTTCCTTATAGTCGACTACTACATAATAAGCCAGGATCGGGCTTAATTTCTCCCTGGAAAGTGGGTACTCCGGTCCGACTCCTTCAAGTTCGGCTACCAGGATTTTAGTATTGTCGGGAACTTTAATGTTAGCCATTTCAGCTATTTTAACCGCCGGTTGACCCACTACCACTCCGCTCATGGTTCCATGTTCGGAATCAATGGCTATTTTAGAGAGCCTGGTGATCTCATCCGGTTTAAGAAAGTAACAGCCATAATCGGTCATTACCGTTTTAACTTTCTCGGCAATCTCTTTATCAACAATAACCGATTGTTCCGAAGCACAGATGGTGCCGTTATCAAATGTTTTGCTAAGAATTAAATCGGTAACCGCTCTCTTTATATTGGCCGACTTTTCTATGTAGCACGGGACGTTTCCGGGGCCGACTCCTAATGCCGGTTTTCCGCAGGAATAAGCGGCCTGTACCATATTGGTGCCGCCGGTAGCTAAAATCAAACTGATCCCCGGATGGTTCATCAAGAGATTGGTAGCTTCGATCGAAGGTTTTTCAATCCAGCCGATGCAGTTTTTAGGAGCGCCGGCAGCTACCGCGGCATCCAGCATTATTTTGGCCGCTGCAATACTTGAATGGATTGCTTTCGGATGGAAACTGAATATTATCGGATTCCTGGTCTTAACGCTGATTAAACATTTAAACATCGTGGTAGAAGTAGGGTTAGTGACCGGTGTGACTCCGGCAATAATCCCAATTGGTTCAGCTACTTTCATATAGCCTTCTTCATAATTTTCCTCTATAATTCCGACAGTCTTTTCATATTTGATATCATGATAAACTTCTTCAGTGGAAAAAAGGTTTTTAGTAATTTTGTCTTCATAAACCCCCATTCCGGTCTCATCTACTGCCATCCGAGCCAGTTCCATATGTTTGTCGATCCCGGCCAGAGCCATTACCTTAACTATGGCATCGATTTTTTCTTGGGTTAAATCCATAAATTCCACTTGAGCAGTGGATGCTTTTCTTACCAGTTCATCAATTTGCAAAGAGACTTCTTCCCGGCCGTCTTTCTCGGTCCGGGTATTCTCATTAACGGTCTTTGTCAATTCTTTTCTTTCCATTGTAATAACCTCCTTTTGGTGTTTATGTATTCTCAAGGCTTCCCACTCTAACCGCCAATTCGGGAGATGAGATCCGCTCAACTTCTTTCTTGGACAAATCCAACAAATAGCGGTGGTAAATCTGCAGCCGTTTGATTACCATCTCCGGAATCATTTTGGATTTTCTCCCGTCGTTATTATCAACAGGCACCTTTATCATCCCCCTTTTAACATAATTTGTAGTCGAAAAAGATTATTAAAGTATTTAATTCAATTTGTGAAAAAAATCACAATCCTTCTGAGATAATTTTAGCTATATATGATGAAGTAAATTTCTTAACCAAGATTTGCATTCTTAAAGCCGAATGCAAATGATATTAGCTTAGAATTTACTTCATCATATTACAGCTGTAATAAGTTGAATTAAATTCATTAGTTCAAATTACGTTCAGCCTTAAGAATGTAATATTTATTAAAGAAATTTAATTCAACTTATATATTTAGCTTTGTTTGTAAATAGACTTTGTGATTTTTTTTACAAAGTATTTTAAAATTTCTACAAAACATTTTTCGGAGTACTAGTTCCCATATCCTTTTCCCGTAAAAAATGAAACAAAGTCGCCAATCCGGCGGCCAAATCCTCATTCCTGACCACTACCTCCGCTGGGACATAAATACTGGTGGGAGCGAAATTCCAAATCGCTTTCACTCCAGTTTTTACCAAAACATCGGCTACCGATTGGGCCCATTCGGCCGGAACGGTAATTATTCCAACCCGGACCTTCAAACGGCGAATGATATGAGCGAGCTCCGGCATAGGAAAAACGACCCGGTCGCCAATTTTTTCTCCAATGATGGCCGGATCGGAATCAAACAAAGCCACAATATTCAAACCATAATTAGCAAATCCCGGATAATCAAGAATTGCCCGTCCCAACCTGCCAACCCCGATTAACACGGCTTCATTTACATTTTTAAGCCCTAGTACTTCTTCAAGTTTTTGTTTCAGTTCCGGAACACTATAACCGACTCCGGGAGTGCCCATAGCCCCGAAAAGCATCAAATCCCGCCTGATTTGGACAGCATTTACCTGTACCGCTTTAGCGATCGCTTCAGAGGAGACGAATTTAAGCTCTTGCTCATCGCAGTCTTGAATAAAGCGGTAATAATGAGGTAGCCTTTTTAAAGTAAATTTAGGGACTTGAATCATTTCAGGGCTCATCGGTTCACTTCCGTTAATTCAATTTAGTTAGTACCTTGGATTTAAGGACCGACTCCACTTTCTCCGGTTTTACCCCTTCAATAATTTCATCATTAATTCTTATTGAAGGACTATCTTTACAACCTTCTAAACAGAAGGTAGCATGAAGGTTTATCCGATCCTTAATCCCAGCCTTTTCGGCTTGTTTGGTAAACTCCTTCAAAGTGTCATAAGAACCATGCAAATAACAGCAAGTTCCCACACAAACAGCAACATCAACTTTATGCTCTTGTTCACTCTTTAATATTTCGATATCTTCACTCATTATCCTGGCTCGACTGGCATATTTTGTATGCAAACTATGATGAGCTTCATCACTATTGGGTTTATGCAACCATTTCTCATAAAACTTAGCTACTACCGGATTGTCTTGGGATTTTCGTAGTTGAGAAAGTTTGTCGGCAGTATATATCCCCTTAGCTCTGGCCTTTTTAATGTCGGTAGTTGCTGCAATTGGTTGGCCGGCTCCGCCGATGCAACCGCCGGGACAAGCCATTACTTCGATTAAATCATAAGTTACTTCTCCGGATTTGATTTTGGCTATAAGATTCTTGGTATTGGCTAAACCTTGAACCACCGCAACTTTAATCTCATTTCCCTTGATCATCACTTTATATTCCTTGAGACCTTCAAAACCGCGTACAGCTTCAAAGTTAACCTTTTCCAATTCTTCTCCGGTTAATGCCTCATAGGCGGCGCGGAGCGAGGCTTCAGCCACACCACCGGAAGCTCCGAAGATAACTCCGGCGCCGGTCCCAAACCCAAATGGCGTATCAAAGGATTCAGTCTCAATATTATCAAATACCAGACCGGATTCACGGATCATTTGAGCTAATTCTTGGGTGGTCAAGACTAAATCTACGTCAGGGATACCGTCAGTACTAAATTCCGGCCGGGTCCGTTCAAATTTCTTAGCTGTACAAGGCATAATTGAGATTACAAAAATATCTTTGGCCACTTTGCCAAGTTCCTTCGCCCAATAACGTTTTACCATCGAGCCGAACATTTGTTGTGGGGATCGGCAGGATGATAAGTTATTCAACAAGCTTGGTTCATTATGCTCAGCATATTTTACCCATGCCGGACAACAAGAAGTAAATTGCGGCAATCGCTCTTCTTTACTCAAGCGATCCAAAAACTCAGTGGCTTCCTCCATAATTGTCAAATCAGCCGCAATGGTCGTATCAAAAACTTTATCAAAACCTAACCGTTTAAGTGCCGCCACCATTTTACCGGTAACGATCTCACCGGCAGGTAACCCGAACTCTTCTCCAAGAGCAACCCGGACAGCCGGCGCTACCTGGACTACTACCAATTTCTCCTTTTGATTAATGGCGTCCCAGGCTTTGTTAACCTCTGATTTGATGGTTAAAGCTCCAGTCGGACATACTGCGCTGCATTGACCGCAATTTACACAATCAACTTCAGCTAAAGACTTATTAAAAGCAGGTGTTACTTGTACTTTAGATCCGCGGTTGGCAAAATCCAAAATACCGATCCCCTGAACCTCCGAACACATCCGCACACAGTCGCCGCAAACAATACATTTATTAGGGTCACGGACTACCGAAGTTCCGCTATTGTCAATCGGCAGTTTGACATCGCGTTCACCGAAACGGACCTTACGGACTCCGTAACGATTAGCCAGTTCCTGCAATTTACAATGGCCGTTCTTCTCGCAGGTGGTGCAATCCCGGTCATGATTAGCGAGTAATAACTCCAATACGGTGCGGCGAGCCTTTTGTACCCGTGGGCTATTGGTTAAGATTTTCATTCCCGGCAGTGGAGGCGTCGAACACGAAGCCATAATCCCGCGTCCTTCCTGTTCAACCACACACATCCGGCATGCACCGTAAATACTTAATTCTGAGTTGTAACAAAATGTCGGTATATCAATACCAATCCGCCGGATTAATTCCAATAAAGTTTTGGCGCCGTTTATTTCTACTTCTTGATTATCAATATATAAGGTATCCATATCCATATCCTTACCCCTCCTTAATAGCTTTAAATGGGCAAGCATCTATACAAGCTCCGCATTTAATGCATTTATCAATATTAATTACAAACGGTTTCTTAACTTCTCCGCTTATTGCCCCCACTGGACATACTTTACTACATTTACTGCAGCCCTTACAAAGCTGTGGTTCAATATTGTATCCGGCAAAAGCTTTGCATTCTTTAGTCGGGCACTTTTTATCCCTTACATGGGCGATAAACTCATCTTTAAAGTATTTCAACATTGATAAAACCGGATTTGGCGCGGTCTTTCCCAAACCACACAATGAAGCGTCCTTGATAACCTGAGCCAAATCTTCAAGAATTTCAATGTCTTCGACTTTTCCTTCACCATTAACAGCCCGTTCCAAAATCTCCAACAAACGTTTGGTGCCTTCACGGCAGGGAACACATTTTCCGCAGGATTCATTTTGGATAAAATTCATAAAGAAGCGGGCCATTTCAACCATACAGTTATCTTCATCCATAACCACCAATCCGCCGGAACCAACCATAGCGCCGATTGAACTTAAGGAGTCAAAGTCCAACTTCATATCCAAATGTTCCTCGGTAAGATATCCGCCCGACGGTCCGCCAATCTGGACTGCTTTAAATTTCTTCCCGTTACGAATACCGCCGCCGATTTTGAAAACTATATCACGTAAAGTCACTCCCAGCGGAACTTCGATCAATCCGGTATTAAGAACCTTACCTGTTAAAGCAAAGGTTTTGGTACCCGGGCTCTTTTCAGTTCCAATACTTACAAACCAGTCGGCGCCTTTGTTGATAATCAAAGCTACATTGGCATAGGTCTCAACATTATTAATTAAGGTCGGCTTACCCCAAAGTCCTGCGTTTGCCGGAAACGGCGGCTTCGGACGCGGCATACCCCTTTGTCCCTCGATTGAAGCCATCAAAGCAGTTTCTTCTCCACAAACAAACGCTCCAGCGCCTTCTTTAATATGAAGGTCAAAATTAAAACCGGTTCCTAAGATATCCTGACCTAATAGCCCGTTTTTGTGCGCTGATTCAACTGCTAGTTTTAACCTTTTTACCGCTAAAGGATACTCAGCCCGAACATAGATATATCCTTCGTCAGCCCCAACTGCAAAAGCGGCAATCGCCATTCCTTCAATCACTTTAAAGGGATCGCCTTCCATTAAGCTGCGATCCATGAAGGCGCCGGGATCACCTTCATCTCCGTTGCAAATTACGTATTTTTTAGTACCGGTAGCAAGCCTTGTCATATCCCATTTCCGTCCGGCAGGGAAACCTCCGCCGCCACGACCGCGTAATCCGGAACGGATCATTTCTTGACAGAGAATTTCCGGGGTCATTTCCGTAAGCACTTTGGCCAAAGCGGCATAACCGCCTTTGGCTATATATTCCCGGATTTCTTCCGGGTCAATAAAACCGCAATTTTCTAAGGAGTTCCTATTTTGATACTTATAAAACGGAATCTTTTCCGCTTCGGCAAAAACTTCCCCGGTATTGGGTTCATGGTATAATAACCGGGTCACCGGACTGCTACCGGGTTCTAAAGATGCAACGATATCAGGAACATCTTCTTCCTTAACTTTGGTATATAAAATACCGGCAGGATCGATACGAACCAAAGGACCTTTTTCACAAAAACCATGACATCCGCTGGTAACAATTGTTGTACCTGCGCATCCGTCTTCCAGCATCATTTCAACCGAAACATAATCACCTTTGGCTTCTACCGCTTTTTTTATAGCTTCATATACTTTTAAAGAACCATTAGCAACACAACCTGTACCGGCGCATATTAAAATCCGGTTTTTTTCTTTCTTATATCCTTCACTCCATTCTTGACGGAGTGATTCCATTTTTTCTTTTGTATCAATCATTGCTTACCACCTTCTTCGTCCAAAATCTTGTCAATAATGATATTAATGGCATCCGGAGTCATTTGACCATATATCTGGTCATTTATCATTAATACCGGCGCCAGGCCGCAAGCACCAAGACATGAGACGGTTTCTACCGTAAAACGCATATCAGCGGTGGTCTTTTTATCACCGGTAAGACCTACTCTTTTCCGGATGGCTTCTTTTACCGGATCGGAGCCGCGAACATGGCAAGCGGTCCCATCACATATTTTCACTACATATTTTCCTTTCGGTTCCAAGGAAAACTGGGCATAAAATGTTGCTACTCCGAAGATTGTAGCCGGAGATAAATTCATTACCATAGCCACATATGTCAGGATTTCTTCCGGAAGATAGCGATACTCCTCTTGCACCTCCTGAAGGATGGGAATCAAAGCTGATTGCAGTTTTCCATGACGCTCAATAATTTCATTAACTTTTTCAAACTTCCGGCGAGAAACTGAGTGTTCCTGTTCTTTATGATTCTCTACGGTTGCAACTGGGGTTGTCATAATAAATTTCTCCTTCCATAATGGTTATATATTCAAGCCGGTAATTTGTTATATTGATCTGTTTGAATTCCGGCTCTCTTTCAATGTTATATTAGGGAAGCGCTGATTAATGCGATTTTGTGCGAGTAAATATGCGGTATTAGGCATTTTGCGAAGCGTAAAATCGTCACTTATTCAATTAATCAGTGCTTCCTTAGGTATTTTTTTCTGGATTCTGAATTCCGGCTTCTGGATTCTTAAAACTAGAAGTACTCTATGGACACTTCTTTCCCTAAATTGTTTAGAATATCGGATATCTCCGATACTACTTGCATTTTGAGTCCTAAATTTAACGGTAAATCCGGATTTTGATGCGCCGGATTAATGGCTCTTCCGACAAGAAAACGAATCTTGTCTCCTTCAAATAATAACTTGGATAAAATAGCGGCTCCGTTATGCTTCTCCGGAACTTCCTCTGCTGAATTAGCGGATTTTATATATTCCAAAGTCTTGCTTAAGGTGATAATACCTTCGGTTACTAAGTCAATCCCTAACAAACTGCCGGTTGGCGGTACCTCGGGATCGATTGCCTCAATATTAACTTTGATGGTTTGTTGAATATGTCGGGCTACTATAGTACTGGTAGTACCGCCGCAGATAACTTTTTTCCCGGTTTCTTCCTGAAGTTTTTTGACCAATACCGGATCATCCTCTTTATCCTTGGGTGGACCCACCGCAATCGTGACGGTACTGGGGTTTCTTAATTGTAAAACCATCACCGTCGCATCATCTCCGGGTTTTCCGGCGTATAGTTGTTCACTTACAGTTAGTAACCATTGAGAGAAACCTTTGGCATTTATCACCGGTTTAGCCATCCTCTGCAAATAATCAGCCACGTTATTCCATTGCCACCCCAGGTTCAAAACTGCGCCTATCCCGGCATGAACAACTCCATCGGAGATAGCCACTAAGATATCCCCAGGTGTAGCATTAAAACGGCTTTCTTTTATTTTTTTGCCGTAAATTTCACTTTCGTGAAAGGAAACACCGGTTATTTCTCCGCTATGCAGGTAAAAAGTCGACGGATTATCAAATTCTACAATATAAACCTCACCATTGTCCTTAACTTGGATAATTGTGAAAGTGGAGTAAGCTAGACCTCTCTTTTGACAAATTGGCAAAGTATCGCCGACGGTCTCTACTACCTCTGTTAAAGTAGCTCCTTTTTCGAACATTGTGGCAATAATTTTAGCGGTCATTTTGGATAAAATATTAGCTTTGACTCCACTACCGAGTCCGTCTGCCAATACGGCAACCACTGCATCAGCGGTTTTAACTATCTCCACATTATCACCGCATAACTCTTCACCAAACTTCGGTATACTAGCCCAGCCGGTATCGATAAACAAGAATATCACCCTTTAGATATCAAATTCATTCAAAATAGTAATCCTTTCGGAATGAGTCATTTAAATTGCCACAATACTTTTTAACAAAGCAATTTAAATGACAAGCATCAATGAATTTCCTATACTCCTGAGTATGGAGGCGTATGGAGACGATTAGTATTACTTTAAATAAACTTGATATTTCTTTAATTGGATTGATTATCTTCATTGCGAATTAAATTCATTAGTTTGGTTAACAAAACTTTGGTTTCAGCGGTGGTCTCCCCTAAAAGTCCGGCAATCTCTTGAGCGACTTTCATTTGCTTATTGATAACTTCCTGGGCTTTTTCAAGGGTTTCATCGGTAACCCGGGAGAGCTGTTCCCGCTGTTTCTTTTCTTGTGTGATATCAGAGTAAATCCCGATTAAAATCTCATCTTTTTCTACATAAAAAATAGACTGCCAGGCCACTAGCTTATAACCGGGAAAATTAATCTCTCCGGTAACCAGTTTCTTTGTATAAAGCGCTTCCTCAAAATAGCGTGGGTCCATGATTGTAGTCAAGTTTTTCCCAATAACCAGATTCCGGAAACAAGAGAATTTCCGTTCAGCAGCCGGGTTTAATTCTAAAATTTTCAGATCGTTAGTAACTACCAAAATGGCATTCGGCGTCATCTGACAGATTAGATTGGCTTTTGATTCGGCCCGATCCCGCATATAGGGAATACACATATCAACTTCGGCCATACCCATAGCCACAGCCGTAGCTTTATCCCGGCAAGAGTCATATCCACAAGCTCCACAGTTTAACTCATCTTCCGGTTTGAACTTTCCGGTCTTGGCCAAAATATCCCGGATTTGTTCCTCGGTTGGCCTAAACCGGTTGACTCCACGGGGAAAATATAAATTGGAAATCTCTTTTTTACTTAACTTTGACATTGATTTTTCGGCTGATTCTTTATCAAACGTCTCCGCATGGGCGATTACAGTCGCTCGACGGGCAAATTGAGTCGCGGTTCCGGTAATATCCGGTCCGGTAATGCAACCACCTTGACAGGCCAAAAGTTCAATCAGGCGAAATAAATCTTGAACTTCATGAAATCTTTCCAAAAAATCTATTACTTCATCCAAACCGTCAACCGAAATTATCTCTTTGGCCAGTAAATCGGTACTAAGCGTAACCGAACGGGCTAATCCTCCCGGTAATGGGAAAGTTCTGGAATTAGCCGGTCCCGGATTATCAAAGTCAACCGGTTGACAACCGGATAATTTTATATTTTGCTCTTCCAACATTTTCAGGACTTCCTGAAAAGTCAAAACGGCATCTACGGCCTCGACTTCACTTCTACCTTGGAACTCACCTTTTTTAGCGATACAAGGTCCGATAAAAACAACTTTGGTTTCAGAACCGTAAATCTGTTTGAGCATTTTGGCATGGGCTACCATTGGTGAAACTATCGGCGCCAAATAAGGAATTAACTCCGGATAATATATTTCAATAAGGTTGACTACTACCGGACAACAACTGGTGATAACCGGAACTTGAGTTTTGGTTAACAATCGTTTGTGTTCTTCAGCTACCAATTTAGCTCCGGCAGCAGTTTCTCCAATATAACTAAAACCCAGTTTCTTTAGACCAGCCACAACTTGACCCGGTTTATTCTCTGGAAAAGCTCCGGTGAAAGATGGCGCCAAACTCACCGCTGTCTTTGTACCAATCTTCAATATATTTTTTACCTGGTCAATATTATTCTCTACTTTTTTGGCGTTTTGAGGGCAAACCCGGACGCAACGTCCATCAGAAATACACCGGCCTTCAATCACTTCAGCATGTCCGTTAATCACTTTAATTGCTTTCACCGGACAACTTCGGACACATTTATAACAGTCACGGCAACTGGCCGGTACGGTCGAGATTAGTCCCATGGTTATCCTCCTTACTTCAAATGATTTATCTGTTCATCAAAAAATTTTTCTACTGTATCTTTGGTTATCGAAGTATAAAGCTCATCATCTAATAAAAGGCTTACCCCATCTTGGCAACGGCCCAAACAAAAACAGGCTTTAAGTTCAAATTCCTCCGTCAATGAATGTTCTCCCAACAACCTTCTAAATTCATTAATTACATCATAGGCACCCTTTAAATGGCAGGAACTACCGACACATACTGAAATTGAACGCACCGCCGCTTCCTCCCTTTGTGATTTTTTTCACAATTATTTTCAGCCTATTCGTGAAAAATGTTACGAATTAGTAACGAAAAAATGCACTTCAAAGTGCAGAATATTTGTAACTTTTTTCACAAGTAAATATACCACC
Organism: Bacillota bacterium; assembly: GCA_023435225.1. GTDB lineage: Bacteria > Bacillota > UBA4882 > UBA8346 > UBA8346 > UBA8346. The sequence goes on from JAEYRX010000022.1 coordinate 69,353, forward strand.
GAAAGGCCAGGAATTCAATATGCTTTACCCAATTTTAACTTTTAAAATAGAATGTAAAATTCAGCCCAAATTTTTATTTTGCCGGCAGGGCTATTAAACTTCATCCCGAATTCATATAATCAACCAATACGGTTAATCTATGATTTAGTTTTAAATTGTCAATTCTCAATTGTCAATTGAATTAAGCGAGGTGACCTTTAATGAAACCAGCATTAATCGTCGGTGATGTTCAAAACGACTTCTGTCCGGGCGGCGCTTTGGCTGTTAAAGATGGCGACCAAATTGTACCGGTAGTCAATCAACTAATCCCCCTCTTTGATATCGTATATTACATCCGGGATTGGCATCCCCAAAACCATATCAGTTTCTCCGAGAACCCGCAATTTGTAGATAAATCCTGGCCGGTTCATTGTGTGGCTAACACCAGAGGAGCCGACTTTCATGCGGATTTAGACTTTACCTTAAATGCCATTGTTATCGACAAAGGGACCGATCCAAATAAAGAAGCTTATAGCGCTTTCCAGGATACCAACCTAGCTCAAAGCTTACATAAACTCGGAGTTGATACCGTCTTTTCCACCGGTTTAGCCACCGATTATTGCGTAAAGGCTACTGTGCTGGATGCTCTTAAAGAAGGTTTCCGGGTTTATCTGGTCAAAGACGCTTGTAGAGGAGTGGATAACCCATCAGGGACGGTGGAGAACGCCCTCCAAGAAATGGCAGAAGCCGGGGCAAATATTATTGAGTCAAAAGAGGTGAAATCTCTTCTATGACAGATATAGCAGCAAACTGGGCCCAACGAAAAGATACCGCCCTGCTAACGGATTTATATGAACTCACCATGTTGTATGGTTTTTGGAAATACGGACGACATCAACAGAAAGCCAGCTTTGAGTATTTTTTTCGCACCCTTCCGCCTCATAACGGTTTTGCCCTTTTTGCCGGCTTGGAACAGGTGCTGGATTATATAAGAAATTTCTCATTCAATCAAAATGATCTGGCATATCTAAAGCAGCTTGGTTTCGAGGCCGCTTTTTTGGATTATTTACGAAACTTACAACTTAATATTAACTTATGGGCGGTTCCCGAAGGAACTGTTGTTTTCCCCCATGAACCAATCCTGCGGATTGAAGGAGAATTAGGTATTTTACAATTATTAGAAACTTTTTTGCTTAATGCTTTAAACTATCCTACTTTAGTGGCCACCAAAGCTGCCAGGGTTTGTTATGCGGCTCAAGGTGAGCCGGTAATGGAATTTGGCCTACGCCGGGCCCAAGGACCCGACGGAGGTTTAGTAGGTGCGAGGGCTGCAATAATCGGGGGCTGTAGCGGCACTTCAAATGTTCTAGCCGCTAAACTTTTTAACCTTAAAACTTTGGGAACCCATGCTCATAGCTGGGTAATGAGCTTTAATACGGAAATAGAGGCTTTTCGGGCTTATGCCGCTGTTTTCCCTAATAATATAACTTTGTTGGTGGATACATACGATCCGTTGGAGAGCGGTATCCCAAATGCCATCAAAGTCTTTACCGAATTGCGCCAGCAAGGTATCAACTGCCGTGGTGCAATCCGGCTGGACTCCGGCGACCTGGCTAAATTATCCAAAGAAGCCTGGCGGCAATTTCAGGAGGCCGGATTTGAGGAGCCGGTTATTGTTGCTTCTAATGAATTGGATGAAGATTTAATAGCCGAATTAAAAAGACAAGGCGCCAAAATCAATTCTTGGGGAGTAGGGACTCATCTAATAACCGCCAGTAATTGTCCGGCTTTAGGCGGAGTCTATAAACTGGTAGCTATAAAAAATGGTGATACTTGGGAACCAAAAATAAAAATCTCCGGAAACATCGCCAAGATTACTGATCCCGGGCGTAAAAGAATAATCCGTTATTATAATGCGGAAAACAAACCTTTGGCCGACGTTCTTTACCTGGAAGGTGAGGTTGTACAAACCGGTAAAATTACCACCCATGACCGGGAAAACTTATTAAAGGAAGTATTTTTTAAGTCGGAATTCTATCAAGAATTATCAATAAAAATAATTGAGAAAGGCAAAATCCTGGTTGAATCAACTCCGGTGCTGGAGATAAGAGAAAAAGCCCAACAAAATCTAAACGAGTTTGCCGATGAATACCGCCGTTTGCGTTATCCGCAAACATACGATCTTTTATTATCTCCGGAAACAGCCCGGGTAAAACAAGCCCTTTTGGAAGCAGCCAACTTTTACCGGACCGAAACTGCAGCCGGAGAAGAAAGTTAAAAACAAGCCGGGGTTCAACCCGGCTTGCTTTATAGAAACTTTAACATATAAGCCAAACTATATATTTGCTTCTATTTCGGTGAGTAATACTAAATACATTGCGTGCGACCAAAGTAACGGTTTGGCTATCTGCCCCCAGCGTTCAACCCATTGTTCAATATAACTTTCATTATTTGGATGTTCAACTACTTGTTCAGGCATATTCCCATTATTATCGGCATGGCTTTCAACCCAGTTCAAAATATGTGAAGCATCATCAATTTTACCAACCTTACAATAATACCAACCAAGCCAACTTGATAGCAATAACCATTCACCACCGCCATAATAATTATCCTCCGGATAACGGTGTACTCCCCCTCCATGTAATAATTGAGTCTCTATCTCCCGAACCGTATTTTTCATAATCTCATCATCATAACGGAATAAATCAAAAGGTAAACACGCCCATAACAAACTGGCGTCAATATTGTCTGTTCCGACATATTTGGTTAAATGGCTGTTAATTATACAATTTTCTTTAATAAAACCAGATATGGAAGCTAAACAATCATCGATTTCTCTTTCCTGTAGATAATAATTAATACTCTTTAACCCTCCGAATATACAAGCCAAAGTTGCCGTATGAATTTTATCCCCAAATTCTTCCCAGCAATCAAAATTAGGGGTATCCCAAAAGGTCGTCAAATATGATATGGTAGTTTTTATACTCTCACTAAATTCAAATAACAATTCGTTTCTTTCAGTAATCTTAATATGCACAGCCAAAGCCCATAACCAAGTTCCATAACCGTCCAATTGAAAATTAGTCCAATCATCGCCGGCTTCCAACCCATTCATTGTATAACGGGTCGGCAGGAATTCTCGAGGATCAATAGTTTCACCCTTTTGTTTTTTGGTTAAAAGAGTCTCGACTTTGTAACTATAACGCTTCACAGTTCGATTGACCCAATTGAAGAATTCTTCCGCTGATTGATATTCTCCCGCCAAATCCATTGCAAAAGCAATAAAACTTCCGTCCCTAAGCCAGCAGAATTTATAGTTTTTAAAATTAGGGGAAGCTACAAAGGCTCCATTATTAGCTTGATTTTCTTTTATTATCTGAATGCTTTTCTCCCTTAATAACATCTTCCCCTCCATCAATCCGACCTTAAAACCATTATGATACTGAGACACAGAGACACTGAGATTAAAATATTTTTCCTCCGGGCCTTTCTCTGTGTCTCAGTGCCTCTGTGTTTATTGTATTGAAATGTTTTTATTACAAAAACTTATAACAATCTCATTAAGTCCATCGGATTTTCAACCAAAGCTTTAGCCCCTGCTGCCGAAAGCTCATCGGCGGTCCGAAATCCCCATAAAGCGCCAACCGGATACATGCCGGCCGAATTAGCGGTCTTCATGTCGGTATCGGTATCTCCCAAATAAAGTACTTCTTCAGGTAAAATATTCAAATCAACAGCTATCTCTAGAGCGCCGGTTGGGTCAGGCTTTTTAGGAATTTGAGGCTTAGCCCCTAAAACCTGGTTAAAACGCCAATGCGGCAGTATCCTCGATACAACCTCTTGAGTTAAATCATGGGGTTTATTTGATAAAATCGCTAACTTAAGACCCCTTGCTACCAGACTCTCTAACATCTCAGGGATCCCTTTATAAGTCCGGGTTTTTTCGTTATAGTGTTTACGATACTCTTCACGCATAACCGATATAAATTTATTTGTTTCAGCTTCCGGAACATCGGGAGGTAAAGCTCTTCTTACTAATTTATCAACCCCATCCCCGATAAAGTATTTGTACTCTTCCAGCGTATGAGTTGGATATCCATTCCTTTCCAGCACTAAGTTCATCGAGGTAGCTAAATCTTCCAAAGTATTTAATAATGTTCCGTCAAGATCGAATAGTACGGCCTTGTATTTCATTCGGCAACCTCGCTTTAAATTTAATTTTTATCTCAATTTATTTATTTCTTTTTTTTCTACTGATAACCTATTACAAACAAGTTAACTCCCTTTTTCAATTTTGAAAACCGATTATATTTTTATTATTTATACTAATCGCTAATACCCAGGTCTCTTGGTTCCAATCATATTCTATTTCCGGCCAAACACTTGTTAAATCTCCAAGTTGGACCCAGAACCTCCCACCGTAATCTGCACCGGGAATCATTATTTTATTGCAAATAGCCACTGCTGACCTTCCATCCCATGAAAAGGGGGCGCCAAGCTTTTTAGCCAGTTCCTTAAGATTGATAACTACCTGTTTATTATTCCAGCGTATAGAGTTAGGTAGTTCTCTCCCATTTAATACTAATCTTAACGGACAAATCTTTAAAGTGTTGGCCACTTTGTCCCATAAGTATTTGTAATTTCTACCATACTGGTTTTCCAAATCAAGTTGTAAATACCCAGGAAATAATGTATTATCACCATCATTACCACTTATAGCCCGAAATTCATTTATAGCCAGATAAATATTATCGCTCCAACTAAAACAATCATTAGCCATATAATCCCCTTCTACTTTAACCACCCGAGGGACTTCCACTTTAATTTGGTTTTTATCTTTAATTAAATCATTTAACGCGCTCCAATGCGGACTATAAATCCAATAAAAACTCTCAATCACTGTACGAATCTCTTCCTCCTGATTAACTAAATGATAAACATCAGGAAAGAGTTCCAACCACATCAGATTCTTTTCGTCAATAAAAGCATTAACTGTTTCATAGGTAACCAGCACTGGAGTTCCTATTGGTATTAAATTATACAGTTCTTGAATATCCTTATTTCGAAGCCGGAAACAACCGGATGAGGCGGAAGTTCCAATCGACCAAGGGATGTTGTTCCCATGAATACCGTAACTGGCTTTGTTTAAACCAAGCCAATATTTACCTAACGGGTTCTTCGGTCCTGGCGGTACCGGTTTTTTCCCATCGGGTGGATACCAAGTCGGATTAACCACTTTATTGGCTATCCAAAAATCTCCCTGCGGCGAAGGCGTATTACTTTTCCCTACAGCTACCGGGAAAGTCCGATAACAAATCCCAGCATTAAATAAATATAATTTAAACTCGGGTATATTTATCTTAATTACCCAAGTATTCTCCTCCCAAACCATTCCGGTTGATAATAAACAAGAAAATAAAATACCTAACAGGCAGATTTTAAACTTAAACATAAATAAACCCCCATCGGATTAATCCTACTTAGGATTCCTTTGGAGGTATTGGTCTATTCATATTTGAATTATACTTATGGTGACTATACATAGGCCTACTAGGTCCGTACCGTATGAACGTCGCAGCAGCCTTTAATATTTTCATTCTTTTTCAAATAAATCGATAAATTGAAATCTCTCTACATCAAACAATCCCTTATCGCTTATTTTAATTGCGGGTATTACCAACAAGGACATAAAAGACATTGTCATAAAAGGGTCTTTTAACGTTGAGCCCAATTGTTCTTTGGCAAATTTAGCTAATTGTTCATATTCTTGAGCTACTCGAAAACCGCCCTCCACACTCATCAATCCGGCTACCGGCAAAGGCAATAGTTCCGATTTATCTCCGGCTACCGCCGCCAAGCCGCCCCGTGCTTTAATTATTAAATTGACAACATTAGCAATATCCTGGTCATTTACTCCAACCGCAATGATATTATGGGAATCATGGGCTACTGAAGAAGCAATGGCGCCGGTTTTGAGACCGAAATTTTTTATGAAAGCCACCGCCGGTGGTGTATCCACATAACGATTTACTACTGCTATTTTTAAAATATCAATCTCCGGGTTAGAAACTATGTTACCAACAACAACTTTAGGTTCAACGGTAATCTTATTGGTAACCAGCTCCCCATCAAGGGCTTCTATAACTTTTATTCTTCCTGGTAAAGCCTTGACTGTAAAATCAGAAGCTTGTTTCGGCTTTATTTTAAGGTTGTTAATGATTCCGGCTTTGGATTGCGGTTCCAAACTTCGGCCGTTTTCAGCTACCAATCTTCCATCAATATAAGTTTTTAAAATGTTAAATTCTTCAAAACTATCGATTATCAGAAAATCAGCCGGATCTCCTTTTTGGAGTAACCCAACATCCAAATTATAATGTTTTACCGGGTTAACGGAAGCGCATTTTAGAACCTTAAATTTATCATACCCCATATTGAAAGCTTGTTTCATAATACCGTTAATATGGCTTTTCACCAACTCATTAGGATGTTTATCATCACAACAAAACATACATAAGTCGGAATATTCGTTGATTAACCCAATAAGCTCGGTAAAATTCTTGGCGGCTGTCCCTTCCCGGATTAAAATCTTCATTCCGGCTTTAACTTTCTCTAGTCCTTCTTCAAACTGATAAGCTTCATGATCGGTCGAAATCCCGGCCTCAATATATTTTAATAATTCTTCACCTTTTAAACCCGGCGCATGTCCATCAATCGGTTTACCGTATTTTTGGGCGATCGTTATTTTTGATAATATACCGGGGTCATCGGCTAATACTCCGGGGAAATTCATCATTTCACTTAGATTATTTAATTTGTCCTTGTGGAATAATATTTCAGTTTCTTCAGCGGTTATCCTGGCTCCCGAGGTTTCAAAGTCAGTGGCCGGCACACAGGATGGAACCCCGAAATAAAATTTGAAGGGGACCTTTTTTCCATTGTCAATCATATAACGGATTCCTTCAATTCCTAAGACATTAGCCATCTCATGAGGGTCGGAAACAACTGCTACCGTTCCGTGTATCACCGCTAATCTAGCGAACTCCGAAGGAACCAGCATCGAACTTTCAATATGAATGTGTGCGTCAACTAAACCGGGAATTATAAAATAATCATACTTTTGGTTATTGGGTATGATTTCAGTAATTTTACCTCCGGAGATTTTTAAAGTCCCCGGAAAGATTTTAGAATTAATTAAATCTACTATATTCCCGGAAATTTTATTGACTTTCCTAAACATAGCGCCTCCTTTTCAACCAAGAACATAACTATCTTACTTAGATTAATTGTCAATGGTAATCCGAAAATTGTCAATTAAAATGTGATGTATTGGCCAAAAAAATAAAAAGCATCGATAGCATTTTCTAGAAAAACACGAAATCACAGAAAAGAAACCTCTGTGCCTCTGTGGCAAATGAAGTTTTTATCCCCCATTTGAAGATCATAAAAACTCCAATAATGCTAACAATCCGAAAATAGTAATAAATATCCAGGTCGACCAGTGTTTAAAAATTTGTCCCAGCCCTTCCTTCCCTGTTTCGATAGCTTTAAACCCTTTTTGATTATGTAACAATAACAGCAATAAAATAACTCCTGCTATTATAAAAGTCGGTAAGGCTGTTATTAGATCTTGAACTGTAACTAACCTGGATTCCCATATATTTGGATCAAAATACGCCACTGTTAATGTTAAACCGTTATTAAAAAAATGGGCAATAATCGCCGGAAAAATAGAGTCAGTCCGGCATACCAGCCAACCGCAAAGTAAACCCAAAATAAAGGGCCCCCAAAAGTTGCTGATACTCAAATGAGCCATACCGAAAAATAAAGCGCTAATGAAAACAGCTCTCCCGGTAGTTATAAACTTTTGGTATCCCGTCAATACCAATCCCCGAAAAAGCGCCTCCTCTGCCAAGGCAGGAAACAAAGCTATCGCTGCCAAAGTTAGTAGGAAATCTTTAATGTTTTCTGGTTGGGGAATTTTCGGTTCCGGTAAAGTCCCTAAATTCTGTATATAAAAGCGAAATAATTGATCAATAAAAGAAGCTACATAAATCCCAGCGGCAATTGTAATTAAAGTAAGTCCAATCTCTTTAATCCCAGGTATTTTTAATCTAAAAGCAGCCTTAATATCCATACCCTGAAAACCAACGAATACGATTGTCAACACCAATATAAAAGATTCCATAATAAAACTGCTTAAAACAACCTCTTTAAAAATAATTCCACTAAAAATAACCAGAAATATATTAAAGACTAAATATAGATTAATCTTACCAATAGAAATATTATCGGAAATAATTCCGGTTATTGGTTTCAGTTCAGGAATATTGGTACTCATTTTACCTGCCTTTTAATATGCAAAATTGTCCCTTTGGTAACAATCTCCTCACCAAACCGATCCCTTAACTCATCAACCGTCCGGTGCAGATTTCCTAAATCTTTTCCAATTTCTACCGGCCGACTGTCTTCTTCGAATAGCCCTAATTGGGTTGAGTTAACGCTACCGAAACCACTGACACTAACCCCAATTAATCTAACTTTTTTAACGCCCCAGTTAACTTCATTGGCCAACTTTAATGCTTCCCGATAAATCGTTTCTTCATAATCAGTGGCTTCTTCCAGCGTAGTTCTTTTAGTTAAGGTCTTAAAGTCACAATCCCTAAGCTTTAGAGTAATAGTTCTGCCTTTCAAACAATGCTGCCGTAGCCGCCGGGCGACTTGTTCCGAAAGCCAGAGCAATACCCCGGCCAAATACTGCCGGTCATCGGTATCAACCTGAAATGTAGTCTCATGTCCAATACTTTTCGCTTCTCCGTCCGGTTCTACCGGCCTTTCATCCTGTCCCTGGGCCAACCGATAAAGATCAACTCCGGCTTCACCCAAAGTTTTCGCAATCAAATCCGGAGTTGCCTTACGTAACATCCCAATAGTCCTTATCCCCAATTTTGATAATTGCTCGGCTGTTTTAGGCCCTACCCCCCAAAGCTTGGTTACTGGTAAATCCTCTAAAATCTCCGAAACATTTTCCATGGAAATTATCACAAAACCTTTTGGTTTTCGTAAATCCGATGCTAATTTGGCCAGAAATTTATTTGGGGCAATCCCGATAGAGGCCGTAAGCCCGACCTCTGATTCGATCCTATCTGCAATCTGTCGGCCAATCTCCTCTATTGGACCAAAAATCCGCTCAGAACCGGTTAAGTCTAGAAAAGCCTCATCAAGAGAGAGCGGTTCTACCAGCGGGGTATATTCCGCTAAAATTTTCATAATCTGCCGGGATACTTCCGCATAGCGCTCGCCGCGGACCGGTACGAAAACACCATGGGGGCAACGGCGAAAAGCCTCTCCTATCGGCATTGCCGACCGTACCCCAAATTTTCTAGCTTCATAGGAGCAAGTAGAAACTACTCCCCGGCCCCTGGGGTCGGCACCGACAATTACCGGTTTTCCTCTATAAAGCGGGTTATCCATCTGTTCCACCGCCGCAAAAAAAGCATCCATATCAATGTGTAGAATTTTTCGGGCCAAATTAATTACTCCTAATAAAATTTAATTATGGTTTAAAAAAATGACCTAACGTTATTACAAAACTTTAAAGCATTTATTTAAAAACATATATGTAAAATTAATTTTTTAATTCACTTTATTTTATTAAATTAATAAAAGATCGTTCGGCAATAACTACTTTGATTCCTTTTTTATCAAATCTTAATTGAAGCCTGGAAACAATATGATATAATGATAAAAATTCAATAAATTAAAGTGAGGCGACTAATATGAATATCCGGGAAATGGCCGCTGCCGCTAAAAATGCCGCTATAAATCTAGCTGCTTGTGATACAGCCTTAAAAAATCGGGCATTAGAGCAAATTGCCTTAATATTGGAAAAAAACAAAGAAACTATTATCCAGGCCAATCAGGAAGATTTAAAAAGAAGTGAACAGGAAAAACTGACCGCTCCCTTGTTAAAAAGGCTAAAATTTGACGAAACTAAAATAAACGATGTAGTAGCCGGGATTCGAAGTTTAATCAACCTGGAAGATCCGGTAGGTAAGACCTTACTTGCCAATGAATTAGATCAAGGTTTGGATCTTTACCGGGTTACTTCTCCTATCGGTGTTATCGGAGTGATTTTCGAGTCTCGTCCTGATGCCTTGGTCCAAATCTCTACCCTTTGCTTGAAGAGCGGAAACAGCGTTTTGTTAAAAGGCGGTTCGGAAGCATCAGCAACTAACCGGATCTTGACGGATTTAATTAACCATGCAACGGTGGAAGCAGGTATCCCGCCAGGATGGATTAACCTTCTAGAGACCCGAGCCGATGTAAATGAGATGTTGAAGTTGGATGAATATATCGATCTGCTTATTCCCCGTGGTTCAAATGAATTCGTCCGCTATATCATGGATAATTCCCGTATTCCGGTAATGGGGCATGCCGACGGTATCTGCCATTGTTATGTTGATGAATCTGCTGATCCCGAGATGGCGATCCGGGTTGTCGTAGATTCGAAAATACAATATGTAGCTGTCTGTAATGCCTTGGAAACCCTCTTGGTTCACCGGAATATCGCGCCAAAATTCTTACCATTATTAAAAGCAGCTATGGACCACAAAGAAGTAGAACTTTTCGGTTGTCCAAAAACACGCCAAATTATTGAGGTAGCTCCTGCCACTGAAAAAGACTGGGAAACCGAGTACTTGGACTATAAATTGGCTGTTAAAGTAGTAGAAAATTTGGATGAAGCTATTGGCCATATCAACCAATACGGCTCCGGCCATACCGATAGCATAGTAACCAAAAACGCCTCAAACGCCGGAAAGTTTATGAGCTTGGTAGACTCCGGAAATGTCTTCTGGAATTGCTCAACCCGGTTTAGTGACGGTTACAAGTATGGTTTTGGAGCTGAAGTTGGAATCAGTACCAGCAAGATTCATGCCCGCGGTCCGGTAGGTCTTGAAGGCTTACTTAGCTATAAATACAAATTAATCGGTAACGGCCAAATAGTCGAAGATTATGCCAAAAAAAACAAGACTTTTACACATAAAAAATTAGAGAAAAAATGCCCGGTATAAAAGGTATAAGGCTTAAGGCAGAAGACATGAATAAAGACCAGTAAATTACAAGATATATTTTCTTCAACTCACGCCTAACTTCAAACAAAGAAAGAAGGTTGTTGAATGTCAAAAACTCCATCCCGCTCTGAAGCTTATGAAGTCTTGAAGAAATACAATCAAAACGATAGCCTTATTCGTCACGCTTTAGCAGTTGAAGCTGTTATGACTCATTTCGCTGAAATCTTAAATGAACCCGCTCCGGAGAAATGGGGGATAATCGGGTTGATTCATGACTTGGATTACGAAATGTATCCTGATCAACATTGTCAAAAAGTTCGTGAATTGCTTACCACTGAAAATTGGCCTGATGAATATATCCGCGCGGCTGAAAGTCATGGTTGGGGTATCTGTTCGGATGTTGAACCCCGGCATAAAATGGAGAAAGTTCTTTATACCATTGATGAACTTACCGGCCTAATTGCCGCTGCCGCTCTGGTCCGTCCCAGTAAAAGCATTCTGGACATGGAGATTAAGTCAGTAAAGAAGAAATGGAAAGATAAAGCTTTTGCTGCCGGGGTTAACCGGGAAATCATTGAAGCCGGGGCAAAGAACTTGGGAATGGAATTGGACCAGGTTATTGCCGAAACCCTCAAAGGCATGCAGAAAGTAGCCGAATCAATCGGATTAAAAGGTAATTTATAGAGCGGGGTGACCGCTCTTTTTAAATTATATATACAACTTTCGCACCCATATTTTAATGTAATAAGGTCAATAGTTTATTGAAATAAAAAACCATGTAACACAAAAAACTCCTACAATCAACCTTTGCTTTTTCCACAAAAAAAATTTTTTACAATCTTTGTGTAGAACATTACCGAATTTTGCAGGGAAATTGGAAAAATAACCGAATATTTGCTAGAGGCCCTTTTATAGGATGATTTTAGCTATCATTTGGAGGATGAATTTAATGGATCAAAACATAGCTGCTATTAATGAAGTGGTCAAATCCCGAAGTGAATTTGTAACCAAAATTAGAGAGCAGATAAAAACAGTAATAGTCGGCCAAGAAAAACTCATTGAAGGATTATTAATCGGAATATTGGCCAATGGACATGTCCTGCTTGAAGGTGTACCCGGTCTAGCCAAAACCTTATCGGTGAAAAGTTTGGCTTCAAGTATCAAAGCCGATTTTAAGCGGATTCAGTTTACCCCGGATTTATTACCGGCGGACCTTTTAGGTACATTGATTTATAACCCTCAATCGGGTTCTTTTACCACCAAAAAAGGGCCGATATTTGCCCAAGTCATTTTAGCAGACGAAATAAACCGGGCTCCGGCCAAAGTCCAAAGCGCCCTGTTGGAAGCGATGGAAGAACGGCAAGTTACCATCGGCGAGGAAACCTTTAAGCTTCCGGAACCTTTTATGGTTTTAGCCACTCAAAATCCTTTAGAACAACAGGGAACATACCCGTTACCTGAAGCTCAACTGGACCGTTTTATGTTAAAACTAAAAATCGGTTACCCGACTAAAGCCGAGGAACTGGCTATTATGGAACGGATGGCCCAAACCTCTAAGAAAGGTGAAATTAAACCGGTAGTCTCACCCCAGGATATTATTGAAACCAGAAAAGTAGTAGACCAGATATATATGGACCCGAAAATCAAGGATTATATCGTAGATCTGGTGATGGCTACCAGAGAACCGGCCACCTACAATCTGGATATTAAAGATTATATTGAGTATGGAGTATCACCCAGAGCAACCATTAATCTGGCGATTGCCGCCAAAGCCTATGCTTTTATTCAAGGCCGCGGCTATGTGGTTCCAAATGATCTCAAATCAATCGGCCCGGATGTATTAAGGCACCGGATTATAATTTCCTACGAAGCCGAAGCCAGTGAAATTACAGCTGAAGATCTGATTAAGAAAATTTTCGATGAAGTGAAAGTACCGTGATTAGTTCATTAGTTATTAGTTATTAGTTATTAGTTATTAGTTCGTTAGTTATTGGTTATAGTTCAGAAATTATAAAAATGGCTTAATAAAGTTCTTAAGTCAGCTTCATTGAAGGCTCTAGAATATAAACCCAGCCCCATTCATGGGGCTTGAGAACTTTTTAAAAACCTAGCCAGGTTCTTTAGGGCCTGGTGGAGATGCAGACATTCATTAGTTATCTTTGTTTTTTAGATAATCCCAAAGACTGCATTGAATCTTGCATCTTTTAAGGAAAGAGGTAAATGTTGTGCTGCCGGAAGAAATTTTAAAAAAGATTAAAGGAATACAGTTAAAAATCTCCAGGATGAGTAATGAAGTGATCTCCGGACAATATGTTAGCGCTTTTCGGGGAATGGGGATTGAGTTTGATGAAGTCCGTGAGTATATTCCGGGCGATGATATTCGGGCGATCGATTGGAACGTTACCGCCCGGGCCGGAGTGCCTTTTATTAAAAGATATGTTGAAGAACGGGAATTAACTGTAATGCTGATGGTCGACTTAAGCGGCTCGCAGCGTTTTGGAAGTATAAACGCCTTAAAAAGCGAATTGGCAGCCGAGATATCCGCTTTGTTGGCTTTTTTAGCCATTAAAAACAATGATAAAGTTGGTCTATTAGTCTTCAGCGACGTCTGTGAGAAATATCTGCCGCCGCAAAACGGACGTTTGCATGTTTTAAGAGTTATCCGGGAAATCCTCGGCTATCAACCGACCGGTACCGGGACCAATATTCAACAAGCTTTGGATTTGGTTAATAAGGTTCTGAAGCATCGCAGTGTCATTTTCCTAATCTCCGACTTTCTTGACTCGGGATTTGAACGGGCCTTACGGACTATGTCCAAGCGCCATGATTTAGTTGCTATCAAAATGTCGGACCCCCGAGAGTTTGAATTACCGGCTTTGGGCCTGGTGGAGTTTACCGATAATGAAACCGGAACCAATATCACGCTGGATACTTCTTCAGCTAAGGTCAGGCAAGAATATCATTTAACCGCTACCGAACGTCTGACTGCAAGTACTAAAATGCTGAAAGCCAATAAAATTGATTTGATCGAAGTCTCAACCGCTAAATCTTATCTTGAACCGTTACAAAAATATTTTCTCAAACGGGAGAGCCGGATTCGTTGAAACAGAATATAAAACAGATGACAAAAAAATTGCAATTTAAATATTTCATGTTAGTCGGGGGTCGTATTTTGGGAGGAGTCATGGGTTTACTCCTGATTTTAGCCACCGCTGTTTTTGCTGCTACTCCCTTTGGGCTACCATCGGGAAAACTTATCAATGCTCAATTGGAGATACCGGCCGGTCCGTTTACGATTGGTGACCGGATCACAATCCTTTTGACTGTTGAAACAAAGAAAGATCTTACTTATCAACTCCCTGATTTTCCCGCCGATGGTTTGGGCGGGTTAGAACTAAAGGATAAAAAAATTCTGAGTACTGAAGAATTTCCTCAAGGAACCAGAAAAAGAATCCAATATACTTTGATCGGATGGCAGACTGGTAAATTTTCATTACCAGCTTTGACAATTGAATACCAAACAACGGGAGAGAAAAAAGAAAGTTATCAACTTCCAGGCTCCACTTTAGAGATAGTCTCGGTGCTGCCTAAAGATAAAAGTAATACTGAGTTAGCCGCTCTGGAGGTTAAGCCTTTAAAAAAACCCTTAGGTTTACCGCCTGACTATCATATGCTTGGATATTTCTTAATTGGGATTGCTTTTGTAGGCCTAATTTCCTTAGGGCTTCGCCGTTTAATAGCTAAAACTATCGGACCGGAATCAAAAATCATCATTAAGGAACCGGCTGATATTATTGCCTTTCGGCGTTTAACGATTCTAAAAAACTCCGATTATCTTAACCAATCCGAATTTAAAGTTTTTTATAGTGAGTTAAGTGAATGTGTTAGAGAATATATGGAAAACAGGTTCCGGACCAAGGCTTTGGAGATGACTACTGAAGAGTTTTTGGCTTATTTAACTACGGTAAACTTGGTCAATCAAGAACACCAATTAATGTTGAGGCAAACTTTATCAACCGCAGATTTAGTAAAATTCGCCAAGCAAAACCCGCCGATCTCCGAGGCCGAAACAGCTTTACTTCAAGTTGAACAATTTATTACCGCTACAAAAGAAACCGACGCCAATGAAAATAGCGGCTTAAATGAGGAAAAAAATGATGATCTTTCATAATCCGCTCTTTTTAATATTAATAATATTCTTAATACCATATCTAGCCTCTTTAATTTATAAAAAATTGAGACGAAACGGAGCCGTTACCGTCTCCGATACTACCGCTATGAAGCAAACCAAGCCGACTTGGCGGGTCCGTTTGGTTAATTTACCTCCTTGGTTGACTTTGTTGGCAGTATTATTGGTAATTATGGCCTTAGCCCGACCCCAAATGGGACTAAAACAAACCCAAATCCGCCGGGAAGGTATTGATATCGCATTAGTGCTTGACGTTTCCCCGAGTATGTTGGCTGAAGACTTTAAATTAAAAGGTAATCAAGTTAACCGCTTGGAAGTGGTAAAAGCGGTAGCTTCCGATTTTATTAAAAAACGCCCGGATGACCGTATCGGAGTGGTGGTTTTCGCCGGCAAAACCTATATTCTTTCTCCACTTACCTGGGACCATGAATGGTGTATCTCCCGTTTGAATGAGATTAAAATTGGAATGATTGAGGATGGGACCGCAATTGGTTCCGCTTTGGCGACTGCTATCAATCGTCTAAAGGATTCGCCGGTTAAAAGTAAGGTGATCATCCTCCTTACCGATGGCGTCAACAACTCCGGAGATGTAGCGCCGGAGACGGCTGCCCAAGCCGCTAAAGTAAAATCAATTGTTATTTATACCATTGGCGCCGGTACAAAAGGACTTGTCCCTTTCCCAACAACCGAAAACGGGCTTAAAGTATACCAAAATATCCGAATTGATATGGATGAAGCTCTCTTGACCAGAATAGCCGAATCTACCGGAGGACGGTATTTCCCAGCTGCCGATACCCAGAGCTTAACTGCGGTTTTTGAACGGATTAACAAGATGAAAAAGACCGCTCAAAGAGCGCCTGTCTATCAGGAATATCAAGAACTGTACCCTTATTTTCTGTTAGCGGCTTTAATTTTATTTTTAATAGAGGCAGTCTTAGCCAACACTGTTTTAAGGAGAATCCCATGAGTTTTGCCAATCCAAAACTAATTATAGTGATTATTGTCCCAATTTTATTGCTCCTTTTTTATCTGGCGACTCGGATTAGGAGGAATCATAGCCTGGAATCTTTTGCCGCTAAAGATTTGCTTCCCAAGCTTGTTAGCCCTCTTTGGGCTAAATTACGTTTACAAAAGTGGCTGCTGCGTAATATCGGTTTATTCTTTCTAGTACTGGCCATAATCGGTCCACAATGGGGTTATGAATGGCATGAAGTGAAAAGCAAAGGTTTGGAAATACTTATAGCATTTGACTGTTCCAAAAGTATGCTGGCTGCTGATGTTAAACCAAACCGCTTTGAAATGGCCAAATTGGCAGTAAAAGATTTTTTAGCCAAACTACCGGGGAATAGAGTGGGTTTGGTTGCTTTTGCCGGTTCAAGTTTTCTGCAATGTCCTTTAACATTGGATATTAATGCTTTTAATATGGCTCTGGACGGCTTATCCATTCAAAGTATCCCCCGGGGCGGTACCGCTATCGGCTTGGCGATAGCAACAGCCCGGCAGGGATTTCAATCCGCTACCGGTAGTAAGATCCTAATTCTAATTACCGATGGTGAAAACCACGAAGGAGATCCGGTAGCTGAAGCAAAAAAAGCCGCCTCCAATGGGATTCATATCTATACCATCGGTATCGGTAATCCCGATGGCGAATTAATTGAACTTAAAAATGAGAACGGCTCCAGCTATTTTCTGAAAGACGCCGAAGGTAAACCGGTAAAAACCGCCTTAAACGAATCGATTTTAAAACAGATTGCCGCTTCCGGCAATGGTTCGTATATAAAGGGAGACGGAATCTCTCTCGGCTTGGAAGAGCTCTACAACGAAAAATTATTAAAATATCATCAAGCCGATCTGACTGCCGATAAACAAAAACGTTTCATCGACCGTTATCAGATACCGTTACTTATCGCCTTAGTTTTGTTCTTACTTGAAATATCTTTGTCAGTAGACTTTAGCCGTTTTAGACCAACAGGAATTACTAAGGAAGCGCTGATTAATTTGAATAAGTGACGATTTTGTGCTTCGCAAAATGCCTAATACCGCATATTTGCTCGCATAAAATCGGATTAATCAGCGCTTCCCTAAATAAAGAATTTTCTCTGTGCCTTTGTGCCTCTGTGGCAATTAATTAAAAAGTTACATTATAATGAAGGTGTTCCAATGAAAAGTCCCGGTAAACTAATATTATCAATTATTATTATGCTCATCCTCGGCTTCATGTTTGTCATGGTTTGGGGGAAATCCTCCAGGGTGGCTTATGCCAACCATTTATATAAAAGCAGTGAATACACTAAAGCTCAAAATATCTATGAAGACTTAGCCATTGATCTACCCAGGTCTCCCCAGATATTTCATAATATTGGTTTAGCCCTTTTTCAGCAAGGTGATTATCAAAACGCGGTCCTAAATATTCAAAAGTCAACTAAAGAGCTGGAAAAGCTGAAAAAAAATAAAAACAAAAGTACCCAAGCTGGTATTATTTTTTATAACCTGGGAACCTCCCAGTTTAAAGCCGGTTTCCAAAATGAAAATAACCCCGATACGGCTATAAAAATGTATCAAGACGCGATAGCAAATTATAAAAAGGTTTTGGAATCAAATCCACAGGATCTTCAAGCAAAATATAATTATGAAATCACCTGGTTGCATTTAAAGGCAATCATGAGTCGCCCCCCCGAAAATAAACAGGAAGAGGTCGAAAATCTCTTGAATAATACTCAAAACAGCGACCAATTCAAGGCCAAAATAATTCCCGATGACAGTCCCCAGAACGGCAAGGACTGGTAATCATCTTTCATGGAGGAATCCAATCAGATGAAAACATCTTTCCACAAACTATTATTTCTTTCAATTAGTTTAATTTTCTTAATTCTAAGCTCCGGTACCATAATGGCGGAGAATGAAACGTCAGTACCTGCGGCATCACCTACAACCCAATCAGCTACCCGGCTTCCGGAGTTTGAGGGACCATTATTCTTAGAATTAATATTGCCTAAAAACCGGCTTTATCTAGGCGAACGCATTCCGGTTACAATAAAACTGTATCTTAGGGACTTCGAAGTTAATGTGGTTGATGAACCTTTTTTAACTCAACCGGAGTTTTTATTTGATAAATTACGCAATCCGATTCAAAAACATTTTCTGCTTGATCATCAGCAATATCAAATAATTGAGTTTTCCTATCTGTTAACTCCGGTAAAAACCGGACTTATTTCACTAGGCCCGATTAAGCAAAATTGTTATTTTACTCCGCCCGGCGCCTCTAAACGGCGAATGATAACTACCACTACCAAGCGAACCATTCGAGTTTTACCGTTACCGAAAACACCGGCTCACTTTTCCGGAGCAATCGGTAATTTTCAATTAGCAATCTCTGTTACTCCCAAACGAGTTTTACAAGGGGAGCCAATAAATGTCAGGTTGAGCCTTTCCGGTTCCGGTAATCTGCAATCGGTATCCGCTCCTTTCTTGCAGAACTCAACCGGATTCAAAACATTTAATGCCCAAAAGAAAACCACTAACACCTCCCCAAGTAGTTTATGGCAACAGGTTACCTTTGAGCAAGTAATCATCCCGGTAGATGTAAAAGCCAACAAGATCGGTCCGTTTTCTTTTACATATTTTAATCCGGCTACCGGTAAATATAATCAAATTCGTTCTTCAACTATCGCCATCAATGTAAAACCAAACCCTAATTTTAAAGATACCCGTTCCGATGAACCACAGCCCTTATCGGAAAAGATAAAACCAATTAAAATAAATACCGGGTCATTGCAGATAAAGACTCTACCTTTACTCCAACAGACCTGGTTTTGGTTACTCCAAATTATCCCGTTCTTACTTCTAATAGGATCAATTATTTATCGCCGCAACCTGGAGAGTATGGAATCCGACTCTCCAAAAGCTTGCGCTATAAGAGCCGCAATGAAAGCCAGACAACAATTAGCTGCCGCTCAAGATTTATTGCATAAAGGAAATCAAAAAAATCTATTAGAAGTATCAATATTGATATTTCGAGAGTATCTTGGAGAACGCTTTGGATTATCACCTGCTGGAATGACAGGTGCGATTATTGATGATTTACGACATAAAGGATTGGCTCCGGAACTTTTAGAAAACATCCGCTCGGTTTTTGAACAGTATGACTTACACCACTTTGCCGGAGCCGAACTAAAACCGGAAGAGGCTGCGAAACTGTTGGAACTCATTACCGACATTATCGAAACTTTAAATAAAGATAAATCATCAACAACTGTTAATGTAAAGGAGTGACTCATTTGAAGAAAATATACCGGAAATCAACTAAACTCCTACAAAATCCCAGTATCTATTTGTTGTTAGTATTTATTTTCGTCACTGCTGCTATCACCTTCGCCCAAACAGAGGAGGCTCCCGCTAACCCGGAAGAAACCTTTTCACCAGCCGGTGATTTTTATCAAAAAGCCGAGTATGAGCAGGCGGCCAATCTTTATCAAAAATTGGCGGATGCCGGATATGAAAGCGGAAATCTCTATTATAATCTGGGTAACTCCTATTTTAAATTGCAGCAAAAGGGCTTAGCCGTCCTTTATTATGAACGGGCTAAACGTCTGATTCCAACCGATAAAAATCTTCAAATTAACTTAACTTACGCTCTTGATGGTGTAAAAGAGGGTGAAATAAATTGGGGGGCTGAATTTTTTAGGAATTTAGCCTATTTGGCTCCGTTAAATCTATTAACCGTTATCAGTTCCGGGTTATTTTTCTTGGTGATAATCTTAATCAGCTTAATGCAGGTGTTTTCAAAATATATTAAAAATAAAGAAACCGGCAAATACCGTATTGGCTGGAAAATATCCCTTTTTGCGACTGGAGCTCTATTCATTATGGCGTTTATGATTACAGCCATCACTTATTTTGATCACCATCAGCCCCAAGCTGTATTTATTGAGGACGAAGCCAAAATTTATGTGGAAGCAAACACTTCAGCCGGGATAACTTATAACCTAACGGAAGGAGCCCGGGTTTATGTGCTGGAGGCCAAAAATGATTGGTATTTGATTAAAAGACGTGACGGTAAACGCGGCTGGGTGGAAAAAAGCTACCTGGAAAAGATATAACTATAAAAACATGAAATAATTTAGAGCTAACCAAAGCCAGGAAAGATTTATATATTCCTGGCTTTATTAACAATTAAATCTACTAAAACACATTTGTCATTTCACCACCCAGGGCTAAAGCCCTGGGCTGATGTTTTTAAATTCATTCCAAACCTCGTTACACGAGCTCCGAAATTCTTCGAAGTTAATCGAAAGATGTTTAATGAAAATAGCCCAGCTTTGCGACTATCTTAATAATTTTGATAGTCTACAAAGAACATCTTTCACTATACTGTTCCCTATTGCCTGTTCCCTATTGCCTGTTCCCTGTCGCCTAATAAACATTCTGAAAAAACTTATTTTCCCTCTAATTCTTCTTCTTCTCATTTACCTTGATATTAGTGGCTTGGTCGGTCTCATTAATAACTTCTACCTGACTTATAGCGGCTTCGATAACTTTTTGAAGTTTGGCCGAATTATAACTGATGGAATCGGAATTGGTCTGTAAGAACCCTAGGTTATCCTCAAATTTCTTATTAATCCGTTTCATTTCTTCTTCGGATTTCTCAATAACGAGCTTTAGTTTGGCGGCAACCTCTGCGGTGGCTTGTTGGTTACCCTTAGACTCATAGTATTGTTGCATTAACTGATTGTATTCCTTAGTTTTAACCGGGAAAAATAAAAACTTTTTCTGTTTGGGCGGTTCTTTCGTCCCTTCACCGTTATCGGTGCTAATATTTGCATAAAGCTCCTTAAATGAATCCAGTACTCTTTCGTACTCTTTACCAACCAGCCTGACTGCATTGATATTATCAGTCAACATCCGGATATCGGAGGTTAACAGAGTATTGCCGGACTTAATCTCCTTCAAACTACCTCTTAACCTGCTTTGATACTCGGTCAATACCGCCCGAGTATCTTTTTTAGGCAATAGATTTTCAATAGTATTATTTTCAGCTACCCCTTTCCAAGTCCGCAGTTCGTTATCACTTAACTGATAATCCTCCTTGGCTTTGGCCAGGGCTTGTCTCATATCCTTTTTAGATACAAAAGATCTATTTTTCCATTCGGAGAAGGCCAATTCCTTGGCGTAATAGGCCCGCATCTCATCAATCTCCGCTTTTTGTTTCCGCTTAAGTTCATCTTGCTGGTCAATCATCTTTTGAATTTTAGCGTCACAGCTCAACTTAGTCTTGTTCATCTCATTATAATAAAAGAACTGAACCACGGTGAACAAAATAATTAAAAACCCTAATAACACTGAAATAAACCCTATGTAACGTTTGGAGATAACTTCACCGTTCTTTTTAGCCAACCAGTAATTAATTCCGAAAAGAGCGCCACCAGCTAAAATTACAGCTGCAAAGAAAGTTATGGCAATAATTAACATCTTTCTTACCTCCCTGTCCTTTACCTATTACATTTAGTAATCGAAACAAGTATTTCAAAACAGCATTTAAGTGCTATATGATTACTTTTAATGTATTTTGGTATTTTATACTTATAATAAATACGGCATATTACTGTAAAATCCTGCATATCTTGTTGCATTCCAGTAGAAATTTATGCCAGCCTTATCTAATTTTTCTGCTCGATTTAAAATCTTTCCGTCTACTTTCGTCTTCAAAGTATCTTCATTAAATAAGTCTTCAATTGCTGCGCCAGGTTTATTAGAAACTAATAATAAATAAAGATTTTAATTCAACATCTGACTTTTATATAAGCTATCCTATGCTTATATTATTTTTGGGGTACTTTAATCTCCCGTAAATTATATTGAAACCGGCTTTCCGGATCGGGGTTGAAGGCTTTTTCAAACCGGTAAACGCCCTTTCCTCTGACAAACTCCAGGACCTCCTCGTAAAATACCGTTAGGCATACCGAACCTACCTTGATCCGGTAATTGGACCTTCAAAAGAGTCATCTGCACTTTTTCCTGCAGAAAATTACATTTTCGCGATACACTTTTATAAGTTCAACTATACAATATAATTAACACATAAGATAACTAAACCTTGCCTGGACTAATTTATGGGAATTTTGAAAGCATTGATAGCCAACAAGTTTTTAATTTTCAGTTTTTATCAACCAATTTGGAGGTTGTATAATGGACATATATGTTTATGGGTTAGGACATGTAGGGCTACCTATGGCTGTCTGGATCTGTTTATCCGGACGGAATGTTATTGGAATTGATATTAACCGAGAACATTTAGATAAAATCCGAAAAGGAACTGTGCCAATTCATGAGAATTATAATGGCGTCCCTATTGCCGAACTGGCTCAAAACCTTGTTAATTCAGGAGAACTTTCACTCATAGATAAATTGGAACGCACTATGTTTGAACCGGCTGTTTTCATAGTCTCAGTAGGTTTTAATAACTCCAATGAAAAGGAACTTGATTTTACTCCACTCCAAAATGTTCTGGACAGCTTACTGCCCCAATTGTCAGCCGGTGATTTGCTTATTTTTCGTACCACCATGGTACCGGGAACCTGTGAAAACCGGATTTTACCCAAACTAAGGAACTTAAAAATCCCGGTTTATTTTGCCTATTGCCCGGAAACAATTGCGGAAACCCACGCTTTCGAAGAACTAGCCCAAAACCCAATCATTTTGGCCGCTGTTAATGAAGAAAGTTTTCAGAAGGCTGAATCATTTTGGCGCTCACTCACCAATGCCCCCATTTTTCCAGCTTCCACTATTCAAACAGCCGAAATGGTGAAAGTGATCCAAAATATCGACCGGGATGTAAACATTGGTTTAGTTAATGAGATTAGCGATATCGCCCGGAAACTTGATATTGATGTCAACGAGTTGCGAAGCTTGGTCAATACCCATCCCCGGGTCAAATTGTTGCAGCCAGGTCCAGGGGTCGGAGGATATTGCATTCCACTAGCTTTCCGATACTTGGAAGCAGCTTTGATTGGAAAAGATGTACATCCTGAAATAATGCGGACTGCACGCGAACTGAATAATCAAAGACCTGATACTATCATTAAAATTATTCATAAAGCGCTTGAAGAAAATTATAAACCATTCAAGGATGCTGTGATTGCCTTATTCGGATTAGCCATGAAGGATGACTGTGCAGATTGCCGATACAGCCCCGCTGTAGTTATCGCTGAAAAACTTATAGAATTGGGCGCTAAAGTTAAAGCTTATGATCCGCTGGTTTCTAGGTCATACCATTTTCAGGTCGGCTCTTTTCCCGAAAGTATTCAAAATGCTGATTGCCTAGTTATTACCGCCGCCCATCAAGGTTTTACATTCGATATCCGGAAAATCCGCACCCATATGTCCAAACCTTTGGTTGTGATTGATACTCGTAATGTTTTCCCTATTCATAATGAGGTCCGGCTATATAAAATATAAAATACGGGGGATGCCCTCAAAACACTCAACAATAAAAATTTATCCTATCGCTCAAAGAGTGGTTGGATCCTTTGGAACCTTGATGGAAACAATACGGCTTGCTCCGGTTTCGTTCAACCATGCGTTAGAAAGTAAAACAGCGGCCGAATACAAATGCCATAAAAACGGACATAAATCTGTATGGTTGAAAGCACCTAGTTGATTATTGAATAATTGTTGAACGACGTCCCGCTTTATGATTTGAAAGAGCTTTGTGGAGGATGAAGTATGGAAAATCTGTTCCAAGAATGCTTCCCTCATATCTGTCAAACAGGTCCGTCTCCAATCAAAACCAGCTTTGAAATTATTACTTAGGAGGGGCGCTCTTTTGCGCCACTCCTCTTCTTCCCCTTGTAACGGCTTCTTAGCCTCAAATCCCCATCGTTGTTTATAGAAAGGTATATCAACCAGCTCCGGAGCCAACCGCTTCATTAAGTTATATACCAGTTCTTCATTTACAATATACAAACTGGGAAGAGGCTGTATCATTTTGATCAATTTGGCCTCAAAAAACGGGGCATAAAAATGATGACCCGTAGACAAAGCTGAGACTCCAGCCACAGACCAACGCCCACAGCGATAATTTAAGTAATATGCGGCGCCAAAATCATACAACTTCATCCAATCCGGCTGTGAATCCAACCAGTCAAAAAGATCTTGCCGGTAAAGCTTTAAAGGTTCAAACTGATAAAAGAAGGCGTAACGTAGAAATCTGTTTTCAAAGTATTCTTTAACCCGGTTAGGGTCGCAGTTCCGCATATTTTTGGCAAAACCGCCCCTTAACAATTCCCCGCCGTGTCCTCCAAGCCTTACTTTATTAGAGTGGAACCGCTTATTCCGATTGGTGTTTTCGTAAGCCGAAAGCATTCCGTCCGTAATAAACAAACAATCTCGGGTCCTTGCCAAAATATCATATGTTAAGTATTGTTCTTCATCGGATTCTTGTAAAACCGGAATTTCAACCTTGTGCGGAATCCGCAAAGCTTTGGCCACCATTTGTCCGACAAGGACCTCGGGTTCATCTGGAAATCCGCTGGTGGAAGTTTCAAAATCAATGTCAGCGGATTTGAGCAATGCAGCCATAAGGCGACTGTCTTTGCCACCAGTGATTCCGAGGCTAATTTTCACCGAATGCTTCTTGACAGGTTGAAAGCTTTCAAGGAGCGTGTTGGAAAGTTTATCAAAAAAAGCTGCATCAGGATTTTCAAATTGAATATCCGTCTCATCTAACGGATTTATATATACACCCTGTAAACTCAATGTCAATTGTGTATTAGGAGCGAGCACCTTCACATTTTGGTATGGGGTATATTCACAGTTATAATAACCATTATTTAAAAAGTAGCCCAAATTCATTATATTATATTCAGGTAATTTCCTGCCTTCAGCAAGTAAGTGCGCAAAAAGTGCCCTCGTTGCCACCACTAAATAGTCCCGATTCTCTACCCAATAAACCGGAATAATTCGTGTAATCGTATTCCAGACAGTAATAGTATCAGTTTCACCATCCGCAAAACAAGCGGCGTAAAGTCCGCCTATACTACATATAGCCTTTTTACGTTCTTCTCCGGAACGGGATTGGTTAAGGATTTTGTTTGAAACCACCTGCAAAGGTGCATTAAAATAACCACTAGCAGTAAAAGCCTTTTTTTCCCTACTCCATAAGTTTGGACCATAGTTTTCATAAGGTTCGTTGGTAAAGTTGTATAATGCCATTTTTTTTGAGGGTGATTGCCAAACTTCATATTGATACGTATTCGGCGCAAAAGATAAAGAACGAGAGGCAGTCAACTTGATTCGCGCCTGTAATTTGGCGTCCACCGTCGCTTTTTTATTAATGATTCCCAAAAAAGTTTTCATAACCATTCTCCTATACGGATTCCTAAACTGCATGCGAATTATAGCTTGCATAACGCTTTAAAGTATAAATATTTTTTAAATACCAACTTGGGCTCTCACTATTTGGTGATATAAATTTATATAGTTGATTGTTAATTTATACCAATCTCGATTAGCAATTACCCACTTACGGGCCTTTGATGCTAATTTTTTCCGTAAGTTTGTATTCTCATATAACAACTTTATTTTCTGATAAAGCTCTGTTTCATTGAGGTTATAGAGTAACCCGTTCTCATCCGGTATAATAATTTCTCGTAGCGCCGCCAAGTCAGAGCCGATAACAGGCTTCCCGCAAGCCATCGCTTCAAGTGGTTTTAAAGGTGTAACTATTTGGGTTACTTCCTCGTCAATTCGGGGGAAGACACAAAGATCAAATAAAGAATAATACTCTGTCACCTGCTCATGAGGGATCTGATTAATCAAAGCAATCTCCTTAGATAGGCTTAATTTTGTAATAAGACTTCCCAATATAGGCTGGTAATTTCCAGTACCGATTATCAATAATTTTAATTGATAACCTTCTTTTTTTAGTTCATTAATTACCGGAAACAACATTTGCAGGCCTTCATATTCAGTAATACTCCCGATATAACCGATAACAAACTTTCCCTTGGTATCATATCTAGTACTTAGCTCTTCATTAACCGGTCTCGGCTTAAATCTTCGACTATCAACTCCATTGGGAATAATCGAAATTTTATCGCCGGACACTCCCCGTTCCAACAATTCATTGTATAAACTCCGACTAATAGTAATAACATGGTCAGCCTGATGTGCTAAATATGTTTCCATCTTTTGGGCCAGTTGGAACTCCTCGGAATCTTTAAACAATGGTTCTTTAGCACTGGCGGTAAGTTCCCAAAAACCACGGATTTCGTAAATGAATGGGCTATTGGTCGCCCGCGCTGCTCTGATAGCAGCCAGACCATTGATATAATTGGATGCTGCATGCACTATACCAGGCCTTTCAGTTTCAATCACATCGACTATGCTCTCCGAATAGTGATTTAAATACTTAGTTAACGGGGTAAACCTCATGAACATTTTAGGTAAACAACGGTAGTAAGGAATTTCATTTTCCCACTCCAAAGTCAAATCATCAGGAGAATTGAATAATCCTTTTTGAAAATCATTAGGAAAACCCGGCCGGGTTAAGACTACCGGCTCAATTCCATGTCTCTTTTGATTTTCAATTATATATTTGGAACGGATACTGTAACCATTTTTGATATAGGGAATCGAAGTATTTAAAACATGTAAAACCCTAAATGGAATTTTAAAATTTTGTAATCCCTGGGGTTGATAATTAATCTGATAATTAGGAGCATGAAGCAATTCGGCTTTATCTAAGTTTATCTGTAACTCCCGCTCAATAAACTGTTCCAAAGGTTTCAATTGAATTAATTCATGTAATAGCTCAATACTAGCTGATATATTTCCACTTTCTTTATACCGTTTGTAAAGGGCCCACCCAATTTTAAACTTTTGAAGTGAATTGGCCCCAACATAAAGCAGTCTTAATTTTTCAATCTCTTTTATGTTTTGAATCTGTGATATATCCAAAGAACTATTTATTCCATTATTGCTTGGGAAGAAATTCATTTACTTTAACACCACATCTCTCTAAAAACACACCTCATCAATTAGCGCTTCACTTAACCCTGCCTGGTATGTCCTATTAATAAAATTGAACCGGTCACTTGAATACAATTTAGCCTCGTTTGCCATTCCTAAAAAAAATCCGTCACCGGTTAAAAGTAACTTCTCAGGTTGAATTTTAAGAAAGGCATCTCTTTTAATAATCGCTACCGTACTCAAAATACGATTAACATACTGGTACTCTTCTTTCGAACCTTCAAGTACCAGAGTATGATTATCTCTGGAGTACGAATAATATGCTACTTTCCCGGCTATCACCGCGTCGGTATATTTAAAAGAATTCATTAGATCAGTGATAAAATTGGCGCCATAATAACTATTGGCATCAAAGCAAACAAGATAATTGAAATGTACTTGTTCCAACCCAAAATAGAAACTATCTTCATTAGAAACAGTCCCCTCAAATTCAAAAACACTAATATTGCTATAGTTAATGGTCCTTTCATACAATTCCTCCAACTCATTGAGAGGCGTCCGGAAAATCAGAACCAACTCCTTTTCAGCGTAATTCTGCCGCTGAAAATTATCCCAAATATAATCAAATTGACTCCAAGTATCTACCCAAGCAATAATAGAAACACCTTCTGGCTCCGATTGTATCGGTGCTTGTAATACTGCATTAAGAATTGTTTGCATACGATGATAATATGTATGTGTTGTAAACACTTTTCTCTGCCCCAACAGTGCTCTTTTATCCCTTAACTTTTCATGAGATATAAGGTTGGCCAGTTGTGTTTCGGTATCTTCTTCATTGTCACAGATTGAAACGATCTCCGGGAACATTTCCATGATTCCGAGTGAATAGTTACTAATAACAGTTACTCCGCAAGCCAATAATTCAAATAACCTCCGTGCGAACATAGTACGACTGTATTTAACTGTATTAACATTAATAAAAATAACATACTTTTTATAAATTGAACCCATTTCTTCATATGGGAGCCCACCTTTAATATAGGGCCGATATATTTTGGGAAATGAATTTAACCTGGCAAAGAAGGTACGGTCATAAATATGTAAACCGTATTTTAAAGCTGGGCCAAACAAGATATGCATGTCATGTCCCCGCCTATTTCTCCTGGAGTACCAAGTACCGGCAAAAGCAACCAAACCAAGCTTTTTTTGTTCTCTACCAATGGGATTGTGCAATTTGGGCTGGGCTGCGAATTGTAGTAGATAAATACGTTCGTGCCCAAGTAGCTCCTTATATCTGGGGACACAATCCAGATCGGTGGTAAAAATGTAATCAAATATTTTAGCTTCCTGAATAAAACGGTCAAAATGTAATGGATCTTCCTTATTCCAAAAAATGGTGGGAATATGTTGTTCATGACATTTCTCAATAATGTCTTCCAAATTAGATGAAATCAAGCTACGATTTACTCGCTTCCAGGTAGATTCAACCAGCAATAGATCTGGTTTTTCAAGAGTCAGAATCTCTTGCCAGTTCTCACAGGTAAGTGGAAGAAGATTGCATTCATATTTAAAACATAAAAAACTAAATTCATCTAAAATGGAAGCTATTTTATAGTGGTTCAAAAAGATTTCTCCTAGTTAATAACAATTTCTTAATCTATAATATTATCCCGATGGCGAAATTGTATCTAAATTTTATACAACTAAATTGAACGCACAAGCTATGATGGATATGGTAGATCAGCTTCGGCAGTTAGTGTATGAGAAAACCGGTGAGGGTCCTCGGGATGACAATCAAAAACTATCGCAGACGGTCTATAAAATGGTTTCTTTAACACCGACAGATACCGGAAGGCGAGCTCCGGTTGATAATCCTACTTCCGAATCCGGGTATAAAAGATCAGCAAAATTGCCGGATAAAGATCAAAATAGAACCAAAGTTATTTCACCCGTTGAGATTATTCCTTTGGAAAAGCATGATGGGTTTTAAAATAATGTTTTGCAGTAAGTTAAAAAAGAGTTTCATAATAAATTTTGTTAAGATCTGGGTACAATACCCGTTAAACTCTTATACTTTTTCTATCCTTCCCTTCCCACACAATCCGGTACCGCCTGAACCAATAAACCGCCACCGAACAAACCAGCAATATGCCAATAATCAATAACAACTGTCGCCCCGTAAAGACTACCCTATCTAACGGATTAAACCCCTGCCCCACCGGAATCCGCCGGCTAAACGGCGCCAAAACCGGGGCTAACGGTCCCATCAAAAACCAGGTATACCAAGCGGCAAACATACCGTGTAAAAACCGGGCTGCAACATACGGACTCATCCTGATATCCGTATCATGAATAACACTGGCTATCTGACCGTGAACACATAAACCGCTCCAGGCAATGATCCAACTGGCAACTACCACCTTATCAAGTAAAGGTGCAAAAGCTTTGCTGGCCGCCATGGTACCCAAGTCAATTTCCAAAATTCCGTAAAATATCGAATGGGTTAAATGGGGATCCATCCCGAAAACTTTTAAAACACTACTTACCACAGGTGCAATGACTCCGAGAAATCCGAATACGGTAAGCATTTTGACAACAACGGAGAAAAGCATTATAAAACCGCATATCATCGTGAGAGTAGTCATGGATTCCTTAACTGCATCCCCCATAAGCCTGCCAAAAGGCCGTCCGTCCTCCCGGCGGGCTTTAAAAAGCGCTTGTAAGGCCCGGCGCATAATGCCGGGTTTGGATTCTTCACTCAAATTTTCTTCTTTCTTCTTCCGCTCTTTTTTATAAAACTTAAAAATTACTCCTACGGTAAAACTGGCCATGTAATGAGCTATTGCCAATATCACTCCCAGATCTGGCCTGCCGAACATTCCGACCGCCACTGCGCCAAAAATAAATAAGGGATCAGCAGTATTGGTAAATGAGAGCAATCTCTCACCTTCCACCTGGTTGCACATCCCACTCCGCCTAAACTTCCCTGTTATAACGGCATCCATTGGATACCCGGCAGCTAAGCCCATTGAGAGCGCAAATGCTCCTACACCCGGAACATTAAATAAAGGCCTCATTAATGGTTCCAATAATACCCCCAAAAAATGAACCACTCCCATTCCCAGCAAAACTTCGGATAATACAAAAAAAGGCAATAATGAAGGAAGAACTATATCCCAAAACACTTTTAAACCGGCGACCGCCGACTCCACTCCCTCTTTGGGATAAATAACCAGAGAAAGGGTTAATAAGGTTACTACAGCCGCTCCGATTAAGACTTTTAGCCTGCGAAGGATAATCACCCGCATGGTTTGCCTCCATAATAATTAAATAAGAGTATGATGTATAAAGATGTCTTTAAAATATATGGTCAACATGGAGGGCATATACCAACTTATAGGACAATAAAAAAACCGTCTTAAACGGTTTTCAATGGACATATTCCGATTCCGGGTTTTTAATCAAATATTCCCAAGCTTTTAATGCCGCTTTAGCTCCTTCCCCGGCCGCTACAATAATTTGCTTTTCCGGGACCGTTGTTACATCTCCCGCAGCATACAAGCCCGGTACATTTGTACGACAAAAACAATCAACCTTTATCTCATCGACCTCGTTTTTTTTCACCAAATCTCCTAGGAATCCATGATTGGGATTTAAGCCGATTTCGATGAACACTCCTTGAACCGGGAGTTCAAAATGGTTTTTACTTTTAACCTCTTCCACCACAACTTTTTCTACCGAAGCGCTCCCTTTAATTTCAACAACAGTATGCTCCAAATATTTTTTTAGTTTAGTTAATTTATTTAACCGTTCAATCAAGACCTGGTCGGCAGTCATCCCATTCATGGCAATAAGATGTATTTCCGAAGCATAATTAGCTAAATCAAGCGCTGATTTTGCCGCTGAATTTCCTCCGCCAACCACCGCCACCGGAACATTTCGGAACAATGGTCCATCACAGGTAGAGCAATAACTTACTCCCTTATTACGAAACTCTGTTTCACCGGGAACGTTTAACGTTCGGGGCTTTTTCCCTGAGGAGACAATAATCGCTTTAGCATTATATTCCTCTCCTTGGACGGTTTGAACTTTAAAGAAGTCGCCTTCTTTTTCGACCGACTTAACCTCCGAAAGTTTCTCGTTTAGATGTAATGTTTTAACTTGTTCTTCAAAGCGGTCCATTAAGGCTTGACCGTCAATCTCCTGAAATCCCATATAATTTTCAATATCGGTCGTCCAATTAACCTGCCCCCCTACATCCTTACTGATAATTAAAGATTTCAATCCTTTTCTGGCTGCAAAAACTCCGGCGGTCATCCCGGACGGCCCCGCTCCGATAATGATTAAATCGTATGTCATCTTCTCACCCCTCTTAAGGCGTGAGGCGATAGGCTAAAGTAATTCTTCGTGTTTAGTTATTCTTTGCTTTACCTATTAACTTACTCAATCTACTTTCATTACCAGTGCCTTTACCCATTGCCTGTTGCCTTTTTCCTCTCGCCTTTCACCTATTGCCTGTTGCCTATTAATGAAGCATACTCTCCAAACGTTCGGGGTCAAACCCTACTACGTATTGTCCGCCCTTTTGAATAACCGGTACGGCCCGTTGACCGGTAAGATCAATCATTGCTTGGGCGGCTTGATAATCATCGGCGACGTTTTTTTCCTCAAAATTAATACCCTTTTCATTTAGATAGGTTTTAACTTTGTTACACCACGGACAGGTTGGAGTAGTATATACTGTTACGTCTTCCATTTTTGATTCCTCCAAATTTTAAATTAGACCTCGATCCGGCAAGTCTATATTTAAATGATTTTAGTAAGGTTAATTGCTGGATGCAGGTTAAATCTAGTTTTTCCTGCTTTTATATGATTATCCCACCGATATCTGGAATTTTTGTTTTGAAATAAAAAAACTCCCGCTTATAAACAGGAGTTTACTTTTAAAACACAACTCTGTGCCTCCGTGTTTCTGTGGCCTATAAAACTAGCCACCGACAAAAGGCATTCCAATTTTTAAAAATGGCTAAATTTTTAATTTGATTCACACCATGCAGCCCATTCAGTATAGCCATCGGGAGGTGATAAACGAATATTTTGATTGCCTGTTGAACTTACCGTATAGGCTTGATCTTTAGTGCTTTCCGGATTTCCCAAATATAAGACCCAGTTCCCTGATGGAGACCATAATGGATAAAGATGATGTCCGCTATTTGCAACTAAGGTAACCTTTTTATTTTCTTCACTATTATACTTAATAATCGAACTTCCGGTTGGAAGCCCATAAGGTTGATATTGGAAAACAATATTTTTACTATCCGGCGACCAATTTGGGGTAAAAGGTCCCATCCGAAAATCACCGAAAGAAAATTTCGAAAATACTTGTTCCTGTATTATATTAAGCTCTTTGGTACCGGTATTCAGTAAATAAAGCGAATAAAAACCCTCAATACTTTCAAACTGTTTTGCATAAAAGACAAGCATCGAAGAATCCGGAGACCAGACAGGACTTTCAGGAATGATAGTCATATCCTGAGGTAAAGACCAAGTAGTCTTAAATCTATCTTTTATCTTTTCTTGTAATGAAAGCTCAAAACGAAGACTCATCGGAGCCTGCTTGACAATAGAGATTTTCTTCTGATCCGGACTTAATCCTTTTAACGAAGAAGAACCTGCAGAACCGCCCGAAAAGGTATTCTGAACCAACCGGGAACTACCATCGGAAAACTCCAATATATAAAGATTTCTTTCAAACATATTTTCAGCTATAACTAAAGCTTGATCCGGCGCGTCAGGACCGTTTGACAATTTCTGAATATATATATGGTCTTCTTTAAATTCAGTCAATAATTTTAATTGTTGATTTGAAAGATCGTATTGATATAATTTATGATCAACATAAACCAAAAAGTGTTTCCCAACCTCAAATGGTTCAATATTCTTTCCACTAATCAACGGTCGTGATTCCGACCCATCTGCTCTGACTATATATACTGTTTTTTTATCATTTGCTACTTGGCATAAAAAAGCCCAATCACTCCGGTTTTCCGCCAGAATCATTGGTGAAAAGGTAAACAATAGAATAACTATTATTGATATTATAAAGGTTCTCTTCATTTTTAAACCACCTCTGGGTGGGAATCTTAAGATACGGATTCGCCAAAAATTTGTAGTCTCCTGTATAATTTGTCAACAAATTCTTGGTAAGTGTTCTCCGTTTCCCATCGGTAAGATTCGTTCTCCACCTATCCCATTTTTAATTGTAACCAATCCGGCATTACGGGAAGTTACTTCCCCAATTAATGCAGCTTCATTTCCCAACGGATTCTCCCGTAAAGTTATTAGGATTTCTCCGGCGATTTCCGGATCAACAATGATCAAAGCCTTTCCTTCATTAGCAAAATATAAGGGGTCTATCCCTAAAATGTTACTTATTCCCCGAACTTCGGGCTTAATAGGGATATCATTCTCACTTAGACGTAAGGATACCTTTGATTGCCTGGCAATCTCGTTAAGGGTTGTTCCAATCCCGCCTCTGGTAGGATCGCGTAAAACCCGTATACGTCCGGGAAATTTTTTAATAATTGGTAATAAAAATTTAGTTAACGGCGCTACATCGCTGACTAACCCGGATGAGATTCCAAGCTCGCCTCTAGCGATTAAAACTGCCGCTCCATGATCCCCCACCGTTCCGGTAATGATAACCCGGTCACCATCTTTGGCCAATTCTCCTCCCAATTGCAGATTAGGATTTACTCTTCCAAAGCCGGTTGTATTGATAAATATCCCATCAGCGGCGCCTTTATTTACCACTTTGGTATCACCGGTTACAATATCTATTCCGGACTCCGAAGCGGTATCAGCCATTGACTGTACGATTAGAGCTAAAGAATCAATTTCAAATCCTTCCTCGATTATAAAAGAGACGGTTAAACCAAGCGGCTCAGCGCCAGCCATGGTTAAATCGTTAACCGTGCCGCAAATAGCCAGTTTCCCGATATCTCCGCCCGGAAATTTCCAAGGAGTAACTACAAAGGAATCGGTAGTAACCGCCAGTTTCAACTCCGGTTCTTTTAAAATTGCAGCATCATTCCCTTTTAAAAGTTCGGGATGACGGAATCTGGACCAAAAGATATCTTTAATTAAATTAGCGGTAGCTTCCCCCCCTCCACCTTCAGCCAATCTAATTTTACCCGACATTAAAAAATCATCTCCATTTCACGCTTCATGCCTTATTCATGTCCCGGAGAAGCCGGGAAGCAGAAAAGTTTTATATTCAACCACAGAGTACACGGAGGGCACAAAGATTTTGAAAAAATAGTTAAAATATTAATTTATTATTACCTCTGTGTTCTCTGTGTCTTTGTGGTTATAATGATCTTTATTTCATTCGTTAGATTGCCTACTAGACTATTGACCTATAATGAAAGTGAGCGGCGCATGTTCCTTCCGATGATACCATACACGGGCCTACCGGGTGTTCCGGGAGGCATCCACTTCCGAAATGAGGACATTCCTCCGGCTGGGCTTTGCCTAGTAAAATCGTCCCACATAAGCATCCGGCTGGTTCAATTGATTTAATAACCGGTAACTGAAAGCGAATCCGGGCATCAAAATCACGATATTCTTTTGAAAAACCCAAACCGGAAGCAGCAATTGTCCCTAACCCTCGCCACTCGGTATCTTCCTCCTTAAAAATCTCGCGGATCAACTGCTGCGCCTCCAAATTTCCCTCATCCGAAACTGCTTGCGGATACATGTTTTCCAATTCAATCCGGTCGTTTTTAAGCTGGGCTAATAAGGCGGCAATGCCTAACCAAATCTCTTCCGCTTGAAAACCGGTAATAACTGTTGGTAATTTATAATGTTCCGGCAAAAAAGCAAATGCTTTAGCACCGGTAATTACACTAAGATGGCCTGGAGCAATTAACCCGTTTATCTTTAAGCTGTTATCGTTTAATAAAGCTTCTAAAGCCGGTTTTAATACTTTTAAGGCCGGTAATACTGAAAAATTTTTTATTCCTTCTTCTTTAGCTGTTTTAACTGCTAAAGCAATTACCGGAGCTGTAGTTTCAAAACCTACCCCTAAGAAAATAAACTCTTGATTTGGATTAACCCGGGCCAGCTCTACCGCATCCAGTGGGGAATATATGATCCTGACCTTTCCTCCATCGGCTCGCGCTTCTGTTAAAGTCCCGGTGTTACCGGGAACCTTTAATAAATCTCCAAAAGTGGTAATAGTGATATCCGAGCTCCGACAGAGTTTGATTCCCTGTTCTATATAGCCACTCCCGGTTACGCAAACCGGGCATCCCGGTCCTGATAATAATTTAATACCGTTTGGCAGTAACCGGTGAATCCCAAGCTTACGAATGGCATTGGTATGGGTCCCGCAAACTTCCATTAAAGTGCCGGTAGTTCCGGAATACTCATCATTTATCCGGCTGATTAAGCTGGTTAATCTATTAATATTCATCATTGTTCATCCCGGAAATTTCGGCAAATAATTTAATAGTTTCCCGGGCCTCTTCCCCCGGTACGATTTGAATCGCACACCCGGCGTGAACCAAAACAAAATCACCAATTTTAACTGTCGGCACCAAACGCAAATCGACCTGGCGAATTGCTCCCGAAAAACTTACTTCTCCTTTATTCTGATCAATTTTTATTACTTCACCGGGAATAGCTAAGCACATCGGAAACTCCCCTTTCAATCATTAAACTTCCCAGCCAAGCTTGGCCCAGAGCAATTCCCCCGTCATTTACCGGTATTACTTCCGGTATAAAAACTTCGAATCCGGCAGTCTTTAAAGATTTAGCGGTTAAGTCCAATAATAACCGGTTTTGAAAAACTCCGCCACTCAAAGCAACTTGCTCATAATTTGTATTTTGACGGATTAATTTAGTTGTTTCCGTAACCACCGAAGCTACAGTCCGATGAAATTTCATACTTATTTCACCTATGCTTAATTTTCCTAAATCATCTACCATCTGATTGATGATAATCCCGGGGTCAATTCGATAATCTCCGGTATTGGTTTGAATTTCTATCTGATAAAAATCACTATAATTGTGATTAGCTTGATTTTCCAGCCAAATGGCCGCCTCACCTTCATAACTTACTTTTAATGGTCCTCCAATCAGAGCAGCCACTCCGTCAAATAGCCGGCCTACCGAAGAGGTAAGTGGAGTGTTTATCCCTGCTTTCATTGCTGATTCTAAGATACTCCATATTTTATCCAAATCTTGTTGAACAAGCCATTCTTGTAAAAAATCAGGATTAACTTGCTGTAAATATGAAGCTGCCATGCGCCATGGTTCCTTAATTGCAGCTTCCCCTCCAGGCAATGGGTAATAGCAAAAAGCACCAGCTCTCTGCCAGGTGGTTTCAACCCCGGTAAAAAATTCACCACCCCAAATTGTCCCGTCCGGTCCATAGCCAGACCCATCAAAAGCAACTCCAATAACAGGCCCGTGAATGTGACAAGCCGCAATTACACTATTAACATGGGCTAAATGATGTTGAATTCCAATAGTGCTAACCGGCAATTGTTTGGCAAAGATAGTTGAATTATAATCCGGATGGAGATCATGGATCGCCCATTTTGGTTCTAATTTTAATAAACGTTGAAAACGTTCAATGGTTTCCTGATAAACTTCAAAAGTAGCAAAATTATCTAAATCTCCCATATGAGGGCTCAAATAAACCTGCTCCCCTTTAGTAAAAGCAAAGACATTTTTTTGTTGCGCTCCACAGGCAATTAACGGATTTAAAACCCGTCCCACCTTGATAGGAGCCGGAGCATATCCCCGGGATCTCCGAATTCCGATGGTCTTTCCCTGTTGCACTCTGACAACGGAATCGTCGCAACGCCAAAGAATCTGCCGGTTATGCCCTAAAAAACCATCAACTAAAGAGCCCAGTTCATCAAAGGCTTCCTGCTCATCAATACTTAATGGCTCTCCGGAGCGATTGCCGCTGGTCATCACTAACGCCTTAATCTGCTCATCAAAGAGCGCCAAGTGGATACCCGAATACGGTATAAAGGCTCCAATCTCTTTTAAACCCGGATTAATAGCCGGAGCCAACTGTTGGTTCTTCTTTTGTCTTAATAATAAAATCGGGCGGGGCATTGAGACTAAAACTTCTTCTTCAGCTGGAGATAGTTCGCAATATTCCTTAACAGTATCCGTATCCCGGAACATTACTGCAAATGCCTGATTGTCCCGGCCTTTAAGTACTCTTAACTTTGTAACCGCTTCCTGGGAACCAGCCAAACAAGCCAGATGGAATCCGCCAATCCCTTTAATACCGATTATTCCACCTGTACTTAATAACTTTTTAGCTTTTCCAACCGGATCACCGTCTAATCGGTTCCCTTGGGAATCTGAAAACCAAAGGCTCGGTCCACAGTTTGGACAAGCAATTGTCTGGGCATGAAAACGGCGGTCCTTAGGTAAGCGGTATTCCTGGAGGCAATCCGGACATAGTTGGAACTGGTCCATGCTGGTCCTTTTACGGTCAAACGGCAGATCTCGGATACTAGTGAAACGTGGACCGCAAATAGTGCAACTGTTAAAGGGGTGCCGATAACGCCGATCAGCCGGACTAAAAAACTCATCGACACAATCAGAACATATCCCCTGGTCAGGCAATGGCGAACCGGGAACAGCTCCGAACTCGCTGGTTAGAATCTGGAATTCTTTTTCTTCTATTACCGGAATTACAACTGATTCTATGCAATCAATTATGGCTGTTTTCGGCGCTTGTTGCTGCAAGTCGGTTATAAAAAAATTTAAAGTCTCCGGAGCACCTTGGATTTCTATTTCCACTCCGGCAAAATTATTCCGGACCCAACCGGTAACACCTTTTTGCCGGGCCAGATTAAACAAAAAGGGACGGAAACCGACCCCTTGCACCAAACCGCTAATGTTTAACCGCCTTCTAATCATAATCATCCCGCCCAAAAAGTCGTTGCTTTTTCAGTCAACCAATTCACCCAAGCTTCTAATCCGTCGCCGGTTTTACAGGAGATTTCAAAGACCGGTAAATCGTTTTTTAAATTACGGATTCCCTGATAAAAACGTTCTTTGTTAAAGTCAACCGCTGCTTGGAGATCAGTTTTATTTAAGACTACCACATCGGCATCTTGAAAGATATCCGGATATTTAAAGGGTTTATCATCACCCTCGCTAACACCGACAATTACCATACGTAAAGCTTCTCCCAACGGATAACAAGCAGTGCAAATCAGATTACCGACATTCTCTATAAATAATAAAGTCCGGAAGTCTACCTTAAACTCCTCTAACGCTTTGGCAACCATAACAGCCTCCAAATGGCAAACCCCTTCGGTATTGATCTGAAAAGCCGGAATTCCCAACGAATTTAATAAATCAGTATCGATGCTGGAAGCCGGATCGCCTTCAATTACTGCAGTCGGTATTTTAAGGAGCCGGGATGTTTCTTTTATTACACTTGTTTTGCCGGAACCAGGGGCTCCTAAAACATTTATCATCATCAGCCCGCGTTCCTTTAAAAGCTTAACATTTTCAGCCGCCAGTCGGGCTTCTTCAGCGAATAAATCTTGTTCTATTTTTATCTCCATATTTAATCCACCTCAATACTTTCGACTATACACTCCTGCCCGTTGTCGGTCAACCGGGCCAGGTTACCGCAAGTGGGGCATAAGAAATCCCGGGATTGTTTTTGGAACTCCCGGTCACATTGTGAACAATATAATTTAGCGCCTATCTTGGTAAATTCCAGAGCCGCTTCTTGAGCAATAGTATCTTTGGCTAGTAATTGGAAGTAAAACTCTACCGATCCTTCAACTACTCCTGATAATTCACCAACCGCAATTTTAACTTTATTAATCTTCTTAGCCTGGTGCGCCTCAGCTTCTGCTAAAACCAGCTGAAAAATTTTTTCAGTAAGTCCTAATTCATGCATCCTTTTTAACTCGTTTTTCACAGACTAAAACCCGATCCAGACCGGCTAAGTCCGGCAAAGAACGGCAAGAAAACCCTTGCTCTGTACCTATCTCTTCCAATTGGACCCGCTGATCATAGCCATGCTCAAAAATTAAAAATCCCTCATCAGCCAGAATATCGTAAGCTTGAGGTATTAATCGACGGAATATTTCCAATCCATCAGGTCCACCGTCCAAAGCCAACTTGGGTTCTTGTTTAACTTCAGGCTGGAGTTTCTCAAGTTCGTCATGAGGAATATAAGGAGGGTTGGAGACGATAAGATCAAATTTACCAAGGGATACTTCTTTATCAAATAAAGATTGAAACAGATCCCCGTTTAAAAAGGTAATCCGGGAGTCCACTCCCAAAGAATGAGCATTCTCTTTCGCTACTTCCAGGGCTTCTTGGGAAATATCCGTAGCAAACCAAATACTATTGGGAAGCAGCTTAGCCAAAGAAACAGCGATAATTCCGCTTCCAGTACCGATATCAACTCCGGTTATTTGGTCTTTACTTTTTACTAAATCAAAGGCGGCTTCAACTAAAATCTCCGTTTCGGGCCGGGGTATCAATACTGACGGATTGACGGCAAATTCCCAGCTTAAAAAGGATTTATTTCCGGTAAGATAAGCTAAAGGTTGTCCTTGAACCCTTTTTACAATAATCTCCCGGTAACGTTGAACCTCTGCCGGTTGAAGCGGTTGGTCCCATTGGGAATATAATTTTACCCGCGGATAATTTAAAACCTCGGCCAACATCAAGTCCGCTTCCAGACGGGGATTAGGGATCTTTTTTTCATTCAGAAACGGAACAGTTTTGGTGATAATTTCTCCAATTGTCAGATTAACACCCATGACCCCGACTCCAGACTCTTAGTTTCTTTGCTTTTTTATACTTCCTTTATCAATATTAACAAAAAATAAAAACTTTAACTTTTGTAGTTTTCTTTAACTGTTGCCTGTTGCCTAGTACCTGTTGCCTACTCAATTCTGATCCACATTCTTTAATAGTTCCGCCTGAACAGCGGTAATTAACGGCTCAATCACTTCATCCATATTTCCTTCAATAATTGAATCCAAGTGATATAATGTCAAATTAATCCGGTGATCGGTCAGCCGGTTTTGCGGGAAGTTATAAGTCCTGATTCGCTCACTCCGGTCGCCTGAACCAACCATATCCCGCCTGGCTTGGGCCATTTCCTGGTGCTGCTCACTGGTGAACTTCTCCAGCAATCTTGCCCGCAATACCTTCATTGCTTTTTCTTTATTCTTTAATTGAGATTTTTCATCTTGACAAGTTACTACCAATCCGGTTGGTAGATGGGTAATCCGTACCGCCGAATCCGTTGTGTTAACACATTGACCGCCATGGCCGCCGGCTCTAAAAACATCAACCCGGAGATCATTGGGATTAATGGCCACATCTACCTCTTCAGCTTCAATTAATACGGCAACCGTAGCTGCCGATGTATGAATTCTACCACTGGCCTCGGTCTCCGGAACCCGCTGAACCCGGTGAACACCGCTTTCAAACTTCATCCGGCTATATACGCCATTACCTTCAATGGTAAAAATTATCTCTTTAAAACCACCCCGTTCGGATTCACTAGCGCTTAAAATCTCGGTTCTCCAACCTTTAGCTTCCACATAACGAGTATACATCCTGAATAAATCACCGGCAAATAAAGCGGCTTCATCGCCTCCGGTACCGGCCCGAATCTCCAT
Organism: Bacillota bacterium; assembly: GCA_023435225.1. Lineage (GTDB taxonomy): Bacteria > Bacillota > UBA4882 > UBA8346 > UBA8346 > UBA8346. Next base: position 110,260 of record JAEYRX010000022.1, read on the forward strand.
AATGACGTTCTTATCATCATTCGGATCTTTCGGCAATAACAAAATCTTAATTTTGCCGGTAAGCCTTTCTTCTTCCGTCTCGAGTTGCTCAATTTCCTCTTCAAGAAGTTCCGCCTCTGCCCCGCTGGCTTCTTCCACCATCTCTCGGGCCGTGGCTAGGTCGGCTTTTACTCTTTTATACTCTTGATAAGCTTCTACCAAATCAGTAATTGCCGCACTAGCTTTCGCTAATTTTTGAAACAAAGGTTGATCGGCGATAACCTGCGGATCACTTAGTTGCCGGCTTAATTCGTGATATTTTTCCTCAATTGAAACTAACTTATCAAGCATTTTATCTCCCAAGTAGGCATGAGGCATGAGGTGAAAGGCGTGAGTAAAAACCTTTCAATACTCAACCATTATGCCGATTTAAACATTTATAATAATTATATAGAAAAATAAAAAATTAACCCTAAAACTCCACATTCATACTTATGCCTCACGCCTGTTAACTCATGCCTAGGTTGTTGCCGGTTCAACTTCAACCTTAACAGTTTCGGAGGCATATACTTTACCCCCAACAATTACCGGAGACTCTTCGCGAAGAACAGCCACTAAAGAATTAATAGCTACTTCGATTTGTTGGTCATCCGGTTCCCGGGTGGTTAATTTCTGCAGCCAAAAACCAGGTAAACTGAGCCAACGCCATAAGAAAAAGTCTTGGTGTTTTCCGGTAAATTTGATAATCTCATATGAAACTCCCGCTACTACCGGCAATAAGAGAATACGGGTTAATAACCGCATCCAAATCGTATCATATTTCAAGAAAGAAAAGAAAATAGCGCTGACAATAACTACAAATAACAAAAAACTAGTTCCGCAACGCGGATGAAAAGTAGTATGCTTTCTTACATTCTCAAGAGTCAAATCTTCTTTGGCCTCGTAGGTGTTGATTACTTTATGCTCAGCTCCGTGGTAGGCAAAAACCCGACGGATATCTTTTAAAACTGAAACCGAAACAATATAACCTACTAAAATTAACATTCGTAAACCGCTCTCAACTATATTCCCCCAGATAACTCCAGGTAGAAATTTATTTACCAACATTCGCCCAAGCAATGGCAGGATAATAAAGAGCACAACCGTTAAGGCTAAAGCCACTACAACCATTAAAGTGGTTTCCCATGGTGAAAGTTTCGTCTCTTCTTCACCTTCCATGAATTGGTCGGCCGAGAACATCAACGCTTTCATCCCGATCCCGAATGATTCACATAACGATACTACTCCCCGTAAAAATGGCCATTTTAAAAAAGAGTATTTTTTTGTAATCGTTCCAACCGGGTCCTTTTTTACCACTATTTCGCCATCACTTTTCCGGACCGCTACTGCGAGATAATCACGGCCTCGCATCATAACACCCTCGATTACCGCTTGCCCACCATACTGGAAATCGGGCTGCTTTTCCATAAAGTCACCTTCCTGCATATATTTAAAATAGGCGTTAGGCGAGAGTCGAAAGGCTAAAGAAAATTCATAAATATATGGAACTTTCCATGTGTTACTTTCGCCTGTCGCCTTTAGCCTTTAGCCTTTCTACTTTTCAGCACATAGAGAAAACAGAGCCCGAAGCTCTGTCTGTCTAACTTATTTTTTCTCCAAGCGTTTCTTAAACTTCTCAACCTGACCGCCGCTATCTACGATACGTTGTTTACCGGTGAACATCGGATGGCACTTGGAACAAATTTCTACCCGGATTTCTTTTTTGGTAGAACCGGTTTCGAATGATGCACCGCAAGCGCAGGTCACCTTGGTCGTATTATACTGGGGATGAATTCCTTCTTTCACTACTGTCACCTCACACTACTAAAAATAATCAGTTATAGCAGCTTAAATTGTTATTTAAGCTGTTTTAACAATTGTCTCCATAATAACCTCTATATTATAACACAGTGACTTTTGGTGTGCAACAAAACATTTATGAAAGAATTTTACTTGATTTATCGCAGTTTTATTCTACTTTTTGATGAGCTACAGTATAATTACCAATTAATAAATCAGGAAATTTAATTATTAACTTATCTAGCCATTCCTGAACAGTAGGTAGTTCTTCACTACTTATCTTATCTTCCAGCTTTTCCGGGTCAAGATTTAGGTTCCGCAATTGTACTTGCTTAACTCCGGTTTCGGCTATTAATTCATAAAGAGCCTCTGTTTCCCGGCTTTGATTATTAAAACCGGGGAAAAACAATAAATTTAAGGCAACCATTAAGCCCCGGTCGGCGGCGTACTTTAGCGACTTTTTAACATCCGCCAATTTAAATCCCTGTGGCTGATGATACCATTCATAATTCTCCGGTACGGCGGAGAATAAACTGACCCGGATACTGTCCAATCCCGCGTCCGAAATATTACAAATTGCCTCAAAATAACCGGCATTAGTGTTAATATTAATAATGCCCTTATTGGTTATCTTCCTGATCTCTTTGATCGCCTGAACCAGCAATTCCCATTGCAAAGAAGGCTCCCCTTCACAACCCTGACCAAAACTAATGATGGCATCACCGGCATTATTGAGGTGTTCTATTGCTATATCCTTTATCTCTTTTGGAGTAGGAATAAAATCAATCCGTTCTTGAGGAGAGGGGCAGCATTCGGCCGGTTGTTTGGAGATGCAACCTAAACAATTGGCGTTACAAACCGGAGATACCGGTATTCCCGCCTCCCACCGCTTGTAAAAAACATTTTGGGCAGTTAAACAATGATAATCACGGGCACATTTGGCCAACTGTTTTAAAATCCGGTTATCCGGATACAACTTTAACTTTTCGGATATTAATCGTGATAAATCCCCTGAATTGTAATAAACAGGGTTCCATTTCAAGTCCTCATCGGTTTTGACAGCCGCTACTTTTAATCTATCACCCACAGCGCCAACTGCAGTATAACCAAAAAGAGGCAATTCTTGAAGTTGGAATATTTCATAACCCGGAGTTAAACATCTGGTATAACCAACTGGTAAAATTGCCGCCACTGCAGTATTCTCTTCCAACACCTCTATTTGATCCATATTTGAATTATATCCTAAGGGCGCTCTTCCGGGTAAAACCATAACTTCGGCTCCGACCGGCAGATCAATCCAATTTTCATCAGCCGGTTCCGCTTGCTTTCCGTTAATACCCACCGCTAACAGATTGGGGTCCGTGAAGAGTTTACCGCTTTCATCAGTATATATAAGTTTAATATTAGATGATTTCATTATTTCTCCAACCTTAGGGAAGCGCTGATTAATTGAATAAGTGACGATTTTGTGTTTCGCAAAATGCCTAATACCGCATATTTGCTCGCACAAAATCGGATTAATCAGCGCTTCCTTAGATAACCTCAAAAATAAGACATTTTAAATACTCGGTCTCCGATACACCAACTAAAACCGGATGGTCCAAACCTTGAGTCCGCCGTTCCAAAAGATGCAGCCTTTTTTTACTATCTGCTGCCGCCGAAGTTATTACATCCCAGAACAACTCGGAACTTAAATGATGCGAACACGAGCAAGTAACCAAAATTCCACCGGGCGGTAATAATTTCAGAGCCCGGAGATTAATCTCCTTATAACCACGAACGGCGCTGTCAATAGTCTGCTTGCTTTTGGTAAATGCCGGAGGATCCAAAATTATTAATCCATATTCCTCTTTTCTCCCGGATTGGTCCCGGAGAAAATCGAAAGCATTGGCCACTTTAAACTGACAATTATCATCCAAACCATTTAAAATTGCATTCTCGATGGCCATGTTAACGGCATCCTCGGATATATCAACCCCCAAAACACTTTTAGCTCCATAAGCCGCTGCATGAATCGCAAAACTGCCGACATGGCAAAAACAATCCAAAGTCTTCCGGCCTTGAGAATACTTTGATAGAGCAGCCCGGTTAGCCGATTGATCTAAAAAATATCCGGTTTTTTGTCCTTCCAATAAATCAACCCGGAATTTTAGTTTATTGTCATGAATCAAAATAGAGGGTGGACATTCCCCGTAAACACAACCGGAACGTTCCGGGAGATCCTCTAAATGCCTTACCGACAGGTCGCTCCGCTCAATAATCGCCTTAGGATTGCATAATTCAACCAATAATTTGATAATGGTATCCCGGTTCACTTCCATCCCCATGGTCAGGAACTGGACTACCAAGTAATCTTCAAATTTATCAACTACCAATCCCGGTAACAAATCCGCCTCGCCAAAGACCAGACGGTAACAACTGGAATTCGGCTTCACCCGTTTCCGATATTCCAGGGCCTTAATGAGTCGTTGCCGGAAAAATTTTTCATCGATGGACTCCCGGTTAGTAGTCAAAAACCTCACTGCAATCTGCGAAGCCTGGTTATAATAGCCTAAACCTAAAAAACGGCCCCGGTTGTCCAGCACTTCAACTACCTCACCGGATTTGACCCCGATCCCGATAATTCCGATCTCTCCCTGGTAAATCCAGAGATGACCACCCTTTACCCGCCGATCCTTCCCGGCCTTAAGTACAACTTGATTCATTTTGCCTCCAACATTAACACCCAAAACTCAAATTTTTATAACCTTTATCAAAATTTTTAATTGTCAATTGGTTTTTCTTGCAATATTTCTTGCCGCAATAACTCCGGAAATTGAGGCTTGCATCAAACCTCTGGTGACTCCGGCTCCATCTCCAATTGCATACAGATTGGGGATTTCGGTCTGCAGATGACTGTTCAAACTAAGCCTTGAAGAATAAAACTTTACCTCTACTCCATAAAGCAATGTATTTCGGGAGTTAACTCCGGGCGCAATTATATCCAAAGCCTTCAACATTTCCAATAATGCTAACAGATGACGGTAAGGCAATACCAGACTTAAATCACCGGGTGTAGCGGCTTCCAGAGTAGGTTTTACCAATCCCTTTGCCAAACGTTCTTTGGTTGAACGCCTTCCATTCTGGAGGTCGCCTAATCTTTGGACTATAACACCTCCGCCGAGCAAATTGGCTAACCCGGCTACGTAACGTCCATAAGTAATTGGTTCCTGGAATGGTTGCGTAAATGTTTTGCTGACCAATAAGGCGAAGTTGGTATTAGGAGTCTTCCGTTCCGCGTGGCTGTGTCCATTAACCGTAATCAAGCCTTCTTGATTTTCCATTACCACTTCACCATGAGGGCACATACAAAAAGTGCGGACCCGATCCTCGAATGTTTTTGAATAATAAATAAACTTGGTCTCAAAAATTACGGAGGTCAATTCCTCTAAAACTTCCGCCGGCAGTTCCACCCGGACTCCGATGTCAACCGGATTGACCGTTGATTCCAGTTTTAATCGTTTAGCTTCATTAACCAGCCAGTCGGAAGCGTCCCGTCCCGGACCAATTATCACATATTCACTCCGATACTCCTGACCGTTTGCGGTTTTAATTCCTTTTAAACTTCCATCATTGACAATAATCTCCGCCACTTCGGTTCCGGTAAAAATCTCGACTCCCTTTTCCACCAAATAATCTTGCATCGCTTGGAGTACGGTTTTGGTATAACCGGTACCCAAATGCCTGATCCGGGAAGGAATTAACCTTAAATCGGCTAAAACTGCCCGTTTTTCGATCTGGGAGATAATATCCTCATCTGTTCCGTAAACCTTAGCCGGAGCGCCAAAATGTAAATATATGTCATCAATTGTCCTGATTAGTTTATGCAATTCTTGTTTGGATATATAATCATCGAGAAACCCGCCCACTTCCGGCGAGAGAGTCAACTTTCCGTCGCTAAAGGCGCCGGCGCCTCCCCAACCGCTGACGATCGAACAAGGAGTACAACTGGTACAGCCGGCCCCTTTTTCCGTTACCGCACAGACCCGTTTTGCCAAATTACGTCCTTTTTCAAAGATAGCGATCTTTATATTAGGTTTTTTAACCAGTTCCAAGGCTGCAAAAATCCCAGCCGGTCCGCCCCCGATGATAATAACGTCAAATTGAGTTTTCAAATTGTTCACCGTCATTTCGCTCTTTAGTTGTAGGTTGTCTGGAAAACTGGAAAATATGTCTATAATGCATTTAAATACTCACAAATTTATATAATTCAACACTATAAAAATTTTTCCTTTTTATATATGTTAAGCCGATCCTAATGCAACTCAATTAATAATAGATTAGCAAGTAATTTTTATTGTCTCAATAAATTACGATAACACAGATTAACACAGATTTGTAGGATTTACACAGAATATATTTAAGATTCTAATCCGCGTTAATCAATATTAATCTACGTTAATCCGTGTCCTAGTGACTTTAAATAATTACAATGGTATACTAATAACATGGATTATAAAGCTTATAAAACTATTCAAAAACCATATTCGACCGAATTAGTCATCGAGCGCTCCCGTTTTATCGGTCATTGTTCCGAAGTAGCCGATGAAACCGAAGCTAAGGCCTTTATTACGAAAATACGGGCCGAGCATGCCCAGGCCACCCATAACTGTTACGCTTATCGGATTGGCATTAATGTCGAACCGGTGGAATATTTTAATGATCATGGCGAACCCAGCGGAACCGCCGGCAAACCAATCTTGGGGGCTATTCAACGTTTGGAGTTGACCAATGTAGTAGTGGTGGTCACCCGCTATTTTGGCGGTAAAAAATTGGGGGTCAGGGGTTTAATCGAAGCCTATGGCGCGACCGCGACCGCCGTATTAGAGCAAGCCGAAGTTGTCATCAAAATACCCAGGTTTGCCGTTACCCTTACTTACCAATATCCTGACCATTCGCTGGTCCAATACCGGTTGCAGCAGATCGATGCCGAAGTGATCAACACCTACTTTACCGAGATTGTCAGTTCCGAGATATTAATTCCGGAAGCCAACTGGGAGTTATTTAATTCCTTGATTAATGAACTACCGGGAATAAAATATAAACTAACAAGTGAATGAATATGTTTTTAATTTTTAATCCCTGTAAAATCCGTGTAAAATCCGTGTTAATCCCGTCAAAAAAGTTTTTAAAGGTTCCAACTTCACTCTCTTTATTTAGAAATATCAACCTGGCTTACCGGACTTTTCTTAAATTATCCCCTTGAATTTACTATTTGCTTGTGGTAAAATCATTTTACGTGTTAAACATATGTGCCGAAGTGGCGGAACGGCAGACGCAGAGGACTCAAAATCCTCCACCCTTAAAAGTGTGTGGGTTCAAATCCCACCTTCGGCACCAAATTTTAAAATTTAAAACCTTTCTTAAATGAAAGGTTTTTTTATTTGCTGTCGGAGAAGTAAAGAGGTACAATACTAATTTTCTTTTTTTAGTATTACTCTGTAGGTATCCAACGATATGCTCTCCTAAATCCTAATTCTTCTGCTTCCTTAATACTTTCGACATAAAACTCTCCTTTTTTAATTTCAATAGAAACTCTATCATATTGCTGATCGAAAGGAAGATGATAAATTTTAGTCCCATCTCTTCTAGAGATATTACATTTAATACATGGATATCTTTCAAAAGATTGGTTTTCTAATACTTTTATCCTTAATTTCTTTGCGAATTTTCTTGCTATATCTGATAACTTTGTAGTAGTGACAAAAACCGCTTGAATTTTCTTGTCAGGATTTTCAATTTCAAATGCAACAACAGTTCCATATAGTTGAAAAATATGTTTTTCATGAATGGTTTTATCTTTTGACCAATATTTACATTGTACTATTTCAATCTCATTATCCTTAAATGCGATTTTCACTAACCTTTAAAACCACAAAATCAGTAAATCTTCTATTCCCATATAATTTAACCAGTTCTTGTTTTGCCTTTTCAATCCGGGAATCAATAAGTTTTAAATTTCTCATCTTTACCCCCTAATTATATAGTGTTTTTATTAATATCGGATGGAAACTTATAACAAGTTAGATATTTAGTACTATATTTAAAGGATATCGCACACTTTGAAAGCACCTTGGTATAAAAGGCGCCTTTTTCGACCAGCCTCCCCCCGCCAAAATTAAGCCGCTTAACTTAAAAGTTTAGCCGCTTAACTTTAAAATAAAGCGGCTTAATTTTAAAATTTAGCCGCTAAATTATAAATCCTCCCAAATGGAAACCTCAGCTTTTTCTGGCACAATGAAATAAGGAGTCCTGAAAGCGCGGCGAAAGGAAAAAATATCAGACTTTATACGATAAGATGGATGAAGCGGATAATGTTTACGGTTTTACTAAGAAAGCGATCAAACCGATATGCCGAAGAACTAACTTGGATTTTCTTTACATAAAAAAAAGATGTCTTAACCGTTATATTTTGGGGTCTATATATAATAAGCCGGGTAGAATATCACCCTTTATCTAGCATTATTCGAATGAAATTTTACTTTTAAAAGTTCTCTTTGAAATTGATAAGGGCTTAAAATTTTTATATTATGATCATATTCTTTTTTTATTATAGGTTCTAAGCTTTCATTTAAATGTTGGCCGTTTTCACTTATAATAAATTGAGCTTTCCCGTCTATAGCACAACCAATAAATTTATTATCGCTGGAATCATCTTGGCATAAGGAACAAAGCGTTTTTCGTTCTATATTAACACTTCTTATTATAATTTCTCAAAAGACGATTAAGGATTTTATATTTTTCCCCTTTATTAGCTTTTTTTGATTCTAGAATCTCAGTAACAACCACAAATAATTCAGTCGCTGTAGAATCATTGAATAAAAAATGAAAAGTGCCTCTAGATTCTTCCGCTAAAATCTTGAGGCACCATTGATCTTGTTTAAATAATGCGTTTATAAAAACATTTGTATCAACAACCACATGCATTAAGTCGTTTCCTCACATCGGTGACTATTTTATCTACTTCGTTGGATGTTAAATTGGTTCTTTTTGCAAATGCATTACATTCTTCTGCTAATTCTTCCCAATCTGTTTTTTGATTTTTAATAGCTGAATTTCTCGCTGAATTGGTGGTAATAATGCCCTTGGAAATGGCGGCTTCCATTACTCCAGCGCCCCCTTTAATTAATATATGTTTATTATGACTATACATATAGTAACACCTCTAATCAAATGCCACAAATTTCATTTCATGATTTTTCATTGGTTAACTTAACCAATACTTCTATTCACTCCTGTTTTCTTGTTTATTCCTAATAATTACTATTAATTCTAAATTAATTAAACTAAATCTAGCCTATTCTATTTATTTTAAATTTGACAATACTTTCTACTTATAGTATCGGTTAAAAATTCTATATTATGAGCCCGATATTAATAATTATTATCTTTAGATTCTGCTATCCCAAGATATTCTTTCAATTTTTCCTGCAAAAGGTAGGAATAATTCACTCCTTCTTCATCCCCCAAGGCTTTTAGCCACTTAGGAATAGTAGTAGTGATTTTTTCAGCCTTATTCTTCATTTTATCCCGAAATGGGACCATATTTACTTGAATCATAGCCACAAATTGGCCTTCATCTAATTTTAATTCTTTAATTTTTGAAGGTTCGGGAATATGATCGCCATCTTCCTCCATACCATACTTTACAAATTCCAATTCTCTAATATTGACTACCATTAAATAATTAAACATAAAAAATCTAAAACAACTAACAAGTAAGGGAACCAACTTTAGCCTAAATCATATGCACTCCGACGCTTTCACAGCGGTGCGTCGGGTGAAACCTTGCCGGATTGGATGAGCTTCCTCGAATACCATTCGCGTCGTCAAAAGTGGTGAGATGCGAGATACGACCGAGCGAGGACCGCAGATAATACTGGTGTATATCGAGGACCGGAGCGACCGAGTAGCGAAGCAGATCGCCGCTTTTCACGGCGCATCATCCAATCCGGCAAAGCTTTTTTATTCACTCAAGATACATTATTTTATTTTCTCTAACATAAACCACCTTCAATATAAAAAAATCTCTCTTCCTTACGAGAGAGATTTTTATTTTAGTTTTGATTAATTAAGTTTTTATTCTTCCACTGGAACCAGGTCAAGCAAAGCTGCAAAGCAACCTTCTTGACCACTTAAAACCAGTTTCAGCTGCATCATCAGCGAGTATATTGCCCTCGCTTACTCGGCTTTATAGTGAGTTACACAGCAGAACCTCACTTATATTAAATAAAAAGGGAGGAGTAATGATTAATATTATAATACCAGAATACTATTATCATTTTATTTACGCTTTGTTAGAAAATTGTAAAAAAAGGGAATTGCTTAATAACTTATTCAACTAAGCATTACTAGATAAAACTCATCAAATGAATCCCAGCTATTTATTTATTTTTCCAAATTTCACTAAAGTAATTTTAACCAACTATCGAATACTATAGTAACGAATCAGTTAACACCAACTTATAATAAAGATAATCAACTCAATTTAGGAAGTGATGCGTTTATGCCGGAGATTAAAGGTTTGGTTTGTCCCTTAATGAGTACTAAATCTGAAATCAAATATTGCCGCACCGACTGTGTATTGTATCCTGGGAACGGTAAAAAATGCGTTTCCGGAACCTCATTATCTCCGGTTAAAAGTTCAAAACCAGACTCAACCAAGCGTTTTGTTTAGGAGACAAAAATCGGTCCCAAAAACTATTTCTTAAAAAAAGCGTCTTACTATAAAAGTTATCACCGAAGAATTCCAAACAACTTCATTTAAACGGGTATACCCTATCAATCCATCCGCTGAAAATACTTGGTCCAATCCATTACCGGCAGCCCAGTTGGCTTGTTTATAGCTTAAATCAACCGACCATTCATCCGGAATGGAATATTCGACTCCAATTATGGTTACTACTCCTCCACCATCAGCTTGATGAATAAAACTGACCGGATGAAGCAGATCATCCCGGAGGTTCCAGTTGCCTTCCCCATAATAATCAGCCCAATGGTACTCAACATTCCCAAACAAATGCCAATTTGGCCGGAACTGGTTTGCAGCATAAACTCCGACCAAAGGCCCATTCCAGCTTGATTTATAAGTGCTGTTCAAGCCTGTAAAAGCTCCTGTATCAGGAATAGTCTGGTATCCGTCGGTCATCCGTAAATTTTGTCGATTCCAGGAATATCCGGCCGATAATATTAAGTCCCACTTCGGATTGTTTATCATTCGATACCCAATAGATATTGAACCATCCCAAACATTATCCCCGTTACTTTGATTATTCGATCGTGAAAATTCCATAGTACGATCATTACCATAATAATCCGAATCCTGTGAGTATCCCCTGCCAATCAAACCATATCCCAACGAACTCTGAAAAGTAAGTTTTTGGTTAAGGTCCAGTTTAATTTCGGCCACTAATTGACATATCTGCAATTCTTTCCAGGTAAGCTCCGATAAAATATTCGGGTCTTCCCCATCAAGATTACCCGCAATATTCCAGCTAAGCCCATCGGTCCGATAATCGGTCTTGATATTAAAATAAGCCTCCCCGGCGGCAGAGACTCCATCAACGCTGAATATGAATATTAAAGAAAAAACTATGGAAATCCAAAAAAATCGTTTAACCATTTATACCCTCAAAGAATTTTAATTACATTGAGGGATTCAAGTATAACTAACCATAACCCTTTGATAAATTTCTTCCATATATTTATCTTAAACTTTTCTTCGCAGAATAGCTCCAACCGGAACTTCTCCGGTTATGGGGAATTTCACTTGATAACCATTATGGGCCTTTGTAATCGGGATGTCGTTAATATCGGTCATTTCAGTCATATTAAGGGGAATTGTATTATCCGGTAATAGTAATTCAACCGAGTCATCACGGGTTAACCGGTTGCGAACTCCCACTAATATTGTTTGGGTTTTAGGCTCGTAATCCAAAACCGAACCAATCATATCATAAGTTTGATAGTATTTAACCTCCGGCTCAACCTCGGTAATTTTTTCGCCCGATTCCGTAAAATAAAATCCGGTTGTATAACCACGATTCGAAATTTTGGCTAATTCATCCAACCATTCGGGACGGCAATGATACCCTCTGGGATTCCTCACCATCTCCTCAATAGCCCAGCGGTAAGTCCGGGTGACAACCGCCACATAATAGGCAGACTTCATCCGTCCTTCGACTTTCAAACTACTTATTCCGGCGGCGGAAATCTCCGGTAAATATTCGATCATGCAAAGATCCTTCGAACTAAATAAATAACTATAGCGCTGCTCTTCTTCGAGTACTAAAGGCTGGTTTGGTCTGGTTGACTCTACCAAAAGATATTCCCAACGGCAAGGATGAGTGCATTCACCATGATTGGAACTACGACCGGTACGCATAGCCGATAAAAAACACCGTCCCGAGTAAGCCATACACATTGCCCCATGAATGAATAATTCCAATTCCATCTCCGGAATCTCACCAGCAATTTCTGAAATCTCTTTTAAACTTAATTCCCGGGCCAATACAATCCGGCCAACCCCTTGCTCTTTCCAAAAACGGACGGCGGCGGAATTGGTGGTATTTGCTTGGGTACTAAGATGGATTGGCAGATTCGGATTTATTTGGCGGATAAGCTGTAAAACTCCCGGATCGCTTACAATTACTCCATCAATTCCAATTTCACTTAAAAAAACGGCTGTTTTTCTAACCTCGGCTAAATCTTTATTTCTGGCGAAAATATTCACCGCCGCATATACCTTGACTCCTTTATGGTGAGCCTCTTTAACTCCCGTCTCCAACTCTTCCGGCGCAAACTCGGCTTGTTTAGCTCGGAGACTTAATCCAGCTGCTCCAACATAAACAGCATCAGCCCCATAAAGAACCGCCGTTCGTAATTTCTCTAAGTTACCAGCAGGAATAAGCAGTTCGGGACGTTTCAAGATTAAATCCTCCATTTAATGGTTTACTTGATCTATTGTATCAAAAAATATAGATTTAAACACGGGTCAATAAAAAGCCAATAAAAAACAATTTCTCACGAAAGTCAAGAAACACACAAAAAAGTTCAGAAGAGATTTCGTGTTTTTCGTGGTTCATATAATGGTTTTGATATTTTATAAAGATTTCTAAGGAAGCGCTGATTAATCCGATTTTGTGCGAGCAAATATGCTGTATTAGGCATTTTACGAAGCACAAAATCGTCACTTATTCAATTAATCAGCGCTTCCCTAAGATTAAAAATCAAAGGGAAGGACTTTCGTCCTCCCCTTTCTCTTTATCAGTCTTTCTTTAAAATTTTCGGAGCTTTAGGAGCTCTGAGTCTTTCAGCCGAATGCAATCCTGAACCTAACAACGGACGAACATAGAATTTAAAGGCATCGGTAACGTTATTACCTTCTTTATTGATAAATTCATCCGGCATATGTCTGGTTTTGGCGGCGATCTCCGATAATGGAGTCAACCGGTAATCAACCGAATAATAACCAGTCCGGTGAATGGTAATGGATCCGTCCATATTATGCCAGATGGCAAATTGGGCAGCTTTTTCACCGACTTCACGGGCTTCATGCTGATCGACATCGGAGACACAGCCGAAGAAAGATCTTTGGAGGTAACCGAAGGTATCGGATCTAACCCGTTTAATGTTCAATTTTTCTTTAATGTAATCAGCCAACAAATCACCTAAAGCGCCGGTGCCGGAGAGCTGGACATTACCATGAGCATCCTTCTCCACATTCTTCATTAATTGGGTAATAATCGGATTGCCTTTTTCATCGGAAATCCCCTCAGAGACCACAATCAAGCAACGGCCTAATCTATCATAGACGTTTTTCACATCTTTAATGAATTTATCCATTACAAAAGGCCGTTCCGGAAGATAAATCAAATGTGGACCATCATCCTCATATTTCTGAGCGATTGAGGAAGCAGCAGTTAAGAATCCGGCATGTCTTCCCATAACTACGGCAATATATACGCCTGGTAAAGCACGATTATCAAGGTTGGCGCCTATTGTTGCCTGAGCCACAAATCTGGCTGCCGATCCGTAACCGGGGGTATGGTCATTAATAACTAAGTCGTTATCAATGGTCTTCGGGATATGAATCGCCCGGAACTCATAATCCGATAATTCCGCTTGTTGGTTAACGATCCGGACCGTATCGGAAGAGTCGTTTCCCCCGATGTAGAAGAAATAGCGGACATCATGAGCTTTAAAAACATCAAAAATTTCCTTACAGTACTTTTCATCCGGCTTATCCCTGGTGGAGAGCAATGCCGATGACGGAGTAATAGCCACTTGCTCCAAGTTATGAGTGGTTTCCTGGGTTAAATCCAGAAAATCCTCGTTAACAATACCCTTCACTCCGTTAATTGCCCCATAAACCTTAGTAACCTGGGAAAACTTTCTTGACTCCAGAACAGCCCCTACTAAGGATTGGTTAATTACTGCAGTCGGACCACCGCCCTGCGCAACTACAACCTTACCTTCAAGTTTCATATGTATCCTCCTTTAATCTATATATATAAAAATCGAAGTCAAAGGTCAAAAGTCGAAAGATAAATAACAAAAAAATATAGACACAATAACCTTTGGACTTTAGACTCGTGACTTTATCGGATAGAAAGTTCGCTAGGTACATTTCGCTTTAAAAATCAAAAATCCTCCCCGGTTTTGGTTAAATCTATGTTTATAACAACTATTTCTTTAATGAACTATGATATTATGCCATTACTCTTTTTAGAATAGGTTTATTTTCTCCCGTCAAAGACCGGCAATTCAAATATTTTGAAAAATGATCCACATCTTTAAACCTATCTCACCCATAAACTTTCCTTTCAATATAAAAAGCCGGCAGTATTGAACCACCAGCTAAAAATTATATTGTAAGTCCCAACTTTCTTTATTCCTTTATCGGCCTCATCAATGGGAATAAAATAACATCTCTAATTGACGGCGAATCCGTCAACAACATCACCAAGCGGTCAATTCCCATTCCCATTCCACCAGTTGGCGGCATACCATGTTCCAATGCGTTTAAGAAATCTTCATCCCAGACCATGGCTTCATCATTACCTTTAGCCTTCTCTTTGGCTTGTTCCATAAAACGTTCCCTTTGGTCAATCGGGTCGTTTAACTCCGAGAAAGCATTAGCCATCTCCCGGCCGTAAATGAACAACTCAAACCGGTAAGTCAATTCCGGATTGTCGGCCATCTTTTTAGCCAACGGCGAAATCTCAATCGGGTAATCAACCAAAAATGTTGGCTGAATAAGTTTCGGTTCGACAAATTCGGAACAAATCTCATCCAGAACCATACCCTTAGTGGACTTGGGATCAATCTTTAATCCCAGTTTTTGAGCTGCCGCTACCGCTTCCTGATCGCTTTGCAGTTTCAACCAGTCAATACCGGTATATTTTTGAATTGCTTCAATAATCGAAATCCTGGGCCAAGGTGGAGTAAGGTCGATGGGGGTTCCCTGGTATTCAATTTTGGTACTGCCATGAACAGCCATAACCGCCTCGACGATTAACTTTTCAGTAATCTCCATCATTACTTGATAATCAGCATATGATTGGTAAAGCTCCAACATGGTAAATTCCGGGTTATGCTTGGTGGAAATACCCTCGTTCCGGAAACAGTGGCCAATTTCATAAACCCGGTCAAACCCGCCGACAATTAAGCGTTTATGGTATAACTCCAACGCAATCCGTAGAGTTAAATCAAGATCCAAGGTATTGTGGTGGGTTTCAAAAGGCCGGGCATGTCCACCACCGGCGAGTACACTTAAAACCGGGGTTTCAACTTCGGTAAATCCTTCTCCGTCTAATATCCGGCGAATAGTGCTTATTATCTTGGAGCGTTTGATGAAAGTATCCATAACCTCCGGATTGGAGATCAAGTCCAAATATCGTTGCCGGTAACGGAGATCGGTATCTTTTAAACCATGCCATTTCTCCGGTAATTGCCGGAGCGCTTTGGACAACAGCTTGAAATCTTCGATTTGAACCGTAATCTGGCCACGGTGGGTCTTAAATACTTTTCCGGTGATTCCTACAATATCCCCAAGATCAAGTTCCAAAAAGCTCTGATACTTTTCTTCCCCTAATACATCAATCTTTCCATAAAGCTGAATATTACCGCCCTGGTCGATTATATTGGCGAAACAAGCTTTCCCTTGGTCCCGCTTGGAAATCAACCGGCCGGCAATGATCACCGTTTGGTTTTCCAACTCGGCAAAACGGTCGGTAATTTCATATAACCGGTGGGTCCGGTCAAAACGTTCGCCGTATGGGTTGACCCCTTTATGGCGTAAATTGGTTAGTTTCTGAAGCCGCAGCTCCATCTGTTCATTACCCTTTGGCAATTCCGGTTCCAAATGAATCCCTCCACGTCGCAAAACTTTGAATCTCAAGTCTTCTCGTTATTAGTATGATTACAACAAAAAACTAATCTCACAAAAAACTAGAGTGGTTTTAAACCACTCTTACTTAAGGGAGTTTCATAATTACCTTAATTTAATTTCAGCTATAATATATAGTGAATAACTCGAGGGCTACTATCGATATATTGTAGCTGAACGTCAAATTTTTAGTTATGAAAATCCCATTTGGTAATTCCGATTACCTTATATTGGATGGTTCCCATCGGCACAATTACATTGACTACACTGCCGACTTTTTGTCCCATTAAACTGCGGCCAACTGGGGACTCATTCGATATTTTCGATTGTTCCGGGTCTGCTTCGGCTGAGCCGACTATCATATATTCCACTTCGGTACCGCCATTAACTTCAATAAGCTTTACTTTTGTTCCAACACCGACAACATTGTCTTTAACATCTTGTTCATCGATTACCTTAGCGTTTCGAAGCATTTTTTCAATGGAAAGAATTCGACCTTCGATGAAACCTTGCTCGTTTTTGGCATCCTCGTATTCGGAATTCTCGCTGATGTCCCCAAACTCTAACGCTTGTTTAATTCTCTCTGCTACTTCGCGCCGTTTGACCGTCTTTAATTGTTCTAATTCTTTTTCCAGTTTGGCTAGACCTTCCAAAGTAAGGATGACTTCTTTATCGTTATTCATATACCGCGCTCCTTTCAGGTCGGAAATCTATGTGTTAATATATGTCCCAGCATACAAGTTTATTCTATAATTACACAACGATTCAAAAACTTGCCTTTGACTTTCTCTTATAAGCGAAATGCATCATTACGAATGCCATAAAGAGAAGCACCGGACTGCTTCAATTCCAGTGCTATAAAATAGTTTTGTTTTATTATAAACGAAACCCATTCCGGTGTCAAGCATCACTAAATATCAGACGGCAATCTCCCTTCCTAATCCCTTAAAGCAGACAGCTAATTTTATTATCCGTTCTAATGGCAGATCGTTACCAAACCAAAATCCATAATTCAAATCAAAATAGGAACGTATAATCGCCTCGCCCAATGCCGGATATAAGGGCAATTCTCCCAGCTTGTACCGGACTGAAATTGGCAAAGAAACATTCATACTCGATATGGATGGAGATCTTTGAAACAACTCATACCGGAGCATCCGTTTTGGACAATGTGATAATCCGATTTTATTTAACCGGCCGCACTTAATTATAATTCTCGCCCCACGATAGTCATTGGGAACTTCGGAATAAGTTTGGGGCGAAACTCCGGTCTCCGCAAAGACTAATTCCGCCGCCCGTTCCAGGTTTTTTTCATTAGGAGAAACCAGGGCTAAAAAACGGACCTCCCTGGCTACCAGTCTGGCACAGGTAAGCCCCAGATTGCCTTCTTCCCAAATAATCATGGCCTTTGCTTTCTGGGGAGGAATATCATAATTACGGAGAATGGAGGAAAACCTGCTAATAAAAAGTAATAGCTCCAAGGCTTTACCATCGCTAACACCTGGAAAACCATACTGGTTTTTATTTATAACCGATGGGTAAAACAGTGTTTCCGGGTCCAAGCCCAAAATTTTTATATCCTGTTCCTGAAGTTCCGCCAGAAATCGCTGCCATAAATAATTTTTTTTTGAGTTTGACCAGATTTCAGCCGTACTTTCCGGTAGTTTCCAACCCCAACCCCTAATGCGATCCTGTGGTAAAATACCGGTAATTTGACCAGCTTTTAACGGGCCATGCCAATAACGTAATTTATCCGGTATAATAGTATCAAAGAAATTCCAAGACGGAACTTTCAACAGTGAGGAAACAAAACCAAAGCTACTCATAAAAAATGCCTCCCATATAAAAATCTATGAGAGACATTGAAAACTTATACCGAAGGAATAATTAGAATTGAACTACCCGCGGTTCAAACTTTAAATCATTTAATAGTTTTAGGTAATCCTTATCTTCTAATTCTTCTGGTTTTTTACCGGAGAAAGAGACTAACAGGGCTTCGATAACATTGGTACCAAAAGAGCGGCCGTTAAATTCGGGAGTTGAAGTAACCAGCATTGATAAATTCCGTTTCCGTAAGTCTTCGATATCAACAGCAGTGACAGTATTGGTTACTATGATTTTACCCCGTAGTTCCAGCGGCATATATTTTTTGATATATAAAAAGTCACCGGCGATAATATCGGCCCCTTCGTAGTATTTAGCATATTTGGGCGTATCATGTTCCTGTTTTGAACCGGTAGGATAAAGAAAAGTAAACGGCAGCTTGGTAATGATCGGTAATAACATATAGGCTAAAGCTCGTAAACTTCTAAGCGTTTTTATAGGAATAGGTACTCCCAAGGCAAAAATAAGGTCGCCAAAAACCATGTCACTGCCGGCTTTAGCAAACGCCTCAGCCATCCCGAATCGATCAACCCCGGAGACCATTAATACCGTTTTCCCTTTTAAATTCATTTTTAACTTGGTTTGAAGGTACTCTACTACTTGTCTTTCTAAAGTATTCTTTAATCCGCTCCCATCCACTATGGGAGTTTTTTGAGCTGCTCCGGCTATTTTGGCCGCATCCTTTATGGTAAACCGTTTGGAACCGGCAAATAAATAGAGATCGATACCACCCATTCCAAAAGCGTCAACCTTACCATCCAGTTCTTTAACCATCTCAATTGTTTTATTAAGGTCACCATTGGTACCGACTCTTTCGATGGTTACCTTTTCTCCTGAAAATTCCACTTCCACCCGATGGTCTCTTTTAGAACTTCCCAAGCTGATACTGATGACTCTTTTCATTTTTGCACCGCTTTTCAATAATTTAATGATTTCTGCCACAGAGGCACAGAGACTCAGAGAGTTTTTCTCTGTGACTTTATTTATGGATTTTGGTTTATTTATCAGTTAGTATCTATTAATAGCTTTTCGGCGAATTCATCCAAAGCTTCCGATAGTTCATCCATAGTAGTGAGAGTATTTACCTTATCACGCATTCTGGCTGCTCCCGGCATTCCTTTAAGATACCAGGACAGGTGTTTCCGCATTTCCCGAACCGCCCTTTGCTCTCCCGAATAAACTTCCTGCAACCTTAGATGCTTTTTAATTACTTTAAATTGTTCCGCCAGTGTTGGTTCCGGTAGAAGTATTCCCTCTTCTAAATATGCCACCACCGAACGTACCAGCCAAGGGCGTCCCATCACCGCTTGTCCAATCATTACGCCGTCACAACCTGTTTGAGCCATCATCTCTTTGGCCGCTTGCGGTGAGTCGACGTCACCGTTGCCGATTACCGGTATGGAAACACTCTGTTTTACTTTAGCAATCCAATCCCAGTCAGCCTTCCCTTGATAAAATTGGGTTCTGGTCCTGGCGTGTAAAGTTACTGCAGCAGCGCCGCAATCTTCTGCTATTTTGGCTATTTCCGCGGCGACTATATGTTCGTTATCCCAGCCCAGCCTAAATTTTACCGTCACCGGTATTTTCACACTTTGAACGACATTTTGAATAATCTCACGGGCCAACGGAAGATTGTTTAGTAAGGCCGAGCCTTCACCGCTTTTAACCACTTTGGCAACCGGGCAACCCATATTAATATCTATTATATCAGCGCCAAGGCCGGCAATAAAACGGGCCGCCTCGCCCATCACCTGCGGTTTAGACCCGAATATCTGAATACTGACTGGTTTTTCATCAGGGTTAATCTGTAGCATATCGCGAGTTTTTTGACTATCGTAATGCAAAGCCATAGCGCTGATCATCTCACCGCAAACCAACCCCGGACCAAATTCTTTTACTATTTGCCGAAACGGCGGATCAGTCACCCCGGCCATCGGAGCCAGAACCACCGGATTATTTATATTTACCGAACCGATTTTTAGCATTGTTAAAGTCCTAAATTTTAAGATTGTCAATAATCATCGCCCAGAGCTGATGATTGTTGTGAAAGCTAACTCAAAACCTCTGGGCTGGTGTAAAATCTTTCTCAACCCCGTAAACGGGCTAGGTTAACATTTGGGGATATTCAAAAATTCATTCAAAGCTAAATTGATTGACCAAGCCCCTTGGGGGTTGAGATAGTTTGTTGACAACAGCCCAGAGGTTTTGGCAAAACATTAATTTATGACTTCAGCTCTGGGCGATGAAAGCCATTCAATATATCGCTTTCTAATTTTCCCCGATTACTGACCACTAACCAAAAACCGCTCATATTTTCTCGCCAACGGAGTTTCCAATTCCACTAACAGCTGAATACCTTCAGCGGTAAATTCCTGTTTGATAATCCGGCATTTACGGTGTAGAAAATCCAATAATCCCGCTTCGGAGAATGGAAGCAACATCCGGCAGATTTGTAAATCGGCGGAGAGTTTTTTTTGGATCTCATTCACTAAGTCATCCAATCCCAGGTTATCTTTGGCGGAAACCGGAATTGCCGACCATTCCTTGGCCAATCTCTCTATTGTATGCGGTGAATCTAGTAAATCAATTTTATTAAGAACTTGAATTGTTTCTTTAGCTTCTATTTTCAGTTCTCCCAAAACCGACCGGACTGCCGTGTATTGTTCATTAAGATAAGGAGAACTACTATCCATCACTTGCAACAAAATTGTCGCTCTGACCGTTTCTTCCAAGGTGGCCTTAAAAGCCGCCACCAGCTGGTGGGGCAGGTCGCTAATAAAACCAACCGTATCCAAGATTAAAACTTCTTGATTGTTAGGCAACTTTACCAAACGGGAGATTGTATCCAAAGTATCAAACAGACGCCTATTGGCTGGGACGGCGGAATCAGTCAGGCGGTTGAATAAAGTTGATTTACCGGCATTGGTATAACCAACCAACGCAATAGTAGGAACTTGATGTTTCTCCCGGAGCTGCCGCTGAACCATCCGATGGGTTTCCACCTGATGTAATTCCTGTTTTAGGTCGGAAATCCGTTTCCGGATACGCCGCCGGTCAACTTCCAGCTTGGTTTCTCCCGGTCCCCTAGTCCCGATTCCTCCTCCCAACCGGGAGAAGTTAAAACCGGAATTGCTCAATCGCGGCAAAAGATAGTTTAATTGAGCCAATTCCACTTGGAGTTTTCCTTCGCCGGTCCAAGCCCGCTGGGCAAATATATCCAGAATCAATCCGGTCCGGTCAATAACCTTTACTCCAGTCTGGTCAGTAAGGTTACGGACTTGCACCGGGGTTAATTCTTGGGCTGAAATAATTAGATCACTATCTAATTCTTTTACTAATAAGGCAAGTTCTTCAACTTTTCCTGTTCCCAGATACAAAGCAGGATCCGGGTGCTCACGGGATTGGACCATTTTAGCCGCTACTTCCGCTCCAGCCGTCCGGACCAACTCTTCAAACTCATCCCAAAAGTAAGCATTATCGTTTTTAGCGGTATTAATGCCAATCAGAACCGCTTTTTCAAGTTTATTACCCTCGGTAGTCAGCAATTAATCATCACCTATGCAAATATCAGTATAATATCAAGTATAGGCGAAAGTTCCGAGGCGACAGGCGAGAGTGAAAGATATGATTCAGAAGAAAAAATTTTAGCGAAAATAATTCTATAAAAAAACCTTCGCCTCTCGCCTTTAGCCTTTCGCCTATTTCTAATCTATTTGTTCAACTCATAAATAACCCGCAGTCCTTCTAAAGTCAATTCCGGATTGATGAGGTCAATCATCTTGGTTTCACCGGCCACCAATTCGGCTAGTTCACCGGTGGCTATTACTTTAGGATTACAATTCATTTCCGATTTCATGCGGGTGATTAGTCCCTCGACTAATCCAATGTAACCGTAAATCAGACCCGACTGTATACTATGAATATTATTCTTCCCAATCACCGTTTTTGGTTTAGCCAGTTCTACCCGGTATAATTTAGCCGCCCGCTGGAATAAAGCTTCACTGGATATTCCTATTCCGGGAGCGATTATACCCCCAAGATAATCTCCGTTTTGAGCGATAGCGCAAAAAGCGGAGGCGGTTCCAAAGTCAATGATAATTAAAGGTGGTCCGTATAGATGGAGACCGGCCACGGAATTAACAATAACGTCAGCTCCAATCTCCCGGGGGTTTTCATATTTAATTACCAGGCCGGTTTTGACTCCCGGACCAACGATCAAAGCATTTACTCCAAAATACTGGTTAACCATTTTTTCAAAGATACCGGTAACCGGAGGAACCGAACTGGAGATAACCGCTTCTTTAATTCGGGAAGGGTCCAGCTTTTGATCGGCAAAAAAGCCCTTTAAAAGAATACCATATTCATCGGGTGTTTTGAATTTATCAGTAGCCAGCCGCCAACCGGCAACCAGCTTTGTCCCTTCAAATACTCCGGCTACGGTCTGATTATTACCAACATCAAAAACAAGCAGCATCTATTTCACTCACTTTCAAAAAAACTGTCATCTTCGGTAAACTGATCGGCAAAAGCACAATTGGTATAATAGTTACACCCGTAAAAATCATCATAAAAATCAATCATACATGATTTAAGAGCGGGCTCTCCCCGTAACAACTTCTCCAGTTGTAACATTCCCGGCTTAGCCATGGCGCTGTGCCCCAGATCAATTATTTTAACCTGCCGGGCTCGGGAATATCTTAGCGCCGAAAGTGTTATCTCACTGGATATAATTGTATCACAACCTTCATCCCGGCATACTTCCCAAAACTTCTTATAATTCGGCAAAAAACCGGGGCCGGCCCACATGCCTATTTTATTGCTTAATAATTTAAGATCCCCGCCATAGGAAAGAATATTCTGTCCCAGAGCCCTTTGACAAAGTTCAATTAATTCTTTAAAAGTAAGCTCCGTTACCCCGTAAACGATTTCTCCTTTTTGATATAACCCAAGGATACCGATTTCTTTCGCTAATGTATAAATAACCCCGTGTTCCGTATTATCCCAAGCGGTATGGAGCGGCCAGATCTCTATCGCTCCGTTCCGGACCACTGACTCCGCCTCACCCTGCCAGGGATGGTAGCTTATCAGAACATCGATTTCATTATCGTAAGCTTTGATAATGTTCGGAGGGGTAGGGTCGATACAAATACCCACCTTTGATATGGTTTTTAACCGGTCCCCCTCATGATTGATAAAATCATCTATAATTAAACCCGGGGCCAGCTTTTTCAGGATATTAAACAATTCCTTAATCTCCATCTCCAGCCGCCTTCGTTTTATAAGGGAATTGCATAATGTTACAATTTGATATTTCTACGGCAAATATACAAAGAAATGAAATTTGATAAATTATGAAATCCCTCTTTATAAATATTCTTTTCCAATTATACCATATCGCAGTGAAGTCGTTCATGTCAATTTCCAATTAGCTAAATGAAATTATCTATACTTCATTTATTACAAATAAACATGCCCGACTAAGTGGCTACTTTAATTTTTCCGTTAAATTTCAGAAAGCATTCGATATGAATTTGAATTATAGGGAGAAATCCTAATGAATCAGCGCCAGGGTCAGTTCCATTGAACACCGGTACTTGGCATTCCGATATTGAATCATGATAGGCTCCTTTCATGAAAAGCAATTAAATATGGTTTCTTTTTAGGTACTATGATACAAAAAAGTGGGTACTTGAAGTTTTCTTATGTTATGTCTATGATTATAGCAAACGAGGTAAGAGTTTGAAAGTGAGGTATAGTATATGAAAATCATGGCCATTAACGGCAGTCCGCGCAAAAATTGGAATACTGATTGCTTTTCCCGTATCTTACATATGGAACAGAGAAATCCACCCTTTTTAAAAGAAGATTCCTACCGGATTTATTTATACTTTGGGCGCTACCGGAACGGATGAACCAGATGGGCTACAACCGGCCGGCTGGGCTTCATAAGATGTCGTTGACAAAGATTTTCGGGTCGGCTGAAACCTTGCTGGTCACCAATACCTATCAGTTTGACGATTATTCCAAATATGAAACTTCGGGTATTGATGTGACTGATAAAATAAGGACCCGGGAGGAAGTTTTTCCGGAAGACTGTAAAAAGGCCTATGAGATGGGAGTTAGGTTGACCGGGACGGTTAATTGGTAAACTCTTCAAACTTCCAAATCCTCTCCTCTCCCAATCCGTTCAATCCACTTACACAACCAAATCCCATCAAACAACCCCCTGGTATAAAGGATCTCATCCTGCCTATTGAGCTGTTGGTTATTTTCGGAGCAATAGCGATCCAGAATTTCCTGGTCTTCCTTCGGGAGTTTGTGAAAGAGCCGGTTAAAGAGTTCGGAGGGAAGTTTGTTAAGTTCTTGGTATTCGGGGTCGTGGATTATGATTTCGTCCTGGATCTGGCAGATACGGTCGAAAATTAAGCGTTTGATGCCGGTGGAATTTTCGCTTAACATGGGCTGGGACCTCCTGGGATAATTTAGAGTTGAGAGTTGACAGTTTACAGTTGAGAGTTTTAAAACCTTTAAGTTGGTTAAAGATAGTCACAGAGCTTTATTAGACGGGATTAACACGGATTTATTGGATTGAAACACAAAAATGATTTTATTTCAAACTTCGAACTTCACAATTCACACTTGCCTTTCTCCCTTTTCCATTTTCAATTTTCAATTTTTAATACGCCGCCTATTTTTTGTTTGCCGGAAATTCGGGTGTAGACCCCTATCCGGCCTTGCGAGGCCACCTTTCCCCGCTCGGGGACAGGACAGACAAAGCCGGCCTCCGTTGTCTATTTTTTATAGCACTTTATTCCTGAACACTTCGTAGCATGATGTGATCTTCCCCTGCGATGTAAATTAATATAGTCATTTCAAGTGGAAGAGTAACCTTAACCTTCGCAGTACAAAATCTTTTGGAGAGCAGCGACTTCAGGTTACTCTCCCCCGCGGGGCGAGAGCAAGAGAGGGGTGCTTTTAGGCTTTTTATGCCGCTGTCCAGTTTGCGCCGGAATATGTAATCAATAAATTGCCAACCTTGAGCAATAAGCCTAATTATGGTAAAATAATTTAAATACTAATAGCTTACTCAAAGCGCAGTTTAAGTGATTTTGTATTGTCGTGTTATAATTTAAATATAACTTTTGTATGTAATTACATGCATATTGTATCTTAGATAATATATAATGTCAACAATTATTTACCACTTTTATTCCAGGAGTCTAAAAATGAGTTTTAGCCAGAAAATAAAAAAGCTTCGCCAGGAGAAGGATTGGAGCCAAGAAAAATTAGCTGAGCAAATAGGTGTTAAACGGCTTGCAATCAATAAATATGAAAGTGGACAAACAAAGCCTTCCGCTGAAACACTTCAAAAAATAGCAGAGGTTTTTGGGGTATCTATAGATTATCTTCTAGCTGAGAAATCGGAAAAACTAGCTAAAAAAGCAATTACAGATAAAACCTTGTTGGAATATGTAGCTGAAATTGAGCAGATGAGTGAGGAAGAGAGAAAGTTTGTTAAGTTTTTTTTAGATGCGGTAATTTTAAGGCATAAACAGGAAAAAAAATAGATTCAAGTTTTCTATTAATTGCTCACCACTTCTTCCTTATCAAAAATTTCCGTCGTATCTAATAATTGTGAGTACCTTTTCGGACGGGGGGTTGAATCAGCCCCACTTTCAAATACTAAAAGTCCAGTGAATTTTTTATCTGTTGAATCCTTAAGTAGTATTACTATTCAAAAGAAGAGGCCTAAATAATTTGAACAAATCAAAATTATGTAAGCCATTTATTTGCATTTTTTGTAAAGAGCACAATAATTAATCGTCTATTGAGCATATTATTCCTGATGCAATTTTATCTAATGCTTCAAATGATATTACATTACAAAATAAAGTCTGTATAGACTGTAATTCTAAATTCGGATCTCAAATTGATGCCAAATTTGTTGATAGTTCACATATAAAGTATTTACGCATTATGCACCATGAATTTTTAAATGATGAAAAAATTCCTGAAATTAAAGAAAAGAAACCAATAACACTTATTGATTCAGAGGGAAATAGATTCTCTGGTTATCGAATATTTAATATCAAAGGAGTAAGTTTTGAACCTTCAAGAGAAAAATTAATAACACCTAATACGGAAAACGAATATTTTATACGAACTTTAAATGAAATTGACTCTTTAAAAATTAAACTAGAAAAACGTGGTTATATAATAGAAAAAATTGAACCTATAAAATGGTATCAACCTGAAGATAAAACATTAATTAAAAATCTGAATGCAAATGTTACCTTTACCCGATTTATATGTAAGGTTGCTTTGGAATATATATGCCATAGATTCGGTAATAAAATAGTAATGAATCAAAAGTATGATTTAATAAGGAATTTTGTTCGAGGAAAAACAGAGACTTTGCCAGACTCTTTTTCGATGTCAATTGAAGATATGGATGTTGATCCTCTTGTAACTTTTTATCGATTTAGTAAACATGATAGACATACACTTAGAATCTTTTATCACGATTATTTTAAAAAATGGATTTTCTACCTTTCCGTTTTTAATGTAACTACCTTTAAATTAATGTTTCCTGAAAATTATAGTTTAAGCGATTGTTTTGATGAAATTATTATAAGAAAATATAAATAAAGTTAGAACTTCAAGACAATAACATCTCAAAAAAAGTTAAGTACTTTCTTTCAGTTTATTACCTTTCATTCTAAAACCAAACCTCTATCACCCAAAAAATTTAGCCTACAAAAGAAACCCAGAAGTCAAAAGCCCAAAACCAAAAAACCGCCAATTAAAAACCCCCCTCCAAAGCCCGAACACCAAACCTCCAAACAAGCCTGCAAAACAAATCAAACCCAAAAAATCCCCCATAACGAGAGCTCACACCATTCCCAACTCTTTAACCGGATTCCCTAATATTTTTATCCCCTATTCCGCATTTCCCCAACCGTCTATTCAGCCTTTTAGCTAATATTTTTTCAAACAAAAACTGTTTCAAAGCTAAAAAAACAGTCGAAAGTCCAAAGTCCAAAGTTGAAAAGTCACAAACAAAAAACCAACCCCGGTGGCTCTTGGCGCCGAAACTTTTAATATCTTGGAGATACCTTTTATTATCTCGGAGATATCTTTTTGTATGTCAAAGATACCTTTTTCTATCTCAGAGATACCTTTTTGTATGTCGAAGATACCTTTTTCTATTTCAAGGATACTAATTAGTTGTTCTGAACTATTAAAAGGTAGCTCCGAGCTTCTAATTAGTTGTTTCGAACTATTAAAAGGTAGCTCTGAGCTTCTAATTAGTTGTTCCGAACTATTAAAAGGTAGTTCCGAACTCCTAATTGGTTGTTTCGAACTATTAAAAGGTAGCTCCGACTTTTTGCCGCCAAGCTACGCAGGGTTTTTAGGAAATTTCCGAATCTTTGCATTAGGAGTTTTTTGAAGTTGGGTTTTGTTTTTTTGTTTATATGTTTACGAGAATGGGGGCGACTTTTTGAAACATGGTTATAAGCAATCTATTAAATTACCCCAAACACCTCGAAACAGTTACTAAGTGGATTTACGAAGAGTTCATTGATAAATCAGCGGTTAAATACGCAGAAATAAGGGGATTCTTCCGGAAACGCTATTATGATAAACTTCCCATTACCTTAATAGCCCTAAAGGATGAACAATGTGTCGGAACGGTATCATTGTTTGAAGGCGACTTGGATACCAGGAGAGATTTGAAGCCCTGGTTGGCCGCTTTGTATGTTAAGGGAGTTTCATAATTACTTTTATTTAGTTTTGGATACAATATATAGTGAAAAGCCTAGATATAACTATCAATATATTGTATCCAAATGTTAAATTTTTTAATTATGAAAATCCCTCATGTTGATAAAAGCCATCGCGGCCAAGGAATTGGGGAATAATTAATAAATTCCGCAATCACCAAGCGAAGGATTTAGATTACAATATTCTATATTTAAGAACCGAACATGCAGCTGAGTATTATAAAAAGCGAAACTGGCGGTTATATGTAAAACCAAAGATAGTAAAGGGATTGATACGGAAATTTATAAATTTGAAATCAATTAAATCCCTAAACATTTTTATAAAACCACCTTAAACTGCGCCGCCTCTTTTTAAACCTTCAATCAATCTTTTTAACTTAATTACTTCCTCCGGAATATTATTTTGGATTTGAATCTCTATTGTTCTGGGCTTGTTAATTTTTTTCAATCAAAAAACACCCCTCTCGGAGTGTTATTATATGTACAATAAAAGTACTTTATGATATTTTCCGCCTTAACATCTGTTTCCGCGACTTCTTATCATACTCGCCGTTTTCTTTAACAGATAGCAACATTTCACGAAGATCAGCCGGAATATTCTCTTCACGTAGAATTTGAACGTTAATCCGTGGTTTTTTAGTTATTTTAGTCATTACCGGATTCCTCCTCCGTTAATGGTCTCTTTGGAGTTTCTATTTTTTCCTCTTGAATTTGCGATAGCCAATAAGCCGTATTGACCATAGTATAATATAACATTGTAATACTTGCTATTTCGGCGACGGTAATAGAATAGCCGGCTTGTTTGGTATCAATAACAATTATAGTATCGGTATTCTCTCCGTCTAATAAAACACTTGCGTAACCGACTTTTTTATTGGGGATTGCCAAATCCCCGGAACCAGCTTGCCTATCTTTATTATACAAGTTTTTTATCATTTTTGCCAGAGGTTCGTCCAACTTTTGAAAACCTTCTTCAGTACCTGGAATAACGTAATATTGACTTTAGAGTCATAATACACCTCTCCAAGTTTAGCTCTGATTTTATCTCTTATCTCTTCCATTACATCTTCACTTTCAATTAAATCCGCTTCAAAATTCTCTTTAGCCAAAAGCTGAATGCGCCGCCCTGAATAACGGAAAACATGTTTTTTGCGAAACACCATTAGCTTACAATATTGATGAAGCCGAACAAATGCTGAAGGCCGCCAGTCAAACGATCGGCTATTACTGGTGGCCCTTTTCGATAGATTCCAAAGTCAATACAAGTATGTTTATGAATATATCAAATCCGGAAAACCGGGACAGCCGAAAGCGGTTTTTGCCAACCGGCTTTCCCAACCCTATTGGTCAAGTAACGATATGATTGTTAATTTAATGATCCATGATATTGATTATCTGTATTGGATGCTTGGAAAACCCAACTCCGTCATCAGTTTAGGAACTCAAACTCCGGCTGGAGCCAATGAGCATATCAATATTCTATTAGAATATGAAAATACCTCTGTTATGCTTGAAGGCAGTACAGTAATGCCGAAAAGTTTCCCCTTCAGTACATGTATAAGGATTGTCTGTGAAAATGAAGCTATCGAATTAAAATGGTACTGGGGTCCAAACGGACCGGTAAATGATTTAACTCTATACCCAAATGACGGTGAACCGGAAAAAATTGTTATACCTGACTATGATCCTTATCAAGCAGAATGCCGTTACATGATAGACTGTATTAATAGGAAAGCGGATCCAAAGTTATTAGGAATTGAAACCGCTTATAATATTAATTTATATCTTAAAAATACCACTCTTTCGGAAACCAGCGCAGAAATTCAATATACTTTTGAGATACCTCCATCCCGCTTAACGCCGGATAAAAGAGGATTAACAGCCCTAAACCGACTGCTAGTATTCCATAGACTATCTTCCGTCCTTGCACACTATGTCTCCAGCAGTTCTCCAGCATAAAGGCGATAAAAACATAAAGCAAAGGCAGCATCGTATAATAATGATAAATAAAAGTAACCCGGTTCACCAATACCCAAGGCAAATACGAGGCTAAAAAACAAATAAACCCAAAATGCATTATCGATAACCGGCGTGCTCTTAGTAACTGATATCCGATAACCAATAGCGCAACTAACCCCAACCACCAAATCAAGGGATTACCCATGGTAACAATAGTAGCCTTATCTGCCGCCGCAACTTCAGGACCGGAATAAAGCCAAAGCGGCTTAAAGTTAAACGGCCAGCACCACCAAGGTGATGAAAACGGATGAGTAGCTGTTAAATTGGAATGATAACTATACATCCATTTTTGGTTATTAATAACTGCCCCCACTCCCCGGGCTGAAAAAATCTCCTGCACCCCGCTACTCTTTAAAAACGGAATATAACTTAAATAATAAATTAACGGAGTGACCAGGAATAACAGAACTAATATCGTAATAACCGTCGGGAGAATGTTTTTATGCCAAAATAGTTGGTTCAAACCGGCCAATCCCTTTGGTTGGCTCTCCTCGTATCCAGCTGTCGCTTGCCGGAAATTAACTGTTGCTGCTTTTCCTATTTTTAACTTTGACTTCTCCCTTAAAAAAATTACTAATTGTCTGAGTTTAATGATGAAAATGATAAATAAAACTCCGGCCAAAGCATAGATAGCAGTCCATTTGGCACTTACCGCCAAAGCGAAAGAGATGAATATTAATGATAAAGTCTGCCGGGAACTTCCCGGATTAGCCCGGGACTCCTGTTCCCGGATATATTTGAAAGTAAACAGGAGTATTAGGTTAATCGTTAAAACCGAAAAAGTATCTATTGTCGAATACCGGCTTTGAACAAAGGGCATAAAGTCCAACATCCCCAAAATCATCACCGAGTAAGCCCCAAATCGGCTCCCCAAAATTTGGCGGCCCAACAAAAACAGTAAGATCATCAGCAAAATTCCGGCTATGGCATGCATAGAGCGCATCCCGAATGGGTTCATACCGAACAACCTAATACCCAAACTTAATAAAGCCTTCCCCAGCGGCGGATGGGTAGTCTCGTAAACCGGTAAGCCCTTAACAAATTCATAAGCGGTCCGTCCATGGTAAATCTCATCAAAGTAAGTGCTAGTCAAATAAGAAGGCTTAGCTGTCATTAAACCTTGTTCGTCAAATAACTGTGTCTCAGCAGCCGGAACCTCCCGGTTGTTATCTAAAAAATGGACCGATTTAACCGGAACTAACCGTCCGGACGAATCCAGGAAGGCTATTTCGTTAATTCTCCCAGTCGTCGGCTGCGGCGATAGTTTTAAATTGGCAGCCTTAAATAAATTTAAAGGTATCCGTTTCAATACATAAAAGTCGTTAAGTTTTGCTGTAGCGACAGGTTGCCAATCAGTACCGTTGGATTGGCCAACCTCTAGCGCTCCCGAACCTTCACAGTCGTATATTACCATCGTTTTGGGGACAACTCCGGCGGCAAAACTTATTTCGATTCCCTTCGGCGAATTATCTAGGTATAATCCGGTCTGCGGCATCCTCCCGGAACCGAGTCTGAAAAAGATAAAGCCGGTGTAGACTAAAACTAATAGTCCCAACAACAGATAATCGGCTTTTTTTAGCTGAAAAGGTTTTTCTTTAAATTTCTCTGATAAACTTTGTACCATCATACAATGATACCTTGAGATAAACTCTTTAATCTTTCTTCCGGTTCTCCCCGATTGCATCTGGAAAATAGCAATCAACGCTATAAAAAGGCCGGTATTTATCATCGATAAAATAAGTAATGCTTCATTAAAGATATTATCGGTTAATAGATTTTGAAATTTCAAAACTACTAGTTGTAGATTTAACAAACCGGTCAAACTCAAAAGTACCGCAATTAAATAAAGCTTACGGTCTTTATAATATCCAATTGCCGTCAGGAGAAAGGCAAACGCCGGGAATAAATACCGTTCATGCATCCGGGGAAAGAATAGGAAAAAAGCAAAAGCCACAATTGCCATAGTTAGCGCCAAAGCGTCATTGGTTCTTTTACGATGGTAGTAATAACAACTCCAGGCAGTAGTAGTTAAAAATATGAATATTCCCAAGTAATAATAGCTAACTGGCCCGAAGATCAAGTTATTGTCTTTGATGGCATGACCGCCGAGTAAAGTTAAAAAGTTAGCGGCGTAGAAAGAAGCGTAAGGATATAGATTGGCTTGACTCCGGTAAAAGTCAAAGATCCAGGTGAGGGGTTTACCCATATTGAAAGGTAAAATGATAATAACTCCGGCAATAAGAGCAACCAGGATAGTCCGGAGTATTCGCCGCCAATCGTATTTCTGAAACAGATAAAAAAGCAGTAATGGAATAAAGGCAATAGTCTGGGCCTTGGTTAAGAATGACGCCGTCACTAAAACTGCTGCAAATTCCGGTTGTTTTCTAACTGCCGCCAGATAAAAGGTTAAGAGCATCATAAAAGCATAACAACTGTCCATCTGCCCCCAATAGGCCGAATTATAAATAACCACTGGGAGCATCATATAAACCCCGGATAATAATAAAGATACCAGGGGATTCTTTTTCCTAATCAAGGTTAATATCAACCAAGCTGTTGCGATATCACAGATTAGCGAAGGCAGCTTTATTAAAAAAGTGAACCAGTAATGGTTGCCGGTTAATGAAAAACTTTTGGAGATCCAGCCGACTATTCCCAGAATATACACTGCAAAAGGTGGATAATCACAGAAATAATCCGGTGCGTAAAAGTTGGCCGGACCGGAGGCGATAATTCGTAATGCCCAGGCTTTAAAATCATTGACATCAATTGCAAAAGGAGTCCCCTCAATTAATGGAATCCGGACCAATACGGCGATAATTGCCAATCCAAAAAAGTAAATAGGTAATCTTGTTTCAATTTCCTTTGTCGATCCCGCCAAAACTTCAAAACGGCCGAGTTTTAACCGGAGTCCATATAATAACAACAAATAGAAGAACAAAATCAGCGCCGGATAACTGAAAAGATTGGACATTAATTTGGATAACGGATTTGATGATACTGGCTTATCAATATTACCAGGCTGTTTGGTATCTAAGGTTTGGTAGACTACTTTTTGATCTTTGACTTCTTCCAATAGCAAATCATCAAAAAAAGCGGCGCCACTGGCAGTATTGCTATAATGTCCAAGTCTGGCCGCCAGAATAACTTGCGTTTGGTTCGTGGTTTTAAATAAAACTTCGATCGGTTGCCAATCATGACTCCCACTAACACCGGTAGAGTGAACAAAGCCCCCCATAACCGATAGATTAGCCCCTATATTACCGCCACTGACGTTTTTTGTCGCCACCCAGCCGGAAAAACGATACAGTTTATTTGGTTTTACCTTAACTGTTTGTATTACCCGGATATCATTAGCTATATCGGATTTTAACAATACGGCATATTTACCGTGACGGGCCTTTTCACTGGTTATCCCGATTTTGGAGTCCGCCTGCCAATAGTCTTTGGTCCAATACTGGGGAATATTATTAAGCCGGTCTTCCTGTTCAAAGTCACTATTTTTTAATAAATTAATGTTTTGAGCGTTAGCCGGGGAATTACTACTTAAATAAAATACTAGCAAAGAGAGGGCCAAAACAATTTTGATAATCAAATGAATATTTTTTTTCAGAGTTATTCACTCCTTTGCCTCTACAACCTATCCGCGTATTTTATAAAACGATGACCACTGGGGATTCTTTAGTTGTAGGTTTTTCACATTACATAATTGCCGCTGATAAATGCTAATGAATAAAACCCTAATAGTAATATTAATAAAAACGACAACAAATAATCAATTACTTTATTACGCGCTATTAAAGCGATCGAAATGTAGATGGGAAATAAACTCATAATATATCTGGGACCGCTAAGTAACCAAGTTAAGGAAACACAAATAAGCAGATAGAGAAACATATATACAATATAAGATATCGGTATTTTTTTAAATGAATAAAATATTAATCCGAGAGCGCTAAAAATTGTTACTAGTTGAGGTATCCACAAACTGATTCGCTCAGCCGGTTTCCAGGTCATAGCGTTTTCAAAATAATTAATTAAGTTCCGGCCAAAAAAGTCTATCTGATTATGCCAATGTTCACTTTCATAATAAATGAATTTAAACCAATCACCGGTTACGGCTTTATTAATATAAAGATAAACCAAGAACCCCATTGGTATTAAAAACAATGCCCATCCACCGTTAATAAAGTCGGATTTAAGCTTTGAAAAATGATAGTTTCCAATCTTCAAAACCTGATTGGCGCATAAATATTCAATCAAAGCAGGAATAATCAATAGAATACCAAAATTACGGGTGAAAGAAGCCAGGCAGCCTACTATTCCGGCGATTATCCATTTTCGTTTTCGGAAATAATAGAAGCAGGCAATGGATAAAGCTAAAAACAGTGAATCAGTAAAAACAATCCCCAAAAAGAACGAAACCGGAAATATCAATAGATACTTTAATGCATTATCGGCAATTTCCGGAGTAAATTCAAATTCCACCAACTTATAAAGATAGAAACAAGCAATAATCAGGCATATGTGGGAAACAAGCACTCCGGAGAGGAAATAATTGCCTATCAGAAAATTGGCTACTTTAATTAGAATTGGATATAAAGGATAAAAGACAATGTTATACCTTGCCTCCCCAATATTGGAATACCAGTTTTGGGCGATATCCAGGTAATGTAGGGAATCCCACCGATACCAAAGCGATTGGAAAGAATTTACTATCCCATTGGCCTCATTACGCAGCAACATAACTTCAAAGTAGCCAAGTAAAAAAATGAATAACCTCGAAATAAGAACTACGATGATGATTTTAGCCAAAAGTCGTAAATTTTCATTGTCTTGCAGCTTTTTGCGCCAAGTTTCAATGAAAGATAATACTGGAATTATCATAATACCCTTTTTGAAATTAGTTTTTATCAACCCGGTATCCTTTAATACAAAGTAAATAATATAAAATAAGGGCAATATAAAAATAATACCAATTAGCAATGTTAGGAGTGATATTATATTCATTTAAAAGAGCTCCTTATTAATGGTACATAATTTCAACTCACATATTTTTAAACTTTAAAAGATTTTTAGCCCGCTCCGATATGGCAAAGATATAAATATCTCCTTGATGAAATGCAACGGCATTCCGGCTCTAACTCCTTTCGGAGTTAAGGCTTTGTTAATCATTGATTTAATATGGTTTCAGAAAATAATGGGCATTAACATTTTTTTCGGGAACCATACGTTACAAATAATGTCGTTCCATATAGTTACTTTTTAATATTATCGCAATCTCTAATAAAATAAAAGAATAAATATTCATAATAATATGCGAACCATTTTTTGTTTTGTTTTAAACTTTATAACTATGAAATCATCTTAACCATTAAAGGAAATTGAAAACTTTTGAAGAAATATTCGGCATCATTTTTAGTAAAATTCGCTGCCTGGGAATGACTTATTTTAGGAGGAAGCTTTGGTGCAATACTTTCATGTTGATGTCTTTTCTTCGCAACCGTTAAGTGGGAACGGGCTTACCGTCGTCTTTCCTGATAAAGAGTTATCGGACCAGAGTTTACTGGAAATAACCCGGGAATTTAAACAATTTGAAACTATTTTTATTTACCCGAAAACAGCCGATGATAGCTTCCCGGTTCGCATTTTTACGGTTGACGAAGAATTGGGTTTTGCCGGACATCCGGTTCTCGGAGCAGGTGCGGTAATACATCAACTGTTCTATTCCAACCATTCCATAGCGGAGATTACTATAAATTTATCAGGTAGAAAAGTAATAATAAAATCGGAACTATCAGGAAAAGTTTATGATATAACCATGAATCAAGGCCAACCGGAATTTATGAGCCGAATTACTCCTTTCGAATTCAAAACTATCTCCGGTGCTTTAAACCTGGAGGAATCCGATCTCTACCCTGATTACCCGCTTGAAGTCATCTCAACCGGTCTGCCATATTTATTGGTTCCAGTTAAAAACGCACTTCCAAAAGCTAAAATTACCCACCCTGATTTTGAATCCTTATTAGCCGGTTATGGAGCTAAGTTTGTCTATGTTTTTGATCCGGAAACTATTGAATGTCGTACTTGGGACAACCGGGGAGACGTAGAAGATATAGCTACCGGCAGTGCAGCCGGGCCTTTATGCGCTTACTTAGTAAAGAACGGATTTAAACAGAAAGATAATCTAATTTCAATCTCCCAAGGAAGATTTGTAAACCGTCCCAGTATTATTTATGGCTGGGTTTCCCAAACCAACAATGAAGTCTTTATCCGTGGTAGGGTCTCTTTTTTTGGAATAGGAGAGTTATTTATTTAACATACATCCGGCATGTAGCACAATAAGAATCAATTAAATTCGATTATTTTAAAGATGGCAGCTTTAACAATGCGGTCAATTCTCCCGTATAATAAATAATTAACTTATGCAAGGCTCTGGTTAAAGCTACATAAAGCAACTTAATATCCAATTCCTTATCCGCATATATCTCCCGGTTGGCATCGGCGATAAATACCAGGTCGAATTCCAAGCCTTTTACCAGATAAGACGGGACCACTACCAAACTGTTTTCATATTCCGTTTCTTCTCCGGTTAATAAAACAGCTTCCATATTACCGTTTTCTTTCAAATAACTAGTTATAATCTCACATTCCACCGGTGTCTTTCCGATAACCGCAATTGACTTTATCCCTTTGGCCCGGAACTCCGGAATATGGAGACTAATATCGGCAATTATCTCCTGCAAACTATTTTTAGATATACATTTAACCGGTTCGCCATAACGAATCACCGGTTTAGCTAAAATCCGGCCCGGCGCTCGCCAGTTGGCGATTACTTGGTTGGCGCATTCCATTATCTCCACCGTAGTCCGATAACTTTGCTCAAGAGTCAGATATTCGGCTTCCCCGTTGAACACTTTCTCCCGGACCGCTTCCCAATCCCTAGTTCCCCGGTAAGAATAAATTCCTTGAGCCAAATCGCCCAGGATAGTAAATGAGCTGTCTTTGATTATTTGCCGGAGTGTGAAAAACTGAAAAATACTAAAATCCTGTGCTTCATCGATGACAATATGTTTGGCTTTTATCTTCTCACTCAAGCCATAAAGCTGATATTTAATATAAGCAACAGCCGCCAGGTCTTCAATCTCCAAATGACCGTGTTTTAAATTATTAAGGATCTGCTCCCGGAGATAATTTACTACTTCCGGTTTGAGCTTATCCCGTGATAAATTCTTAAAATGTCCCGGATTGATGAAGAACTCCCGGTAACAATCCAGCGCCTTCCAAAATTTGATTTGTTTAAAATATGTCTTAATTCCATTCTTGGCAAATTGTTTGGTTTTTTGAACCCGTTCGTTTTTTTCATCAATAAGTTTTATGATCTTCTTTTGCCGTTCCGGTGTATCCGGTTTGGTAAATTTTAATTCTTCAATCGTTAGACGGCATTTATTTTCCATTTCAGCGATTGTTTCGTCTTTCCAATCTTTAACCCTTTTTTCAAAATGTTTCTTCAGTTGTTCAACCCGTTGATAAATCGGCCAGCTCTGATAATCAACAAAAAATAAGTTATGAATCTCTTCAGCGGAATATACCAACCAATCATCCGAACGGAAATCCTTTCCCGGCAGTAGTTTTAGCTCCAAATCTTTCATAAATGAATCCAACATCTCTTTTAAAAGCAGTCCCGACTTAAATATCGAAGCTTCCATAATTAAATCTACCGGTGTTGAATTATCCTTCTGCTCATTAATGAAACACAACAATTTCTCATAAGTATTAATAATTTTATACGGTTCATCAATAATTTCAGCGGCAAAATCTTCATAAGTTGTTTGTTTGACTCTTTCGACGCCCAACTCCGGAAGGATCTCCGAAATATAGTTCAAAAAGAACCTGGTTGGAGCGATTATTACGAAGTTCTCCGGCCGGAAAGATTTCCCGTAGTTATATATCAAATAGGCGATCCTATGTAAAGCAATCGTAGTTTTTCCGCTGCCGGCCACTCCTTGTACTATTAGCGGCCGCCCCATTTCGGCCCGGATAACCCGGTTTTGTTCAGCCTGAATAGTGGAGACAATATCTTTTAATCTATTGTCGGCACTAGCTCCTAAATAAGATTGAAGAAACTGATCGTTAGTAGTAATATCAATATCGAAAATTTCGTTCAGTTGTCCGTCTAGTATTGAAAATTGCCGCTTCAGTGAAAGTTCCCCGGTGACTTCTCCATCAGGGCATTGATAACTTGCCGGACCCAGCCGGCTTTCATAATACATATTTGCCACCGGAGCCCGCCAGTCTACAATTATTAAACTTTGGTCCTCGTCGCGGCTAAGAGACATTTTACCAATATATAAGCTTTCTTTCTTTTTCTTCCCATCCTCATGAAAATCAATCCGGGCAAAATAAGGCTTTTCCCGGGCCGACTCCAGATTTTGCAGTTTCAACGTCAACCCGCCCATAATTTTGGAGTTAACCATTAGATCAATGAATTCCTGACTGTTATCCGCTATAGGTCGACTTAACCGAGAAACCTCCTTAGCGGCTTTACTCTGTTTAATCCCGGTTGTCTCCAGACTTTTTTCCACATAATCCAAAGTGTAATTTAAATGTTCCAGTTCTGCTCGATAAGACGGGTGTTGGTCCGCAGGCATTTTTGCCTCCTCATTATTTGAATTATTCTCTCCTTAAAAGGGAATTAGGGTATTATAAATAAAAACATCAAAATCAAAACAAAAAATCTGCAAAGGTTTAACGAATCCCCTGTTTAGGGATAGGGTCGCAGTTAGGCATCTTTGAATTTACAATTAATTATTTTTTTTTAAAGACAGGAAATTAATATTTTACTAAAATCAAGACTGAAACCAAAACCGCATAATACCTAAAAAATTCTTATCAAGTAGTGTAATTAACCGAAATATGCATTCTAATCTTTCTCTTTGCCAATTACCAGTTTTCTCTTAATAAATCGCCAACTCTTTTAATCTTCCCCAAAAATAAAAAACCTTTCTATCCAATCCGGATGGAAAGGTTTTTCATAAAGACAACTTTAAACTTAATTGCCACTCCGAATCACCGACCAGATAATCCTGCCGGCAAAGTATAACAAAACAGCACCTAAGATCCGGTCGACCCAATGGCGGAATCTTTGATACAACTCACGGAATCCCCCGGATGAGATTACAACGGAGAGAAAAATAAACCAGCTTCCAACCGCTAAAATAGTTTCCAAACCATAAATCCAACGAACCCATCCGGGAGTTCCGGGGGTTAAAAACTGGGCAAAAATACTTAAGTAAAATAACGGAGCTTTAGGATTTAAAACATTACAGAAAAATCCATCACGAAACCCAAGCCAGCCCTCTCTTTTCAGTTGAAGCTCCGGTTTTAGTTCTATTGTGCTACTATCTTTATGTATTTTAGCCAAAAGGGCCGGAATAGCCAGCCGGACTAAATAAGCTGCTCCCAATAGTTGAATCAAGTGGAATATCTCCGGGTAGTGCTGGATAATCCAGGCAAAGCCCAAAATAGTGTAGCTCACATGGATAATCAAAGCGGCTCCAATTCCCAACGCCGTAGAAATTCCGGCCCACCGCCCGGAACCCAAACTATTTTTAGTCACTACAAAAAAATCCGGACCGGGTGAAATCCCCGCTAATAGACCAACTATAAACACTTGCAGATACATTGCGATTCCTCGATTCTAATTCATTTCAAAGCCAATACCGGAAGTTTCTCAACAAACTGCCAAAATTCTTGATAATTGCCTTGGTATGTCGCTTTAATAGGCTCTTTACTCCGGTGGATTAAGCAATCGGTTATTAAAAACGTCTCTATCCCCAATTTGGCAGCTATTAAATCCTCCTGCACATCGTTCCCTACCATTAAGCACTCGGCCGGTTCTTTTCCAATCTCCGTTAGAACTTCTTCATAAAATTGCAATTGTGGTTTGCAATATTTATTCTGTTCATAAGAGGTTATATATGAAAAATCTTCAGGTTTGAAACCGGCCCATTCGATCCGGTGAAAAATAGCTTTCTGGGGAAACAACGGATTAGTGGCAATAACTAGCTGATATCCTTTATTTTTCAGTTCTTTAACTGACCGTTGAATAAAAACGCTTTCCTTTACTGCATTCCGGACATTCAAAAAACCTTCGTCATAATACTCATCAAACCTCTTTTGATAAACGGCCAAATCACCATCGATTAATTCAGCAAACTTTTCCATAAAGACTTCTTCATTCAAACGAGGCTCAGTATTTCCAACCATTACCTCGGTAGCAGCCCAAATATGACTGACTAACTGCTTAGGTTCAATTAGATCGTAAAATTTTCGCCCCATCTCTTCAAAATATATCTTGATGAATTTCTCCATATCCAATGGAAGCAAAGTCCCGTCCAGATCAAAAAGTATTGTATTGAACATTTTAATCTCCATTCCGCCGCTGTCGCAGGCGGCACAAATAGTTATGAAAAAAAGGTGTGCGACTTTCACCAAAAGTGCTATCTTAATTTAAGGAGAAGGTATACTACAAAGCACGGTAGGAGGA
>JAEYRX010000110.1 GCA_023435225.1 Bacillota bacterium
TATCTGCTGATAATGCCTTTGAATTTGGTAGGTCTGCGTATAAATCTGTAATGACTATTTTGATTGTAGCTGCAGCAGGTAAAGCAGCTATCAAAGGTGGAACGGCATTAGCTAAGGCGTTTAATAAAGGAGAACAAGCAGCAGCAAGTTTTGTATTTGATTTGCAATATTTTGCATCAGAAGGAAGACTTACAGCTAAACAAGCAACAGATTTAGCCGGATATTTAGGATTTAAAAAGACTAATTTTGTTGTTAAAGGTCAGCCGGTATTTACTAATGGGAAAATATTTATTACACCAGATGTTGATTCCCATATTGGTGGGATTTGGAAAGCAGCTAAGACAGTTGAAAATCTTGCTAGCAAAGGAACCAGGATGGGCACATTTGATGCCTTATTAAATAAGATTGGAGATTAAGTAATGTTTTCTTGGCGTATAACTAAATATAATCCTATCTACCGAGATCTAAACGGAAGATACAAAAATGAAGAATGGACCTCATTTAGTGATATTGGTAAATCATTTTCCGGAAAAGAATTTAAAATTAATGAGTATTTAAGATATGAAGGTTTATATGTTACTTCCATATTTGAATTTATGAAGTGTCTACAGATATCATCTTTAGAAGTTAATGATTTAGAGAAATTATCTGATAATACTAATTTAATAAAATCTAATGAACTCTTTTCTCAAGAAATGATTGATTTATATCTGAGGATAAGAAATAATGAAATACTTGAAGCTAAAGATATAGGCAATATAATTAGATTGATATTACGAGAAAGTATATGGGCAAAACTCACAAATGATAATATGCTGTTTGTTCATTTTGGAAATGATTATTATATGTATGTAGGTAGTTCAAAAATATGCAATGAAACAATAGAACTAATAAAGAAAACAGGTTTATTTGTTGAAGCATATGAGTCTCCTTATTTATAAGACATATTAGAATATCAGACTAGTAAAAATTAGATAGAAGTGTGGTTTTAAAGATTGATAACCTTTATAAAAAGGAAGAAGGGAAACAGCGCCGACGATGAACTTATACCAATCTATTATTTAATATTTAAGGTAAAATAAATTAACCTGGAGCAATCCAGGTTCTTTATTTTTTATTCTTATATTTCTGCCTAACAAATTCAATAAAACTCTCAATCTCTTTCTTAGCATCCTTTGGTAAATCGGCGAGAGGGTCTTCCGGTTTAACTGTATTTCTTATGTCCGAACGACCTAATAAATAATCTAGGGATACATTGAAATAATCGGCAAGATGCTTAAGAGTCTCATAATCCGGCTCTCGCTCTCCCGTTTCGTATTTAGACAAAGCCCAATAAGAAACTCCTAGTTTGGCAATTAGGGGGGCGCTGAAAATCAAAATTTCTTATGAAAGAATTCCTGCTGACATATCTAAGATAAAGTCTCCAAAGTACTTTTTCAAAAATGGTATTACATATCTAGAAAAAATAGCAGTTACTACAATTAAAACTACAGAAAAGAAGCATCCTGTAAAATGGTATAATCCATAAGTAACACAACAAGTAAAAAGCCAGTAGGCTATTCCTGAAGCATAATTAATATATGAGTAAATGAAATTGTAAGGGAAGAAAGTGATTGCAATTAGACGAATAATGAAACATGAAAAAGCTAAATTAAATGCTATAATAGGTAAAAATGGCCAAAAAAGATTGGGCTGGCCTAAGAAATCAAGTATTTTAGCATTATATTCGAATATGTAATTACTGAATGGGAAATTCTTCAAACCGACGGCATCTAGAGTAAAGCTTGAAAGGGAATTCAATAAAAGAAAGCAAATTAGTAGGAACCAAATTAACCACAGAAGCTTATATCCGTTTAGCTTTTTAATTAGATCAACTAAGTTTTGCAATATTTCATTCCTCCTTTAGAGTTTTATACAATTAATATTATCAAAGAACATTTGTTCTGACTATGCACTTTACTCAGAAAAATATATTGCAATCCGAACTAGTGTTCTGTATAATCATTATAACAGAACATCAGTTCGGGGGGCAATAGTATGGCTAAAACAGAAGAGTTTAATTTGTTAAAATTTCAAAAAAAGTTCAGTACTGAAGAAGCGTGTGAAAAGTATTTATTTAATTTAAGATGGCCTGATAGCTTTAAATGTCCTAAGTGTAAACATGATGACTATTACTATATTAGTACCCGCAAACTTTATGAATGTAAAGAATGTGGCCATCAAACATCTCTGACAGCTGGAACGGTGATGCATAGAAGTAAACTTAGTTTAACAGTATGGTTTTGGGTTATTTATCTCGTTTCCAATGATAAAAGAGGTCGATCAGCCTTGGCTATTTCCCAATTACTTGAACTAAACTATAGAACTGCTTGGAGACTATTACATAAAATTCGGCATGCAATGAGTGAACGGGATGCTAATTATCAATTAGTTGGCCTCGTAGAAATGGATGACACTTACTTTGGCGCTCCACGTCCTAAAACCGACGGCCGGGGGACTACAAAAACTAGAGTAATTGTAGCTTTATCCAAAGATGATAATGGTCATCCTCAATATGTCAGGATGAAAGTAATTAAAGCAGTATCTACTAGTGAAATCAAGAATGCTGCTGAAGATTATATCCGGAAAGGAAGTATTATATCTACGGATGGGCATAGTTCATATTTACAGTTAAAAGAAAGCTATACCCATAAATATCAAAATTACTACGAATCCGATAATACGGAATTCATGAAGTGGCTTCATGTGGTAATTGGCAATGCCAAAACATATATTCTAGGTACTTATCATGGACTTGAAGACAAATTCATGCAGGCTTATCTCGATGAGTTCTGCTACAGATTCAATAGGCGTTTCAGTACTAAACAACTTTTCGGGAGATTGCTAAATGCTTGTATTGCAGGAACTTATTATATAGTTCCTGAACCAAGTGCATAGTCAGAACATTTGTTCGGTCAAGCTAGTTGAAGGGAA
Source organism: Bacillota bacterium (assembly GCA_023435225.1). Lineage (GTDB taxonomy): Bacteria > Bacillota > UBA4882 > UBA8346 > UBA8346 > UBA8346. The sequence goes on from JAEYRX010000110.1 coordinate 2,974, forward strand.
CCCTAGTGGATGATGGGATATGCTAAACAAAAATGATATCAGAGCGACGGGAAGAAATCAACGGAGTTAGATTATGTCCATTATATTGTTGGATTGGGATATCGAGGAGAAATCAAGCGGAGATAATAAATACCAAGGAATTCTCGGCAATGGTAATATATGTCACATACATTGTATACATCATATATTTACTCTATCCCCGTGGTACTAGTATTTTTTAGGCCGTCAGTTAATTTTCCTTAATAAAAGTCCGAAGGCGCACTTATGAGTTTCTCAAATTTCATTTTCGAAACTCGTGCTTTGAACCTCCGGTTAAGGGCTTCCGGCGTATTAAATTTTTAGCCAAATAAATAAAGGATTGTCAAAATTATGAAGTCATGATAAAATTAATACCGTGAAACGGGAATTAATCCCACGTAACGTCCAAAAATTAGTGTTTCCTTTTTTAGAGGTATAAGGTGAAGAAGAAGAATCGAACAACGATCGAAAGATGCGCTCTTTTATTTGGTTGCAACGGCTGTAATTTACCATGTAAATATCGGGATCGACTACCATTTCAGTATCATAACGGAGCTTTTTCAATGTTAACAGTGAAAGAAGTATTACAAACTCTCAAAGAGAAATACGGCTATGAACTAGATCCGGATTACAAAAAAGCCGAAAACAAGATCAGAGATTGGGTAAGACGGGGCCTAATTGACGGTCCGGTTAGACGGGTTGGAGTTGAGGGGACCGGTGGTCGCCAGGGTTTATATAGCGATGATTTACCCATATGTTTGGCCATCCTATATAATCTTAAGGAAAAACATAAAAAATCTCTGGAAACAATCAAAGGCATCAGGGAATTTGTTGAAAAATCCTTGACTGAAAAAGTTATTCCATTTAATGTAACAATCGGGTATTTTATAGAGAATTTAGCTCTTTTAAGACTGTATTATTTTTATTACGTGAAATATATCCAAGAGATTAACGACCCGTTTTACTTAACCCTGGATATTATTAGAGACAAAAACGAAAACTTAAGTATCTCTTATCAGACGGAAAAAGCAACTGAAAACCGCTGTTCGGTAAGGTTTGTTTTCCGGGACAGCGATGAAAAAATGGTTATAAACATAATAAACGACGACCCAATCAACCAAGATAAAGAAGCCATTTAATTAAACTATAGACATGAGCCACCTAAAAAGGGTGGTTTTTTTATTACTAAAGGAGGGTTTCAAAATGACCAGTTTAAGCAAACCGGCAACGCTGACGGATGAACAGTGGCAAAAGTTTTCAAAGAAATTCATGTTGGACCGGCTGGACGTGCAAGAGATTTTAGGTATTTCACATCCCACAGCATTGAAATTAATGCGCGATCCATCCTTTCCCTCGGTATTAGTCGGCAAACGCCGGAAAGTGGCCTTGCCTGCCTTTCTGGAGTGGTTAAAGTGCCAAGGTAAGCTATAACCGGCAGCAATTAAATTAACCTAAAAAAGCCCGAGGAAAAGTGGTGATCTCAATGTGACCATACCGATTTCGGCATATTTAAACATATATGTAAAAGCCGGTTTAAACGTAATCCCGTTAAAGGAACGCGGTAAAATTCCGGTAGTCAAAGAGTGGAGGCCATTGGTTGAACAACCATTGGCTATCAATGAATTAAACAATATTTATCGAGAAAATCCCAAACTGAATATCGGAATCATCATGGGGGCTAATTCCGGAGGGTTGGTTGTCATTGATATAGACCATTCACCACCTGAAGAATTAGTCTTTTTAATTGCTCAAAATCCTACTGTTGCAGTTCAAACCGGCAGAGGCCGTCATTATTATTACCGGAGTAAACAGAGATTACCGAATTTAAAATTTGATTGGGGCGAGCTCCGGGCCAAAAACTTATATGTGGTTGCTCCTCCAAGTGTTCACCCTTCCGGGATGGAATACCGTTTTCTTGATAACTGCGGGCTGGACCAAATCTCTAAAATACCGGATGAACTTATTAAATATCTTACTGCAACATCTAAAAAAGCCGCAAAAAAAGATGGTGTAGTAAGATTGAATAACAAAACAGGGGGGTAAATAAGAATATTAACAAGGGTGTAGTAAGTATTGAATTAAATATACAATCTTACTACACCTTGGAAGATACATTGAAAGATTTTAAAATAGCCCAAAAAGTAATCCGGTTATGCGGCCGGGAGGTGGAAAATCTCGGAGAGGCCTTCCGGTGTCCGATTCATAAAGATGAAAGACCCTCCGTAGCACTCTGGAGAGGCAAGAACGGAAAAATCGTCTTGCATGAATTTCACGATGGAGATAATTTTATAACACTGGCGGAGGTCTACGCTGCTTTTATTTGCAGGAAGAATATGAGGCTTAAAAAGGGTGAACTGATTACTTGGTGGTTGAGAGTATTAGAGGATATCGGACATATCGAACCGCCTGTAGTTACATTTAAAAAGCTGCCGGAAGATACACCCGAATCGACTAAAAAGCTCTATGCCGGATTTATCCGCTTATTAAGACTAAGAAAAGTGTATGACTCAACCCAAACAGCCGCCCCGTTTTCCTGGTCATTTGCTTTGAACTGGTGCGGTATCGGCAGTATGGCAACAGTCAGCAAATCGATGAAATGGTTATTAAGTAACGGTTACATAAAGATGATTGAAAAAGGCTGCAAAATTGGTGAAGGAACCAAGGCGGCTTTATTTGTTTTAGGGGGTGATTAAAATTGGAATGATGCTTTATTTTTTATTTGGAGTATATTCTACAATATCAGACAACTGTACATTAAAGTATTCACATATTTTATGTAATACTTCCATTGAAACATTCTGACCCTTACTCATTTTCGCCATTGTTGATGGAGAAAACCCAAGAGTAACTCTTAGATTTTCCCTAGTCATATTTTTATCGATTAGCAATTTCCATAATGGATTAAATGAAAATGACATAGTCTATCTCCTTCGTACTAAATTATAGTAGTTTTTCTATAGGTAGTCAAACAATATCTTTGAAAAAGTATTGACATAATCTTCGATATATTATAGAATATCTTCGATAATGCGAATATTATCAAATTAATAAAGCTATCAGTCCCCACCGTTGCAAAGTGAAACTGATAGCTTCCCCACCACGTAAGGGGTAAGCCTTGCGTAGCTTAGCTATTTATTCTACATATTCACAAGGCTTTCCTCTCAAAGTGGCAACAAAATCAGAGAGGAGAGAAAAATGAAAAATCACCGGCAACTCACTGTAAGCTCAATTCAAGTTAATGACAAGCAAGTCCCTTGTATTCGTCTATCCGGTAATTGGTTAGCGGAAAACGGTTTTAAGAAAGGCCGTAAAATCCATGTTTATGTTAAACCCGGCAGCCTGTTACTAAATCTCGTATTACCGGAGGATGAAAAATGAACCCATTAAACCGGATCGCCGAGCTCTATCATGAATCATTTTTAACCAATCCCAAACCTCAAGAATACTTATCCGGCCTGAGAATAACCAAACCGGAGATTTATCAAGCTTTCCAAATCGGTTATGCCGATGGTAAGATTTTTGAAATGTTGCCCAATGAAGGCGGGATATTAGATGAACTCAAGAAATTAGGCATCCTGACCAGAGAGGGAAAAGAATATTTGGCCGACTGTATCACTTTTCCGCTTTACGATGTTAACGGCAATGTAACCGGAATCTATGGGCGGAAAAAAGATGCTTCCGGCAAAGCCAAACATTTATATTTACCGGGGAAAAGAGGAATCTTCAACCGCCAGGCCGCTACCAGTTCCGCTGATATTATCATAACCGGTTCAATCATGGATGCCATATATCTTTACCAAAATGGCTTTCCCAATGCTATCCCGACCTATGGGAACGGCCTGACCGAAGATCATTTACAGCTGTTTCAAGATTACCGGCCCAAAAAACTCCATCTTTGCTTTAATGGAACGGAAGCGGAAGAAGTTAATAAGACTTTAAATCAACTAGGACTTAAGACCCATATCATTCAATTACCTGACAACCAGAATCTATATAACTTCTTCAAATCCGGACAAGACTTTTCAGTAATACTGAGCCAATCGAATGCCGCGGATAATAACCCTCCAGGTTATTCCGTAACAGAGACCGAGATCGGCCTGGTTGTAACCTGCCAGGACCGGGAATATCGCATCCGGGGGATATCGTTACATCTCGACCGGCTGAAAGTTAACATTCGGGCAACCTTAAACGGCAAATATCATATTGATACCTTGGATCTTTATCAAAGCCGGTCCCGCCGCTATCTTATCAGCCAACTGGTTAGGCTTTTCGAAGTGGAACCCGAATTAATTGACTCCGATCTCCTGTATATCATCAGCCAGATCGAGACATATCATGCTAAACAAAAAGAAGGCGCAGACCAAAAAACTTACGAACTCACAAAACAAGAAGAAGAGGAGGCAGTCAGTTTTAAAATCCCACGACCTGCTTGATAAAATCCTGGCCGATATGGACTTGTTAGGCCATGTTGGGGAAGAGGTAAATAAGCATTTGGCTTATTTGATCTCCGTCTCACGGAAACTTTCCCATCCGCTCTCCGGAATAATCATCTCCGGTTCCGGCGCCGGGAAGTCCGGGCTGGTGGAAATAGTCCAGGAACTGACTCCTCCCGAGGACGTGGTTTTTTACTCCCGGATTACGCCCCAGGCTCTATACTACATGGATCGCGACGCTTTAAAAAGAAAACTGCTGATTATCGAGGAACGGGCCGGCGGCGAAACCGCCGACTACTCAATCCGGGTTTTACAGAGCCGGCAGAAACTTTCCCAGGCCGTCCCGATCCGCGACCCGAACGGCGGCAGAATCCGGACGATGACCTTTGAAGTCGAAGGGCCGATCGCTTTCCTGGAGACGACCACCAGCGCCGAGATCAATCACGAGAACGCCACCCGTTGTTTTGAGATTTACCTTGATGAATCCATTCATCAGACTAAACGAATCCACCAAGCCCAACGGGAGGCCAAGACCGGAAACGGGCTGGAAAGAAAGTCGGTCATCGAGACGATTAAAATCCGGCACCATAACTTACAAAGAGTATTAAAACCGGTTTATATAGAGATTCCTTATGCGCCATTACTCGACTTTCCCGCCGATTCGCTACGGACCAGAAGAGACCATGAAAGGTTTTTATCCCTAATTGAAGTAGTTACTTTTCTCTTTCAGTATCAGCGGAAGCAAAAAGAGATCGTTACATCGGACGGCGAGAAAATAACCATAGTTATCAGTACCCTTGAGGATTACACCAAGGCCTACGAGTTAGCCAAGGGTATTTTAGGATTGACATTGGACGACCTAAAGAAACATGCCCGGGACCTGTTGGAGCTGGTCAAGGAACTGGTGGATCGGAAGATGAAGGAAACCAGCGAATTTACTTTTACCAGACGGGAGATCCGGGAGTTTACCGGCTGGCCCGATCACCAGATTAAGGCGCATATAAAGTATCTTGAAGAGATGGAATACCTGATCATCCATAAAGTCAAAGAGCGGGGCCAGTTTGAGTATCAATTAAACAACCCGGAAGAAAGAAGGCAGTTGAAAGGACTTCTGACACCGGCGGAACTAAAAAAACTTCTTTCATTACAAAAGACCAGTTAAATAACTGGTAGGACCGGTAGAAACTCAAGTTCTACCGGTCAATTGTAATAACGGTATTACTTTAAGCTCACCGGAACAGCAGTAAATAAAAACATGAGGGGGGTATATGTTTTATGATGAAACTTGACTTTTTAGTATTAAAATTCACGGAATATCTCAAGGTTAACGGGTTTGCAGAAAGGACGGTGGTTAATTACATTCAGAATATCGGGTGTTTTATGGACCATCTGAAAGAGCTGAAGATCGAAAATATTGCCGAAGTTGACCGTCAAGTGTTGGCCGATTATCAAAGCCGAATTCATCTGCAGGAACATAAGGGCAAGCCGCTCTCATCCGCTACTAAACAGTTACGTTTAATTAGTGTCAGAATGTTCTTTCGTTATCTTGTGAAATCCGGATTTGTTACTTATGACCCTACTAGTAAAATGGACTTGCCGAAAATGCCCAAACCATTGCCAAAAGGAATAATGAATAAAAAAGAAATCGGCGAACTGCTTTCAGTTCCAAACTTGGAAACTCCAAGAGGCATTAGAGATCGGGCAATCTTAGAACTTCTATATTCTTCCGGAATTCGGGTAACCGAGCTCTGCAACCTGACCTTAAATGATATCGACCTGAATAATGGCGAGATTCGCGTCAATAAGGGCAAAAACAACAAGGACCGGATAGTCCCCTTAGGAGATTTGGCCAGGGATTTTATCGAACTATATCTCCATGAATCCCGGCTGAAATTAGTAACTAGCGATCAACAGTACTTGTTTGTAAATAAAAAGGGCTCCAAATACAGCCGTAGTCATATTCATAGTATTATTATGAGACAAGGCCGGAAAGTTGGTTTAAAGGCCAGCCCGCATCGAATCAGACATACTTGCGCCACCCATTTGCTGAAAGGGAAAGCGGATATCCGCCATATTCAGCTTATCCTGGGACATGCCTCGATTAGTACCACCCAAAGGTATACCCAAGTTGAAATATCGGATTTAAAGAAGGTTATACGCCGCTGCCATCCCAGAGAGAAAGGAGAGATTGTAACCAATGGATAATCAATACTTGAATGATTTCATCCAACATCTAAAAATGAGTGATTATGCCAAATGTACCATCCGGGATTATCAATATTGCTTGCAAAAGTATTTGAGTTACTTAAAACAGAAAGAAATACCAAAAATAAAAGCGGTGACTGCTGAACAGATTGAAGAATATAAGCTTTATTTAAAGGAAGAGTATAACAGCCCTCTCGGAAAACCATTATCCGAGGGAGGCTTTTTTAATCACCTAAAGGCCTTACGATGTTTTTATCAATGGCTGGAGGATACTAATCAAATACTGCTAAATCCTATCGTTAAATTGCAGCAACCAAGAAGAACGAAAAAGAAGTTGCCGGTAATAGTAACTGAAGAGGAGATAATAAGGATTCTAGAATCATGCCCGTTTAATACCCCTGCCGGTTTGCGAGACCGGGCTATTCTTGAAATATTATATGCAACGGGAATCCGGCGGATGGAGTTGGTCAATTTAAATGTTTCCGATTTTTCATTTGAGAATGAAGAACTTTTCGTTATTAAAGGTAAAGGAAAGAAGGACCGTATTATTCCTTTGGGGAAGTATGCTTGTAAGTTCACCGAAGCCTATTTAAAGTTGATTCGTTCTTGGCTGGTAAAAAATCCGGAAGAAACGGCCCTTTTCTTGAATAGTGTTTCCGGAAAGAGATTAAATACCTGGAATGTCAGTGATATATTGGAAAAGGCCGTTGAAAGGAGCGGGATAAAAAAGAGGATTACTCCTCATATGTTTAGGCATTCGATGGCAAGTCATTTACTTAGAAATGGGGCGGATTTGAGGCATATACAGGCGTTGTTGGGACATGAGAGTATCTCGAGTACGGAGATATATACGCATTTATTGATAGATGATTTGAAGAAGGTAGTGAAAGAGAGTCATCCACATGGAAGGAGGAGTCAGGAGAAATCCTGATTTTTCTCTTTGGAAATAAAGGGAAGAAGGTAAGGAATATCGAAATATTATGTAAAATTATGTTAATATTCCATATTTTCTAAAGGAGGTAACCTGATGAACGAGAAAAACGATATCGAAATTATTGACTTTACTGATGTAAAAGAGGCTGTACATCGATTTCTTGAGTTTGTTGACAAGCATACTAATGACTGGAAAATTACTTCATCAGTTACTCGTCCATGGTTCAGAGGGCATGCAAAAGAAGAATATAAACTTCAGCCTTTCGTTTTCAGAAAAAACAAGAAATTTGAACGAGAATATAATGAATTCTGGCTTTGCACGAGTTTTCGTAATATGGCAAGTAACTTTGGCAAAGTTCCCGAAAAAAGAGAAGATATTGATAAATGGCTTTTTTTAATGCAACATGTGGGACTTCCAACGAGATTATTAGATTGGACAGAGAGTCCGTTAACTGCTTTATTTTTTGCTTTTTGTGAACTTGAGGAATGTAAAAATCCGTCAATATATATGATTCATCCAGGTGCTTTTAATTATTTGGCCTTAAAAACATGGAAAAAGAAAAATTATACCTTAATGAAGAATTGTTCTTATGATATTGCGGAAATGGGAGAATATGTTGAAGAGTTTTCGAATACCTGGGTTAAGAATAAACCCGGTCTAGAGAATATCAGGTTGGCATTTAAATCAGTTAAAGATTCCAACAGAGTTCATAATCCCACCAAATATCCACTTCCGGTTCAGGTTAATCATTGTCATGAAAGGATAAGTGTTCAAAAGAGTTGTTTTATGGTTTGGGGCGAGTCAAAAGATGACTTGGAAACTATGTTGAAGGAAAACGAATCTGTAGAAAAATTTATTGTAAAAGAAAATGGATTTATTAAAAAGTATATATTCAATTATCATAATAACCAAAAAAAGTATTGGGAAATTTATGATTATATAAGGGAACTCGGGATTACATATAGTACAATATACCCGGATTTAGAGGGTTTAGCAAAAGAGTTAAGAGATAGATATTTACTTGATAATAAAGTTTTAAACTAAAGAAGTTGAAAAAAGAAGTATTAATAAAGAAAATTGGTACTGGAATGAGTTGGCGTTATATATTGCTGAAATATGACCTTCTTAGATAAAGGAATGTATCTTGTGCCGATTCGGAGAAGTTGATTCCAAGGAGAAATATGAGGTTTATTAAAGAATTAAGGATTTTATTATTATGGAAGATTTAAGAAAAACTGAACTTGAATTTGATCGGTTTGTTGAAACTCTTGGATATCAAAGAGTCTCTGATGATGTCGGATTTTCTCCTATTTTCGAAAATGCCGATTATGTTAATAAAGAAAACAGGATAACTATAGAATTAAAAATTATAAATAAAGAGTATTTCGAAAATGGTGGAATAATAGATTCCTTTAAGTCTGTAATAATAAAGCCGGTTTCCATTGATGAAAGAGGTTCAGGACAATATACTTTTCAATTACCTGAATTTAATAGAGAAAATAAACATGACAATTTTGAAGAACCACTTAGAAGAATACTAAAAAAAGCTAATAAACAACTAAAAGAAACCAGGTCTTATTATTGGGGTGATAATGAATCATTCGGATTCCTTATACTTGCACAAGTTGGATTGGCTATGATTAGTCCAGAAATTACAGGTCAATTAGTTAGAAAAATATTGAATAAGGAATTTCATTCAATTGATGGTGCAATTACATGTACCCCATATTTTAGTCTTATTGATCCCGCAACAATGAGAAGAAATCCTGAATGCGTATCTGTAACTAAAGAAATTAATCTAAAAGCAAAAAAACTCTGTATTGATATCGCTAATAAATGGATCAAATTTTACGAAAATGGTGGTCATAAACGTTAAAGAACTGAAGATAGGTCTGTAGCTAAAATTAAAGGAGAAGTTCATGTACCAAACTTTATCTATGATTGCCTCCCAATTTGACATGGTTATTATAGCTGTTATTGAAGGGAGTTTAGAAAGTGTTTTTTAAAAAAGATAATGTAAAATATAAACAGGAATTAATTTCAAAAGCAATAGGGCCTTCTCCTTGGTATTATCAAACTTTTCCTGAAATAAAAGCTAAATCGGGGAGAGTGTTTTCTTGGTTATTTCATGGAACTGAAGGAGAACAGGCATATTTAGTTTCTTTTGGTAGAAAAGAGGAAGTTAAAAAAACTTTAATCTTAAATACATACGTACGTCCTTTCATAATTCATTCACCACTACTAGGAATTTGGTTCCATGATGATAATGATCTTTATTTTCATTGTTATGATCCGGATATTATGACAGAGTTTAGTCTTTCAGAAATACCATCTGGGTTTAAAGAGTCAAAAAACCAGTTGTTTTCATTAAGCAAACCAATTGCACAATTTAAGATAAATAAATTTATAGAAGAAGGGGAACACAAGATTGATGTTCCAAAAGATTTTAGTATAGAGGAAATTTTAATAATAGGTCCATACCAAGATTTTAAAATATCCGATGTAATATATGCTGTATATTCTATTTACCCGAAGATTGGGAAAGTTATTGTATACCCACAGAAATGGTTCACTCATGAAGAATTCGATACTGGTTATCAATGGATAACAAGAGTTTTAAGAGATCCTGAAACTAATAGAATAATCGGTGATGGTATTAGGATTGGAAGTTTTGAACTTACAGCTGATTGTTGTAATTTGGAAAGATGGCTAAATAAAAAAGTTTAGGTTTATTCAAAGGAGAGCCTAGTTTGTTATCCTTGCAAACACTGGGCCCACAGATAAAATATTAGTTGGTGATATTAAATGAATAAAAAGAAACCAGATGAAATACATTTGGCAATCCTTGGCTATAAAACATTTACTGATGAAAAATACGCCGATGAATTCTTTCAGATATTGAAAGAAGCTGATGACCGCTATGTTCCATTAAAAGTAGGCGACGGTGAACCATTGCGAATACCTTTTAATATGGAGAATGCTAGAAAAGCCTGGATGGAAACTAATAAAAGAATGCCAGGATATGGAGGTCCCATGTTTAGGGGGCGAAGTATGGATGAATATTATGGGGATATTATATGGAGACCAGATGAATCTAACATAATTTCGTTCTGGATGGAAAGAGAATTTATGAAAGCAAATAGCGGAGTTGCAAGATTTATCGAACTGGCTAAAAAGTTATTTCTCTGGTCCAACGCCGTATATGGTTATGCATGCCATTCTTCTAATCTGCCTGATTCTTGTCATTTTCAAGAATGTTTGGGAGGTATTACTTGGATGACCTTATTCGGACCGCCTTATGTAGAAATGTTCGGTAGAGATACAATATTAACTGCTCCGTGTATAGTGGAAGAGTTTGCCGAAAACAGGTTTATACTCTTAACTTCCGAAGAACCACAAGAAAAGAATGCCCAAATCTTGAAAACTCAAAAGAAAGTAAAAAAACACTTAGGGAAGGATGCTTTCTACCGGGAAGACATTTTTGCCAGACATACATTCACGCTTGAAGAACTGAAGGCCGGAATTGATCAGCCAAACAAGAAAAAGAAATATAGAGCTCCCGACTTTTCTTCCTATCTGAAACCGATACCTACTGATTTCAAAAAGCCGGAAGGAATTATATATGAGGTAAAAGATGATGGTTCGGTGGAGATTCACGAGATAAAACAGGGAAAAGGTAAATAGGCTTAAAAATGAAGGCATAATAAGGGGAGTATAGTTTTGGAGTTTACGACTGAATTAATTAGGATGAAACCATCTCGATTAAAACCAAACGAGGGTGATATTTTTGTAATTCAACCAAAAGAAGGTTTTTATTACTATGGAAAAGTAATTAGAACTAATATACTTAATAAAGACCCTATGATAAATGGTTGGAATGTAATTTATATTTATAATAAACTATCAAAAGAGGTTGTACTTCCTGATATTTTAGACCCTCAACAGCTATTAATACCACCTCAAATTGTAAATAACCAAGGTTGGTTAAAAGGATATTTTATGACTGTAGGTTCTTCACAAATAACCAAAAACGATATTATAGATTACGGGTTTTGGGATGTTTTTCGAAAGAGATTTGTCAATGAAGAAGGAACACTATTAGGATATGAGCCAAAAATTTGGGCTGATTACGGTTTGGGGAGTTATGGTATAGTTGGACATGATGTACAAGAAGCATTGAAAAATTAGATAAATGATGGGATTGTGACTTTTAACTGATTGAATTATTAGAAAGATTGGAACTTTGGAGATGAATAATGAAAACCAAATCTTCATTTAATGCAATAACTATTATTTGGTTATTACTTTTAGGGTTCATGTTTTCTTTAGTTTTATTAGTATTTATATCATTTGATGGATCTTTAAAAGAGTATATCGGACCTTTTAAATGGACTTTTTTATTTATATTACCTCCGGTATTATTACTATTAATCTACATAGTTTTTAAAAATTATATTCACATAGAGATAAAATGGCTTTTAGCAATAATTTTAATTATATTGCTCCTAAGTTTTGATTTTGTATTAGTCAATAAGATTTCTTCCGTTGCTACTATATATTTTTCTGATTTTAGTAAGGGAAAATGGCGCGTTCATCAAAACATTCGGTATTTGATGAGGAATAGTTTAAAAGAAAAGTATAATATTAATGCAATGACAAAATTCCAAGTAGAATCATTATTAGGGAAACCTGATTACATTGAAAAAAGTGTTTATAGTTACAAGATGGGAAGCAAATTTCCTGATGATTATACCCTTTTTATTAAATTTGAGGAAGACAAAGTTAAAGAATTCTGGGTAAATACCAATTAAAGAAAATCGTTTATAAGTCATTCATCCATAATTTTGCTTACCAAAGGTAATATTTTAAGCAATATTTTTTCATATTTTTTATAATTAGCTCTTTGAAAAATACATATTTAGCTTGGGTTTAACTAAAAACTGTAAGCATCATTAGTTTACCTAATATGCATTTGGCAAGCATCTGGCCCGAGTTGACGGGGTGATTGGCGACGCCAACGCCAAGAAGTACTTCTATCATACCGATCAGGTGGGAAGTGTCAGGGCGGTAACCGATGATGTTGGTAAGGTGGTTTGGAAAGCCGACTATCTGGCCTTCGGGACACAGTTCGAGAAGGACAAGCTTGATCCGAGTTTTGAAGAGGATGAGTTTGCGTTTACTGGTAAAGGGTTTGATGGGGATACGGGGTTGTATTATTACAATGCTAGATGGTATGACAGTGAGACCGGGAGGTTTATGAGTGAGGACCCGGTGAGGGACCCGAATAATCCGAATCTTTACTCGATGGGACGTAATAACCCATTAAAATTTACAGATCCGACTGGTTGTATATCTCAAGAAGATGCAATGTCGGAACATGCGAGAAATTCATCTTCATCACCATCATACGATTGGAGTGGAAATTATTCTTATAGCGGTGGGCCAAGTAATAAA
>JAEYRX010000062.1 GCA_023435225.1 Bacillota bacterium
TAATTCTACTGCTTGTTCTTTGAATTCTTTTGAATATATTTTCCGATTTGCCACTCTTTTGTTCAGCTCCTTATGATCAGTATTGTACACTCTTAACTGAGTGTCTGGCAAATCGGGGGAAAATCAGAGGCTCCATCATAAAGAGAAGCATTGGCGATTGGTAAGCCAAATAATTCGGCGATAAAAGTCTGATATTCAAACATAGCTTGGAGAATACCTTGAGAAATCTCGGGTTGGTATGGTGTATAGGCAGTGTAGAATTCAGAGCGGTTTATAAGATGATGAATGACAGCGGGAATATAATGCTGATATGCTCCGGCTCCTAAAAAAGAAAGTTCTACCGGAACATTCTTTTTGGCAATTTCGGTAAAGTATTGGAAGAGTTCGGACTCGGTCAGTGAATCGGGTAAATTAAAAGGACGGCTTAATCTTATTTCAGATGAAATATCCCTTAATAAATCCTCCAAAGAATCGACTCCGATCCGTTTTAACATGAGAGCACGATCTCTATCAGTTAGGGGTAGATAAGGATGATTCATTTTGTTTCTCCTTTCGAAGGTGAATAAAAAGGAAGTTTAACAATTTTTGCCGTAACTAATTTTCCTCTAATCTCCACCTGTACTTCAGAGTTTAAAATTCCGAATTGATAATTGATCAATCCTAATGCCATATTTTTTTGAAGGTGAGGGCAATAGTTTCCGGAAGTAACATGACCAATTTGTTGAGACTCTTTATATATTAAGCATTCCGACCGGGGAATACCTCGTTCAATCATTTCCAATCCTACCAGAGTCCGGGGTATACCCGCTGTTTGTTGTTTTAATAGGGATTTACGACCAATAAAATCCGGTTTCTCCAATTTTACAAAGCGGGATAGTCCGGCTTCCAAAGGTGTAATTTTATCGGTAAGTTCATTGCCGTACAAAGGTAAGGAGGCTTCAAAGCGCAAAGTGTCTCTGGCTCCAAGTCCAATAGGTTTTATTCCCATTGGCGTTCCGGCTTTCATTATTAATTCCCAAGTTTCAATAGCCAAGTCCGGTTCTAAATAAATTTCAAATCCGTCTTCACCGGTATAACCAGTGCGAGAGATTAAAACAGGAATATTATTTAAGTGAGCTTCTGGGAAAAATTGATAATACCTTAAGGTAGCGATCGGTAGTTGCATTAAGCGGCTTAGGAGATCAAGAGCCAAGGGCCCTTGAATAGCGAATTGGGCGGTTTGTTCCGAAATATTTTTGATGGTAACTTGGAAGGGGGAACTCATCTTTTGAAGCCAGGAAAAGTCGGTTTCGATATTTGAAGCATTTACCACCAATAAATACTTATCATTTTGAAAGCAGTAAACCAGTAAATCGTCAATGGTGCCGCCATCTTCGAAACATAAAGGAGAGTATCTAATAAATCCGGGCTTTAAGGTAGAAATTTGGTTGGTTAATATATAATTCAAAAAGGCAGTAGCTTGTGGTCCTTCTATCATAATCTCTCCCATATGGGAAACATCAAATAAGCCGACTTGCTTTCTTACAGTTAAGTGTTCTTGAATAATACCGCTGAATTGAACCGGGAGCTCCCAACCATGAAAATCAATTACTTTGGCCTGGTAATTTTGGTAAATAGGATATAAGGGCGTTCTTTTCATTTTAGACTCCTTTCGGTTTATTATTTCCGAATATATTAGGGATTTACATAAAAAAACAGAGTAGAGGAATAATGCGCCTCATACTCTGTCTGGGTTACCGGAGAGAATCCCTGTGTGAGTAACAGGTTACCCCGTAGGTGTCCAAATTGGACTTTCCAGAGTTTTGTCGGATTACGGTCAATGGACCTGAGAGTTTCACTGTTTTCGGCAAAAACAGTTTGCTCCTTCGGTGGCCTAAGATTACTAATAAATTATGATAAAAAGCGCTCTCCCGTAATCTTCATCCAATTCATTTAAATAGATTTATGTAATTTATTCGTCTAAAGTTATTTATTTCCTGCATTGTCGAAAAGGATTATTTTCAAAAGGCAAGATTTTTTATGACCATATTACCGCTGTTATAAATATAAAACTTGGTTAAATATATTAAAGAATTGCCTTACTGTAGTATTTAGCCAGTTTCCCGGCTAGGTTGGCACATAAACCTAGAGAGATTGGAAATGAAACAAGCAATAAATAATCAAATAAATTCCAAAGTGAATTTAATAAAAAATATATAAGGATAAATGGCGAATAACCAAGGAAATTAATGATTATTGTGGTAAACCATACAACTTTTAAAGTTTTATCTATTGCGATACGGAGGCCAAGGTAAATTGCTAAAATAGGGCTTAGAAATAGAAAAGGCCAATATATCCAAGGGAAAAATTTTATAAAGATTTCACTAGAGAAAGATAAAGAACCTAAAAAAATAAGGATAGGTAGTACTAAAAGAAAAAGATTATAACTAAAAATAAATAAAACAGTTAATAGAATTTTTTTCATTAAGATGAGCCTCCTTTATTTCTATATGTTAATTAAAGAAAAGCTAGAACTATATTTTTGGAGGAAGCTATGAAAATAAGATTATTATTATGTTTGTTGTTGATAGTTACGGTAAAGGCATTGGCCGAAAATAATGATAATATTTCTAATGGAGTTATAACAGGAAGGTCGGTAAATTTTCGAACTAATCCCACAAGTATGGCTGAGATCCTTAGAGTTTTGAAAAAGAATGAAATAGTAGAAATATTGGAAATACAAGAGTCATGGTACAAAATCAAAATTGGTGAACAAACCGGTTGGGTATATAAGGATTATGTTTCTATGGAACCTGAAAAACTAAAGCAAAGAACTGAATTACATAACAAAGCGGTGGAAATAACGATATATGCCCGTAGTTATCTTGGTTTTAAATACAATTATGGGGGAAGTTCACCGGCAGGGTTTGATTGTTCGGGTTTTACGATGTATATATATGATAAGTTCGGCTATAAGCTTCCGCATAGCGCTGCTGCTCAAATTTGCCTGGGAGAAAAAATTAGTCGCGATGACCTTGTAGGTGGCGATTTAGTGTTTTTTGCAACCAAAGGAAATGGACGAATAAGTCATGTAGGAATTTACTTGGGTGATGGGGACTTTATACACGCATCATCACGATTGGGAAGAATAAAGATAAATTCCCTTCAAGATAATTATTATAGGATAAGATATTGCGGAGGAAGGAGAATACTTTCAGTTACCGGATAATCTAGGCAGTCGTCCACACCGGCTTTGGAGGGTTTAATTCTTTAACAAAAATGACGGCCAATTTATTGACCGTCATTTTTGTAAAGTCTGTTTTATAAGTTTTCATATTTCGATAATTCATATTTATTAGTGGGGTTCCATAAAAGAAAATCGTGAACTCCATTCGCTTCCATTGCTCGTATTTGCTCAAGCAATTCCGGCCGGCCATAGGTATGTCCCAGTGAAAAATCTTGAATCCAGGGGCGTAATTTAGCAGAACTATTTTTAAGGCGTCTTACCCCATCTTGCATAGCCTTATCTATTACTTCATAAGGATGGGAGTCAGGATCACTGAAACCAAAAGATCCTTTGGGATAATGAGATGGATAAATCATTGGTGAAATATAATCAACTGATTGGGCAATTTTCTCAAATTTTTGGCCAAGATTTAAATCATCAGGAACTGATAAGACTAAACCGAAAATATCTGCCGATAAAGGAACTCCTAAGGCATTAATATCTTTTTTGGCATACAGTAGAAAGTTTTTAATTACATCTTCTTTAGCTTCGCCTTTAGAAAAAGGATAGACACAATTACTGATTTTTCCATCACTTAAAAATCTTACGTAATCGAATTGGATTTCCGAGAAACCAAGTCCTATAGCTTCTTTAGCCAGATCAAGATTGTATTTCCAGACTATCCGGTTATGAGGATCAACCCAAATCATACCTTTGCGGTCATGCCATAGACCACCATTTTTATCTTTAACTGCTATTTCAGGGTGTTTTTTAGCTAATAAGGGATCCTTAAAAACAACAATCCGGGCTATGAGATAGACATTTTCTTTTTTTAGGCGGGTTATAAGTTCTTTTATATTAGCGATTCTTTTTGAACCGGCGCCCATTTCATTAGCTAACGGTATTGAAGTCGGATAACTGATTACTCCGGTATCATCTTTAATATCAATAACTATACTATTAACTCCGGAACGCTTGATAAAATCGATGATTTGATCCATTCTTTTCGAGCCGGCAACCCAAGAGGTACTATAAATACCTACTACTCTTGAAGGAGTTGCAAAGTTATTTGAAGGGGCTATTTCCGGAGAAGGTTTTGGCGCTGCCGGGGCTTGTTTGGGTATTATTTTTTCAACTGGAGTTTCCGGTTTTAGGAAAATTTTTTCAGCTAACGCTAAGGTGTAGAAGATAATTAAAATTAAGAGGGACAAGAGAATAATACTAAGTTTTTTCATGGTTGGCAATTCACTCCTCAATGAGGCTACGTAGTAGCACACAACTTTTAGTAGATATTTGCTTTTTTCGCTGAATTTGGTGTTACTCCTTCAAGAAAAAGCAGGGAAGCAGGGAGAAATTTTTTAAAAAAGAGTGGATAGTGAAATTAAAATTTTATCATACTAAGTTTAAATTAAAATGAAAAGTCTTATTAACATAATAACCTTTTAAAATCGGATATGAGGTTATTTAACAATCGATTTTCATTTTATTAAATGAGGGATTTTCATAATTAATAAACTTAACATTTAGGTACTATATATTGATAGACACATCTAGGCTATTCACTATATATTGTATCTAAAAACTATTATGGTTATTATGAAACTTCCTTAAATAAGGCAATGTTGAAGAGATATACTTTAATTCAACATATAAAAAGAAGGAGTGAAATTATGCGACCAATCCTAGTTTTACTCATTTTAACCGTAGCTTTGGGTAGTGTAATGTTGTTTTCGGAAGAGAGCCGGGCTGATTGGACCTATACGGTTCACCGGGGTGACACCCTATATTTAATTGCCAAAAAAACCGGGGTGACAGTGAATTCCATTAAGCACAGATCCGGATATTGGAGTAATCATTTAAGAATAGGACAAAAATTAATTATTCCCACTTATACTACTAAAGCAAGAACCACGACCTATGCTACAGGTAACACTTATTTACTGGCTCAATTAATTCAAGCTGAAGCGGGAGCGGAACCTTATGTTGGTAAAGTGGCGGTTGGGGGTGTAGTCTTAAATAGAATTCAGAATTCTAAATTTCCTTCAACTATTGCCGGTGTAGTATATCAACCGCATGCATTTGAATCCGTAAGTAACGGGATTATTTATCGACCGGTAAGTAACGATAGTATTAAGGCAGCCCGTGATGCAATCAGCGGATGGGATCCATCCGGCGGTGCGCTTTATTTCTTTAATCCGGCGAAAACTAATAACCGATGGATTTGGGCCCGACAAATAATTAACCGGATTGGGGAGCATGTTTTTGCTATATAAAGGGATTAAAAAAAGGAACAAGTAACAGGTAGGTAACAGGCAAAGGCAAGAGTAGTAAACCGTTTCTACAATTAATTATTTTGATTTTGGTTATCAGTTAGATTTGATTAAAGAATATTGGGGGATTTTAGGTGAAGCTTATAAAATGGGGACTGCAACTATTAATTCCAATAGTCGTATTATTCACAATCGGGTATTATGTTCCCGGATTTAGCGCTTTAACCATTCCTTGGATTATAGCTCTATCGGTTATAATTGCGCTGGGAGAATGGTTAATCAACAAAGCAATAATAGGCAAATTTCAAAATCGTTTTGCCAGTTTTATAATTGACTTTTTAGTGGCAACGGTGGTGATTTTTTCGGTAACTTTGGCAATAGAGGGTGGCAATGTCCCATTTGGATCTTCATTGTTGGCGGCCGCAACTATTGCTATTTTGACTGAGTTGATAAATCCGAATAATGTAAAAGCGCGTTAGTTATTAAGAGAATATTTGCTAAGGGAGAAAGAGAGATATGAAAAATTTATTGAATTTGATTATCAAAACAGCGTTTATTTTTATAGTTCTGTTTTTACTAATCCCGGTCTTTGGTGAAAGTACCTGGACTCAAACTATGATCACCGGTTTAGTCTTATCGTTGCTTGCCTATATTGTAGGAGATATGTGGGTGCTACCAAAATTCGGAAACCTATTAAGTGTAGTAGTGGATTTTGTTATTGCCGGAGCAGTAATTTGGGCGATGATGAAATTACTACCCCAATTTGTACTTTCCACAAGCGGAGTATGGATTATTGCATTAGTATTAGCATTAGGTGAATGGCTATTTCATTTATATCTGGAATCAACTCAAGCGTTTGGGAAAAAAGCCGGCACATAAAAAAGCCGCCCTAACGGGCGGAAGCTGAAAAAGGAGGATGGGTTGTTGGGGTATCGTGATTTTGAATTATTAATATAATATTCGGCATTTTTTGAGAATACTTTACAAATAAATTTAACTGTTAGTTGATGGAGTTTATAATTAGGGAAGTGCTGATTAATCCGATTTTGTGCGAGCAAATATTCGGCATTAGGCATTTTGCGAAGCGCAAAATCGTCACTTATTCAATTAATCAGCGCTTCTTTAGCTCATTTAATTATGGGTTGATACAATAGCTTATTGTATCAAAACTGTTTTCCTAATTATGAAAATCCTTATTAAGAAACTAACGGTTTTTTTTATGCTTTTTTTTAATTAAAGGAGTTTCATAATTACCTAAATTAAGTTTTGGATACAATATATAGTAATTGTCCCGAATGTGATTATCAATATATTGTATTTGAATGTCAAATCCTTAATTATGAAAATCCCTCAATTATGAAGGTCCGAAAGCAAATTTTTTATTTTATTGTCGGACATTTTTTATTAGGTGGCAGGAAAGTACTCTCGACTAGCGAAATAGATTAATTTAATTTGGGAGGTGTTTTATTTGAAAAGTCATAAAGTTTTACAAGGAGTTGAACGGGCGCCGCATCGCTCCTTATTTAAAGCGATGGGTTATACCGATGAAGAATTATCAAGACCTTTAATTGCCATTGCTAATTCAGCCAATGAAATTATCCCCGGGCATATTCATTTGGATACAATTGTTGAAGCTGTCAAGGCCGGAGTAAGAATGGCCGGTGGAACACCAATTGAGTTCGGAGTTATCGGAGTTTGTGATGGAATTGCCATGGGGCATGAAGGAATGAAATACTCTTTAGCCAGCCGGGAATTAATAGCTGATTCGGTTGAAAGTATGGTTATGGCTCATGCTTTTGATGGATTAGTGCTGGTACCTAACTGCGAT
The DNA here is from genome assembly GCA_023435225.1 of Bacillota bacterium. Taxonomy (GTDB): domain Bacteria; phylum Bacillota; class UBA4882; order UBA8346; family UBA8346; genus UBA8346. The sequence continues at coordinate 7,304 of JAEYRX010000062.1, forward strand.
AAAATTATTCCCGGGATGTTGATGGCGGCCGGACGTTTGAACCTACCTAGTATAGTGGTTAGCGGTGGTCCGATGTTGGCGGGTAGATTCGGGGGTGAACGGGCTGACCTTAATTCATTGTTTGAGGGTGTAGGAGCGGTTTCGGCCGGCAAAATGAGTGAAGCTGAATTGAAAGAACTGGAGAGTTCAGCTTGTCCGGGATGCGGTTCCTGTTCCGGAATGTTTACCGCTAATACAATGAATTGTATGACTGAAGTATTAGGACTAGGATTACCCGGTAATGGGACAATTCCGGCAGTAGACGCCCGCCGGATCAGATTAGCTAAATCCGTCGGAATGAAAATTATGGATTTGGTTAAAAACAATATTTGTCCCCGTGATATTTTAACAAAAGAGGCTTTTACCAATGCTTTTACGGTTGATATGGCTATCGGTGGTTCGACAAATACGGTGTTGCACCTGCCGGCTATAGCACATGAAGTAGGGATTGATCTTGATTTGAATTGGGTAAATGAGGTAAGCAAGAAAACTCCTCATTTGTCATATTTAAGACCGGGGGGAATTCATCATATTCAAGATTTGGACGAAGCTGGAGGAATTCCGGCGGTAATGGGCGTTCTTAGCCAAAAAGGACTAATTAATGAGAAAGCTAAAACCGTTACCGGAAAAACCGTGGGGGAAAATATTAAAGGAGTTCAAGTTTTGCGGTCTGATGTAATTAAGCCGATTAATAATCCGTACCATGAAGAAGGCGGTTTGGCAATTTTATGGGGTAATCTTGCTCCTGACGGTTGTGTGGTCAAACAAGCCGCAGTTGCTCCGGAGATGATGCAACATCAAGGACCGGCCCGGGTTTTTGATGGTGAAGAAGAAGCAATTAAAGCTATTCTCGGCGGAAAGATTGTAGCCGGAGACATTGTAGTTATTCGTTATGAAGGGCCAAAAGGCGGTCCGGGAATGAGAGAAATGTTAGGACCGACTTCAGCCATTGCCGGTATGGGGTTGGACAAAGAAGTGGCCTTATTAACCGACGGCCGGTTCTCCGGAGCTTCCCGTGGAGCTTCAATTGGACATATATCACCTGAAGGTATGGATGGCGGTCCTATTGCCATGGTAAAAGAGGGAGATCAGATAAAGATTGATATTCCCGGTCGCAGAGTTGATTTATTGGTAAGTGATGCCGAACTTGCTAAAAGAAAAGCGGAATGGCGTCAGCCTGAGCCGCGAATTAAGACTGGTTATTTAGGTAGATACGGTAAATTAGTTACTTCAGCAAATACCGGAGCGGTTTTGAAGTAGTCATGAGGTATGAGGCGACAGTGTTGAAATTAATCTTTTTTTCTCTACTTTTGTTTAATTAAGGTGTATGGGTAAGACGTTGCTGCAGAAGAACATTGATGCCCGGGAACGACCTTACCGTTTAGGGTTGGGTGGATAGAGTGATAAAGAAGTATCTTTTGCAACAGTTTCTTATCTTAGAACTAAAAAACTCTCTACAGATAATGTTTTTAAGGATTCCAAATTTTTTATAACTCGCCGTTGGCGAGTTTTTAATTTTGCATATTTACAAATCCTTTAATGGCGAGTGTTACAAAATCTACATATAGTAATTGACATTTAATATGTCAGGCATTATAGTTAGAATAATCAATTAATTGAAATTGGAGGGTCAGCTATGAAGATATCTGGAGCCGAAATCTTATTGGAGTGTCTGGAACGGGAAGGCGTTGATGTTATTTTCGGGTACCCCGGGGGACAGGTTATTCCAATCTACGATGCTCTTTATGATTCGAAAATAAAAAATATTTTAGTCCGGCATGAACAAGGCGCAGCGCATGCCGCCGATGGTTACGCTAGAAGTACCGGAAAAACCGGAGTATGTTTGGCAACATCCGGTCCGGGCGCTACTAACTTAGTAACCGGTATTGCTACGGCTTATATGGACTCTGTACCGATGGTGGCAATTACCGGCCAGGTACCTAACTCTATGCTCGGCTGTGATTCCTTTCAGGAAGCTGATATCACCGGGATAACTCTTCCTATTACCAAACATAATTACTTGGTCCGGGATATTAAGGAACTACCGCGGGTAATAAAGGAAGCATTTCATATTGCCGGAACCGGAAGACCGGGACCGGTATTAATTGATTTACCGAAAGATATATCGGTTGAAAAAGATAAGCCTCATTATCCGGAAACCGTGGATTTACTTGGATATAAACCTAATTATATTGGAAATGCCCGGCAAATAAAAGATGCCACTGATGCAATCCATAGCGCTAAAAAACCGGTATTATACGTCGGAGGAGGAGTAGTTATCTCCGGAGCCGATCAGGAACTTCGAAAAATGGTGGAGATGTTGGAAATACCGGTTACTACCACCTTAATGGGGATGACGGCTTTCCCAACCAGCCACCCGTTAAACTTGGGAATGCTGGGTATGCACGGTACTGCTGCGGCAAATTATGCGGTAACTGAAGCTGATTTGTTAATCGCGGTAGGAGCCCGTTTTGATGACCGGGTTACCGGTAGTATTAATACTTTTGCGCCTTGTGCCAAAATTATTCATATCGATATTGACCCGGCAGAGATCGGGAAAAATGTCCGGTGCAATATTCCGATAGTTGGCGATGTAAAGCAGGTTCTGGAAATGCTGCTGGAGAGGTTATCTCCGGCTAAAAACCCGGAATGGCTAGGTAAAGTCAATGACTGGAAAAAGACTTATCCACTCAAATATGAGACGGGTAAATTAAAACCGCAACAGGTAATTGAAGAGATCAGTGAAATTACTAAAGGAGACGCCATAATCTGTACAGAAGTCGGTCAGAATCAAATGTGGGCGGCCCAGTTTTATAAATTTACCAATCCCCGTTCATTAATAACTTCGGGTGGTTTAGGCACTATGGGCTTCGGCTTTCCGGCGGCTATCGGAGCTCAGGTTGGGAACCCCGACCGAATGGTAATCGATATTGCGGGTGACGGTAGCTTCCAAATGAATATCCAAGAGTTGGGAACCGTAGTTGCTAACCAAATCCCAGTGAAAGTAGTAATTCTCAATAACTTCTATTTGGGGATGGTCCGTCAGTGGCAGGAGTTTTTCTTTAATCGACGGTATTCCGGAACTGTGCTGGAAACCAATCCCGACTTTGTAAAAATTGCTGAAGCTTATGGAGCTAAAGGATTTAGAATTACCGAAGCAAAAAACTTGCGGGAAGCGCTAACTGAAGCTTTGACAACACCCGGACCGGTTGTGGTGGATTGCCATGTCGATAGGGAAGAAAATGTTCTTCCAATGGTACCGGCCGGCGGTTCCATAAACAAGATGATAGGGGTGATTGACTGATGCGGCATATTATCTCGGCTTTAGTATTAAACCACTCGGGAGTTCTGGCCAGGGTGGCCGGTCTTTTTAGCCGGAGAGGCTATAATATTGAGAGTATAGCAGTTGGGCACTCTGAAGAACCGAATCAATCAAGAATGATTATCGTAGTTAATGCGGAAGATGACGATGTGGTTGAACAAATTGAAAAGCAGCTATATAAATTGATTGATGTGATCAAAGTTAATGATCTGCCGCCTGCGGAAGCGGTTGAAAGAGAATTGGCTTTGATTAAAGTAAATGCCGGTTCACAAAACCGGTCGGAAATTATGCAAATTGTTGATATTTTTAGAGCTAAGATTGTAGATGTCAGTAGCAGGGCGGTTATTGTCGAGATTACCGGAAGCCCGGATAAAGTGGAAGCTATGATTGGACTCCTTAAACCCTATGGAATCAGAGAAATAGTAAAAACCGGTCAGGTAGCGATGCTCCGGAATTTCAAAAAAGGAGAAAAATAGTAGGATTATTATCCAGATGTGGAAATGCTAAATTATTAAATAAAGCTGGTTTTATTAATAATAGCAACAATAAAGTAAGTTTTAAAAGGTGCAAAGACCTTCTCTTATTTGGGAGAAGGTCTTTTATTTTCCTAAAGGATTGAGTGAAATATAACAGAATCATCATCAAAAAATACAGACAAATTAATAAACTATATTAAGAAAAAGAAGAAAGAAGAACATTATTTTATAAATTACACAAAAAACGAAAAAATTACCAAAAATAAAAAGAAGGTATGCAAAAAGAAAAGTGAAATAGAATATATATAATTCCAAAACAAATGAATTATACACAGAAAATATCATAATATGGAAATTATTAAAATATAAGAAAAATAGAAAATCTAAAAGAAATTAGTGTTTTGTTTTTTTGAACGTATTCTGGAGTAACCTATGAGGAAAACAAGGAACCCTCGTAATGTCGCTCCGGATTGCGATATATCGAAAGGGGGTATATTTGGAGCATTACGAGATTTTCGAGTAAGGAGTAAGCAGTAATACGCAGTAAAAAATGTAGCACTTAAAATTAAAGGAGGAAAGATTTAAAATGAAAAAGTTCTTAGTTATAACAATATCTGCAATTATGATTCTGTCTATGGCTGCTGTCTCAATGGCCGCTGTAACCGTTGGCGGTGAAAGTAATTTTGGGTGGAATATGAGCCCTGATACAGCTCAAGATGAATTCGGCGATGCTAAAGTCACCGTTACCGCTGATGTTAACGATTCAACGCAAATCTTTACAGCTTTAAAAGGTAACACTGGTGGTGCTGTTGCTGTTGACGAAGCTTGGGCTTCCTTTAAAACCGATAGTTTGACCACTAAAGTTGGTAATTTCGGTTTTAATCTTGATGGCGATGTCGATATTATTACTACCCTTGATGAAATTAAACAGGACGCTGGTATTAGCGTTGCCGCTAAAGTTTCCGATGCTATGACCGTATCCGGCTATCTTGCCCGTTTTGGTGATGCTGTTGGCACTGCAGATAATGAAATGCAAAATAATTATGCACTCAGTGTTGCTTATGATACCGATTCACTTGGTGGGAAATTAGCTTACAGCGCTTCAACGGTTGAAGATACTGCTGGTATTATGTCACTTAGCGGTTATTACAAAATGGGCGCTTTCAAACCCTATGTAACCTATGAATCTTTTGGTGAACAATTAGGCGTAGAAATTGGTAACAATGCTGTTCTCGGTGCAATGTATGATGGTGAAAAGATCTATGGTAGAGCCGAGTTTCAAGTTGTACAAAAAGATACAGAATCTGATGCCGAAGTTGCTGGAAACCAAGGATTTAGAATTGGTTACAAAATTAATCCCAATGCAAAAGTTGAATATAATACCAAAACCATCGGTGACAATGACGCGGAATCTTCCATCAAATTGAATGTAATTTTCTAATTTAAGTGTTTTAAAAAAGGCGGGGGCTTCGGCTCCCGTCTTTTCTTTTATTTACTTAAGTTGTTGACACTTCACAAGGTAATCGGTTAATATCTACTTATAATATTGGCATGAGGGAAGAGGTAAGGGACGTGAGAAAAAAATCCTGCTAATACCATCTGCCTGTATAGCATTCAAAAATTAAAAATTCCTATATAGGGACTAGGGGGTTATCAACATGATGAATGATATCAAAAAGGTTTTAATCCGGGAGCAGGAGATAGCCGAGCGTATTCAAAAGCTTGGCCAAGAGATAACCGAGGACTATCAGGGTAAGATACCGGTGTTAGTAGGAATCCTTAAAGGAGCGGTTCCGTTTGTGGCGGACTTGATGAGAGAGATTAATTTGCCTCTGGAGTACGATTTGATGGCGGTATCCAGTTACGGCGCTTCCACTAAATCCAGCGGTACCGTTAAAATATTAAAAGATTTGGACTTGAGCATCGAAGAGCGTGATGTAATTATTGTTGAAGATATTGTGGATACCGGTTTGACTTTGCAATATTTATTGGAGAACCTGAAGTCGCGCCATCCGAAGTCCATAAAAATTTGTACTTTTTTGGACAAGCCCAGCCGGAGAAAAGTAGCTATTCAGCCCGATTATAATGGATTTGAAATCCCCGATGTGTTTGTAATAGGTTATGGGCTTGACTATGCCGAAAAATATCGGAATCTGCCTTTTGTTGGAGTGCTAAAGGAGGAGATTTATCAAGGCTAAAGGTGACAGGAAATCATTTGAGTTTATAGTTTAAAATTGATACGTGGTGGTTGTTGTTTTACTTTCACTTCGCGCCTGTCGCTTCAAGCCTATCTTGACTTCCAGTACAGATTTTGGTATGATTGTAACGTAATTTGTTACCTTTTTCCGTATTATCCATTGTGGAGGAGTTATAATGATTTCTACTCCAAATTATTGTAATACGGTATCGTAAAATAAAACCCGCGGGGGAAGTATACCCTGGAAGGGTTTTTTTTATGGATTTGAAAGGTAATAATATTTATCGAGGGATTTTCATAATTATTAAAAGACATTTGATTATAATATATTGATAGTTATAATCGGTTATACACCATATATTATATTCAAATATTAAGTAAGGTAATTATGAAACTCCCATAAAAAAAGGAGGAGTAAAATGTTCGAAAAAATCTTTAAATTGCAGGAGAATAAGACGACCATTGGGCGGGAAGTCATTGCCGGTTTTGTAACCTTCATGACCATGGCTTACATCATCTTTGCCAATCCGGGGATTCTGTCAGCAGCAATGGGAAAAGAGCTTTTCCCGGCTTTGGTTTTTGCTACATGTCTGGCAGCCGGTGTTATGACCATTTGCATGGGCTTTTTTACTAACTATCCGTTGGCTTTGGCCTCTGGTATGGGATTAAATGCATTTTTGGCTTTTGGGATAGTTTTAGGAATGAAATTACCCTGGCAAGTAGCTATGGGCGTAATTTTTATTGAAGGCGTCATTGTTAGCATCTTAGTTTTAACCAACGTACGTGAATGGGTTATGGATGCCATTCCAATGGACTTAAAACGGGCTATCGGAGTTGGTATCGGTTTATTCATTGCTTTAATAGGATTACGCAACGCTAATCTGGTGGTTGATGATCCGGCTACATTAATTACTTTCGGTAAAATCGGACCTGAAAATATTATCGCCTTATTTGGTATATTAATTACCGCTGTTTTAATGGGGAAAAAGGTAAAGGGCGCTATTTTAATAGGAATAATTCTCTCAACTTTAATTGCGATTTTTGCCGGATTAGTAAAATTTCCCTCTGAATGGATCTCCGGCCTCAAACCGGAATATTTCCAAACCTTTTTTGCATTAGATATTAAAAATGCATTATCTTTTGGTTTAGCAGCGACTATATTTGCATTCTTGATTACCGACTTCTTTGACACTATGGGAACGGTTTTTGCTATTGGTGAAGAGGCTGGGTATATTGATAAAAATGGAAAAGTGCCTAGACTTAAAAGAGTATTACTGGTCGATTCATTAGCGGCAGTAGTTGGAGGTTTATTTGGTTGTAGTTCCGTTACTACATACATCGAGAGCGCTTCCGGAGTCGGTGAGGGTGGCCGTACCGGGTTAACTTCCGTGGTAACCGGTGTTTTATTCCTGTTGGCTATTTTCTTTACGCCAATCATTAGTATTGTACCGGCTTATGCCGTTGCCCCAGCTTTAATAATTGTCGGATTTTTAATGCTGACAGTTGTCAAGTCCATTAATTGGGAAGATTTCTCTGTTGCCTTCCCGGCGTTCTTAACTATGATTATGATTCCATTTACTTATAGTATATCCAAGGGAATTGGTTATGGTTTTATTTCCTATGTATTAATTAAGGTAGTTAGTGGTAAATATAAAGAAGTACATCCATTAATGTATATTGTAGCGGTTGCGTTTATGTTGGATTTCTTCTTAGCTAGCCGGTAAAAAAAGCTCTCATTACTTTGATTTTCAAATTAAAACCTCGCCAATTTTTGGTGGGGTTTTAATTTGAAATGGATTAAGAGGATTTTTAGTAATAATGTCAAATATAAAACACAACTAAAAAATTTTGTATTGCTATTTCGGTTTATAGATTGAGTGATTTTCATAATTAAGAAATTTTACATTTGGATACAATATATTGATAGTCACATCTGGGTCATTCACTATATATTGTACCCAAAACTTAATTTAGGTAATTATGAAACTCACTTAATTAATGTTAATAATTTGGTAAATATACTGGTATTTGATGAAGTATATTACGCTGGTGGTGTATATTTTGTTTAAGTTTTTGATAAATCAACATATTTTTTTAACAATAGTTGATATCTCTTTGGTTTTGCTTGTGCTTAGTTATTTATTTAAGATGATGCGGGGAACCAAAGGGATCTTTTTTTTAAATGCGGTTGTTATTATTTTTTTGGTTTATGCCACTAGTAAATACTTAAACTTAACTATGTTCAGTTGGATGTTGGAACAGTTGATGCTGATATTAATGGTTGCCTTACCGATTATTTTTCAGAACGAATTAAAACGAATACTGGAGAATCTCGGGAGCAGGAATCCAATCATCAAATGGTTCATAAAAACGCCGGTTATTGCGGTAGAAACCATCGATATTGTTACAGGAGCCGTTGACAGGCTTTCTAAAGAAAAAGTTGGAGCTTTGATTGTACTTGAAAGGGAAGATCCGTTACGGGTGGTTATTGAGTCAGGCTCATATATTGATACCGTTTTGACCAAAATAATGATTAGGCAGATATTTTATCCCAATTCTCCATTGCATGACGGAGCTGTAATAATTAAGGGTGGCCGGATCCAAGCTGCCGGATGTTTTTTACCATTGGACAATCAGCTTCCTTTACCACAGGAATTAGGAAGCCGCCATCGGGCCGGATTAAGCTTATCGTCGCAAACAGATGCATTGGTAATTATCGTATCCGAAGAAACCGGCGGTATATCCTTAGCTTATCATGGAGTATTGGAATCGGGTTATTCCAGTGAACGGTTAAAGTACCGGCTTAAGGAATTAACAAGCCCTAATACCGCCAAACCCGTTGCCGAAAACTCAAAAACAACTACAGTAAAAAAAACCGAGGTTAACTGAATGTGGCTTAAGTTAAGTCAATTTAAAGTAGGGCTGGATTTTACGGAAACCCAACTTGCCGGTGAAGTAGCGCAAGTATTACGGTTGCCGGCTGATAATATTAAGAATTTTGACATTACCCATAAATCGTTGGATGCGCGCCAAAGGGAGCCTTTTTTTGTTTATACGCTGGTTTTTGAAGTGAGCTTAAGCAGCTACGAAATTGAAGCCATTATAGCGAAGAACCCTAATTTATCAATATTTGAACCGGATTTTTCCAAACCTATTTCCAAACATAAAATTAATCGACCAAGCAGACCGGTAATCGTGGGGGCAGGGCCAGCCGGTCTTTTTGCTGGGCTAAAATTGGCGGCTGCAGGATTAAAACCGGTGATTATTGATCGCGGAGACAGTCTGACCGCTAGAATTGGAGCGGTTAACCGTTTTTGGAATGAAAAGATTCTTGACCCCGAATCAAATATTCAATATGGGATCGGTGGCGCCGGGACTTTCTCCGATGGTAAACTGATGACCCGGGTCAAGGACCGGGAATTGCCATATATTTTACAATTGTTAATCAAGCTGGGAGGGCCGCCGGAGATTGCTTACTGGCAGCATCCTCATATCGGGACTGATTTACTGAGAAAAGTAGTCACCAATCTTCAGGACTTAATCATAGATTATGGGGGGGAGTTTCATTTCCGGTGTTGTTTTAATGATCTTGAGAAAGTGGGTTCCGATACTTACTTAATCAAAACAAATACGGAAAAAGTTTGGGAAACCGATTTATTAATCCCGGCAATCGGCAATAGCGCCAGGGTTGTATATGAATTATTATTTAATAAAGGATTTGATCTCATTGTCAAACCTTTTGCAGTCGGGCTCCGGGTTGAGCATCCTCAGGATCTGATCGACCGGGCTCGTTATGGAAAATGGCAAGGGCACCCGAAGCTGGGACCGGCAGAGTATCGATTAACCTTTCAGCACCAAGAGACCGGCCGGGGAGTATACTCCTTTTGTATGTGCCCCGGCGGAAAGGTTATCGGAGCCACCTCTGAGTATAATACGGTAGTCACCAACGGTATGAGTTTTCAAGCCCGGGACAGCGGTATTGCCAACTCGGCTTTGATCGTTACCGTTAATCAGAAAGATTTTAATAATGAATCAGTATTAGCCGGAGTTGATTTTCAAAGGGCTTTGGAACGGAAGGCTTTTTTACTCGGGGGGTCGAATTATTCGGCTCCGGTTCAAAGAGTGGGCGATTTTCTTAAAAAAAGACCGTCAGCAAATTTTACAGCCTTAATACCCACTTATAAGCCGGGATACACCTCGGCCAACCTGTGGGAGTTGTTGCCGGATAACATATGCCGGGCGATTAAGGATGGCATAGAACATTTTGGCCGGCAAGTAAAGGGATTTGACTGGCCGGACGCGGTATTAACCGGGGTGGAGACCAGAACCTCGGCTCCGGTAAGAATACTCCGGAATGAGCAACGGGAAGCAAACGGTTTTCCGGGGATATATCCAGTGGGCGAAGGAGCCGGCTACGCCGGAGGGATCATCAGTTCGGCTTTGGATGGGTGGAAAACGGCGGAAGCGATAATTGATAAGTATAAAATTAATTAATTTCGGATTTCGGATTGCAGATTGCAGATTTAAGTTCAGACCCCACCTCTTTTGTCTCCTCGAGCGGTATTCCATCCTTGGACCGCCTTACTTGAACCTTCCTGGTTCCGGTCCCCGCGCGGAGAGGAGAGAACCACTAGGCTTCGCAGACAAAAAATGTGAGGTTAGGAAGGTATTTGGCAACTAAGGCTAGACCTTTCTTTCCTATTGTGGGGAAAGTTAGATAGGGGTCTTCACTCAAAAATTCGAAATCTGTAATCAGCAATTACTAACAAAATTTACAGAAGAATCTGGGGGGAATTCTGGTGAGACGTTTATTTGGGACCGATGGAGTTAGGGGAGTGGCTAACCGGGGGTTGACTCCGGAATTGGCTTTTGGGCTGGGACAGGCAGCCGGGGAATATTTTAAGAAAAACCAAAAAGATGGCGAACGGCCAAGAATCATTATCGGTAAGGATACCCGGCTTTCCGGGGATATGCTGGAAGCGGCCCTGGCTGCCGGAATAACTTCAGTAGGGGTTGATGTAGTCCGGTTAGGTGTTTTACCTACTCCGGGGGTGGCTTATCTTTGTAAAAGACTTCAACCTCAAGCCGGAGTGATGATTTCGGCCTCTCATAATCCGGTGGAAGATAACGGTATCAAATTTTTCGATCATGACGGTTTTAAATTGACCGATGAAGTTGAGGACCGGATTGAAGATATTTTTAAAAACCAGTTAGCGGAGTTGAAACGTCCTACCGGTCCGGAGGTTGGCCGAATAACCGATTTCTTTGACGGTGCTAAGTTATATGAAGATTATTTGGTGGAAAGTATTACGGAACGGTTTGACGGATTAAGGGTAGTGGTTGACTGCGGTTTTGGAGCCGCTTATGATCTGGCGCCGCGGATATTAGAAAAATTAGGGGCAGAAGTTGTTGCTCTGCATAATATTTATGATGGCAGCCGGATCAATGTTAAATGCGGTTCGACTCATACCGGTATCCTACAGCGGGAAGTAACCGCCAGCGGCGCTCATATTGGAATTGCTCATGATGGAGATGCGGACCGGGTAATTGCCGTCGATGAAAAGGGGCATCCGGTTGACGGAGACCAGATTATCACGATATGCGGATTGGATATGCTACACCGGGGGGTATTGCGTAATAAGAAAGTGGCGGTGACTGTTTATTCAAATCTGGGGTTGATCCAGGCGTTCAAGAAAAACCAGGCCGAAGTTATTGTAACGGCTAATGGTGACCGGTATGTACTGGAGGCTTTGAAGGAGCATAATCTGGTATTAGGCGGTGAGCAATCTGGGCATATCATTTTTTTGGAGAAGAACTCCACCGGGGATGGGATTATGACTGCTTTGCAGTTGATTGCGGTTATGGCCAGGACCAAACAGAGTTTGTCGGTACTGGCGAGTCAGATGGAGCGTTTTCCGCAAGTGCTGGAGAATGTCAGAGTGGCTAAGAAAGATGGCTGGGATAGTAACTCGAAGATTAGGGATGCGGTTTTACTTGCCGAGAAAGAATTGAAGGATGTCGGACGGGTGTTTGTCAGGGCGTCGGGGACGGAGCCATTGATCCGAGTGATGGCTGAGGGGCCGGATGAAGAGAAGCTCCGGGAGTTGGTTGGGAAGATTGCTGAAGTTATTCATCAGGAGCAGGGATGAAATGCAGGGAATATAATATTTATAAGTGTTCAAGAGAGAGAAGTGGCGTTGAATATAATGAAAGTGAATGTGAGTATGAAAGCGATTGGATGATGCGCCGTGAAAAGCGGTAATCTGCTTCACTGCTCGGTCGCTCCGGTCCTCGATATACGCCAGTATTATCTGCGGTCCTCGCTCGGTCGCAGTTCGCATCTCGCCACTTTTGACGACGCTAATGTGTAATTCGAGGAAGATCATCCAATCCGGCAAGAACTTCCCGGCGCGCCGCTGTAAAAGCGCCGGATTTTATACATTTCAGCTAAAGATGTTTCTCTTGTAATTAATCGGACTAGATAAAGATTACTCTTAATTGTACAAGAATTCAAAAAGCTTTTCTCGTAGATTTGGAAAGTATTAATTAAGTATAAAGGTATAGATATAGATATTTATAAGCTGCTTTAGGCTTGCTTTTTTAGGAAAATATTGAAAAGTTTGATTTGGTAGTGTATTTTCAGGGTTTTTTGTGGTACAATTGAGCGTAAATAGGGAAGGAGGAGCGATTAGAAATTAAAAAGTGAAAATGGAAAATGGAAAATTGAATTGGAGGTGGGAATGGGAGAGTAGGTTCATAAACAATTAATTTAGCGCCAGGGCTTCCGGGGTTTTTACAGCTTAAGATATTACCGGGAGTTGACGAGGTGGGGGATCTCGAAGTACGTTTTTGAGCGTATAATCGGCGGGTGACCCTCGGTGAAGCACCACCGTTAAAGGTCTGACAAATTCGGGCAGTAATGTCCGGGACAATAGGGCCGGGTGAATTTTATATTTAAACTGTGGTCAGATTTAGGGTTTGGCAACAGGCATTAGGCAATAGGATCAAAAAATTGCTTTGGTTGTTTATTTTGTTATGTGATCCCTTGCCCTTTAAAAGGGTAACCATAATTCTCCGCTGTCTATTATTAAGACTAACAATGGTTAGCCCCCTTAAAGGGATAAAGCTGCGTTTGGAAGTTATTTTTTTAGTGATTTTGTTTCTCATGGAACAGAAGTTACCATAAATAAAATATATTTAGATTTTTATGTTTATTTAACAAAGTTAGTTTTTGGGCATTTTAGTAACAGCCTAAGCCGGAGAGTGATTCTCGGTTGCCTATTTATTGCTGTTGCTGAATGCCCATTACTATTTTAAGGAGGTAATCCGCATGTGCGGTATTGTAGGATATATTGGTAAAGAAGAAGCGGTTCCATTTTTGATTGAAGGTCTTAGAAGGCTGGAGTATAGAGGGTATGATTCGGCGGGAGTTACTGTGTTTAACCAGGGGAAATTGAATACTTGTAAGATGGTGGGACGTCTCAATAAGATTGAGGAAGCTTTGGGCGCTAATCCGTTGAGCGGATTCATCGGAATTGGGCATACCAGATGGGCGACCCATGGACGGCCTTCGGACCGTAATGCGCATCCACACCGGGATTGTACCCAAAAGTTTTCAGTGGTGCATAACGGTATTATCGAAAATTATATTGAGCTCAAAGAGTGGTTGCAGGAGAAGGGGCATATCTTCAATTCCGAGACCGATACTGAGGTTATCCCGCATTTGATTGAGGAGTTTTATAAAGGCGATCTGGTGGCGGCGGTCCGGGAGGCTATAAAGAAGCTTGAGGGAGCTTTTGCGATCGTAGCTATGTGCGATGAATCTCCCGATAAGTTGGTAGTAGCCCGAAAAGCCAGCCCGTTAATTATTGGACTTGGCAAAGGTGAAAATTACGTGGCTTCGGATATTCCGGCGGTGTTGCCCTATACCCGGGAGATATTCATCTTGGAAGATGGGGAGATGGCGGTTATTACCGCCAATAGAGTCGAGTTATCCGACTTTGCCGGTGGAGCCCGTTCCAAGGAAGTTTTTAATGTCCAATGGGATATTGCGGCGGCCGAAAAAGGCGGCTATGAAGACTTTATGTTGAAAGAGATCCACGAACAGCCGCGGGCGGTACGGGATACGCTCACCGGTAAGGTTGACCATAATGAACTTAAGATTTTACTACCGGAGGTCAGACTGACGGAGCGGGAGATCTCCCGGTTACAGAAGATCCAGATCATTGCCTGCGGTACCGCTTACCATGCCGGGGTGGTCGGGAAGTACTTGATTGAAAAACTGGCCAGGATCCCGGTGGAAGTGGACCTGGCTTCGGAGTTCCGTTACCGGGACCCGATGATCAACCCGGAGTCTTTGACGGTGATCATTTCCCAATCAGGAGAGACCGCCGATACTTTGGCCGGTTTGAGGGAAGCCAAGCGGCTCGGTTCGCGGGTGTTGGCTATTACCAACGTAGTGGGCAGCTCGGTGGCTCGGGAGGCCGACGACCTGATCCTGACCCTGGCTGGTCCGGAGATCGCGGTAGCTTCAACCAAGGCTTATACCACCCAGTTGTTATCTTTGTATCTGTTAGCAATTTTCCTGGGACAACACCGGGGAACCATCTCCCATAATGACCGGGTAGGGATGGTCGAAGCGATGATCAACCTGCCGGGACAGATCGAGAAGGTGCTGAATACTGAAAATATGATTAAGGATTTCGCTGAGGACTTTAAAAGTTGCGAGGATATCTTCTTCATCGGCCGGGGTTTGGATTACGCAGTCTCGATGGAAGGCTCGTTGAAGTTAAAGGAGATCTCTTATATCCATGCCGAGGCTTATGCCGCCGGAGAGTTAAAACATGGCACGCTGGCGTTGATCGTCGAAGGAGTGCCGGTCTTCGCCCTGGCGACTCAGCCGGAGCTGTATGATAAGATGATCAGTAATATCAAAGAGGTTAAGGCCAGGGATGCAACGGTGGTAGCATTGGCAGTGGCCGGGGATCATGAGATCGCCAAGTCGGTTGACTACGTTATCCATATCCCAGTGACCCATACGATGCTGACGCCGATCTTGTCGGTAGTGCCGTTGCAGTTGTTTGCTTATTATGCGGCCAAGAGCAGAGGGTGCGATGTGGATAAGCCGAGGAATCTGGCGAAGAGTGTGACGGTGGAGTAGGAATATTAATCAAAGTTACGTTGTTGTTACGCTCAAATAATGTTGGAAACTTATAAAGTTGGAAACTGGGCCATGGGATAACCTATGGTTCTTTTTTTATAAGCTGAAACTTAATAAATCTAATTCAAAACCGAGATTACTTAATCGGTAAATGAATGCTTCTAAACTGACTCCAATCTTTAAGAGGATGATCTGCTTGATATTCATTATGATTTGCAATTGTTTTAGGATATTGAAGTTATGGCTGAGAATACTTACACAGACGAAGATGATGAATATAATGCCAGCATGGAACGTATTGTTCAATTATGTAATTCCATGAATTTGAATTGGCTAGTAGATATTACCGGAGTTGATGATATTTTATATAATTATGTTCGTTTCGATTTTGATAGCGTTTATAATGATTACTTGGAAGAATATGCTTCAGAAGCATATGATGATTATTTAGAAGGGTATGTAGAAAGAGCAACTGTCTGTGGAGTTTTGATAACGGGATTTATTTTAATGTTATATCAGAATCTTGTTGTATAATAATTTTAATAACAGGTTTCCAACAGTAAAAGATTCTTTACAAAAGCAACAGGAACTGCAATTAGAAGAATATCAGAAACAGATGGAGCAAGATAATGGAAGCCGAAGTCAGCATTAATCTCAATTGATTTCTATATTGCATTGTATCTATACTCAATAGTTAAAGGAACATGTAAGGCATGTGGTCATATAAAGAAAGGATGCGAAATAATGTCAAAACCGTGGAAATCCTTTTTACAAAATTTGTAGTACCTGTTAATGCTGGTTCAAAATCCTGTAGTAATGTGGAAAGTCTATGATGGACGAAAAAGAAGAAAGTTAAATGAGTGTGTTTCACAGAGAAGAAACATTGACGATTTTCTCTGTGACACCTATTACGAGGAGGAGGACGATGAATAAGGAAAAGCAGACGGTGAAACGAAGAATTTTTATTTCTAATACCAAAATGGTACTTGTAACTTTAAGCCTATTTCTTTTCGTTAATATGTTTGTAATAAATCTATATGAGAGCATATATAAAAACAGCATGATTGGTTCCTCTGAGTTAGCAGATAATACCGAACAAATAAGAAAGATCCTGACAGATTGGAATCCATCCTCAAAAGAAGAGGCAATAAACAATCTTGCAACAAAACTGAATAGGTATGGATTTTCTATTTGTGTTGAAATAGATAGTGAAGTGATTTACTCAAATACTGATTTTCCTGTGAGTGAGCTTATAAATTATATTGGAGATTATTTTGAAACAGA
The DNA here is from genome assembly GCA_023435225.1 of Bacillota bacterium. Taxonomy (GTDB): domain Bacteria; phylum Bacillota; class UBA4882; order UBA8346; family UBA8346; genus UBA8346. The sequence continues at coordinate 23,782 of JAEYRX010000062.1, forward strand.
TGGAAAGGTGCATATTTATGTACAAGACTATATGACTGTGCTAACACAATATGATATGAATGAGAAAATGAAAGTGTTTGCAATTGCAGGAGAATATCATGAATTCTGGTCTCAAAAAAATAGTTTGACTACTATACTTATACTATTGCTGATTGATGGTATATTTTGCATAGGTGCCTTACTTATAATTAGTCAGATTTTTACTAAGAGACTTATAGAACATATCACAAATCCTTTAGATGCATTGTCAGAAGGTGCAAAAAGAATGAAAGAAGGAAATTTTTCTGAACCTGTTAAATACAAGGGAGATATTGAATTTGAATATGTCTGTGACGCATTTAATGAAATGCAGGAACATATAACGGAAGCTAATGCGGAAAAGGAGTCTTATGAAAAGGTGAGAGTTGAAATGGTGGCGGGAATTTCTCATGACTTAAGGACTCCATTAACGGCAATTAGAGGAACAATAAAAGGTCTCAAGGATGGGGTTGCTACAACACCTGAATCAAGAGAAAAATTTCTTGATACAGCTTATAGACGAACGTTAGAAATGGATCGGCTTTTGGAAAGGTTATTTTATTTCTCAAAACTTGAAACAGGTAATATGCCACTGTTTTTTGAAAAGACAGAGTGGAGCGAGTATCTGGAAGATTATGTGAAAAGATACGAATTATTGATAGAGAATGAATCTATAAAAATTAAAATAAAAGATGTAAAAAAAGGTTTGTTTTCAAATGTTGACCGAGAACAAATGAAACGAATACTTGATAATATACTGGAAAACAGTAAAAAATATGCAGAAACAGATAAGCTTGAAATTACCATTAATATTTTTGAAGAACATGCATATGTAGTACTTGAGATCTCTGATAATGGCTGTGGAGTTTCAGAAGATAAGATTCCCCATATTTTTGGACAGTTTTTTCGAGGTGATGAGTCAAGGAATATAAAAGAAGGGAATGGTCTAGGTCTTTATATTGTAAAATATCTAGTGGATGCTATGGGAGGCTCAGTAGATGCAGAAAACAGCAACGGTCTTACTATTCGAATAAGACTACCAATTTTGGATGAATGTGGTGATTTAGATGAAAGCTGCATATTTCGGTCAAACTGGACACCGATTCCGGTTTAAACTGGACAGGCATTCCGGTTCAAAGTGGACAGTGATTCCGGATCAAACTGGACAGATCGGAGCGAAGCGACGAACTAAAAAATTAGCTTAAATCATTTCCATTAGATTGTAAATTAGATTTCGTCTTCCGCATCGATTCTCCTTTCAAAAATATTTTATGAGCATTATGAACAACCCGATCAAGAATAGCGTCCGCTAAGGTA
>JAEYRX010000072.1 GCA_023435225.1 Bacillota bacterium
AGAAGGACTGTCCACTTTAGACCGGAATAGGTGTCCAGTTTCCGCCGGAATTAGTGTCCAGTTTGACCCGGAATCGGTGTCCACTTTCGGCCGGAATCACTGTCCAGTTTGCACCGGAATATGCATATGATTCATATTAAAGGTTATATCTCCTTAAAAGAATATAAAATCGACGAAGATGGAACAGTAAAAAACGGCCCCCTATATGATTATCAAGGTACAAAGTATCAAGTAAAAAGAATTGAATTAGAAGTAAGAACCATGCCTTTAACTGAGCCCTTAACCGGGGAATTCGATATTTGGCTTGAAAAAGGAAAATAATGAAATGGCTGATTCAATGGAAATTTTTACCTTACACCGCTATTATATGTGGGCAAATAGAATGAGAACTCATTTTGATGAATTGTTGGGTACAGATAAAGATATTGAAATTCAACTTTATATGTCATATTGGTATGGTGGTTTATATGTAGTTATCGAGGGCTGGCAAGAATTAAAGTTAAAAGACCCTACCATTGACAATTTACTATCTTCTCCTAATGTTGAATTATTAAGAAGATATCGAAATGGAGTATTTCATTATCAAAAAAACTATTTTGATGATCGTCTATATGGCTTCATGACTAGGGGAGAAGATTGCGTAAATTGGGTTAGAACTCTAAACCTTGAATTTGGTCGATATTTTTTAAATTGGTATGAAGAACGGCGAAACACCACCTAACCCCATATTACTTTGTTAAAGAACCCTTTAATTTAAAGGAGGTTAGCCTCTATGGCCAATATAATTAACAGGCTTACTATCAAAGAAATATTAGCTTTTTTAGAATTGACTCCTGAACAACAACTTTTTGATTGGAAAAGAGATCTATCATTGTCTAAAAATCATGATGGTGAAATAATTAAAGATATTGCCGCAATTGCGAATGCAACAATCAAAACTCCTGGTTACATCTTTTATGGAGTAGATCCTAATAAGCCGGATCCTTTTATAGGTATTTCACACTCTCACGACGATGCGAATATACAACAACTTGTCGAGGGGAAAGTCGATCCTCCAATTAAATTCCTTTATTATGAAGTACCACATAATTCAACTATAATTGGAATAATCCATATCCCCCCTAGTTTCAAAAGGCCTCACATAATTACTATGAATATTGGGGCATTACGAGCAGGACAAATACCTATTAGAAAAGGTTCTACTACTGCGGGAATTACTCAACAAGACTTATTTAACTATTTTTATGGTCAAGATAGTCCTTATTTTCAAAATGTTTTAAAACAAGTTGGCGCACAAGCACAATTATTACAGGCTCAAGCAATTTATGATGCTCAAAGTCTTCGAAGGGAACAAGATATAGAAAGAAGAATGAGACAGATGATAGGTTTGGAATAGCCACCTAATACCTAATTGTTTGCCTGATATAAATCGACTGATTAAAGCCGGTTTATATTATTCACACTGCAAATTTACTGTTTATTTAGTACATTCGCTCAGCCAAAATAGTCTTTATTAATTTTCAAACTGTGTGTTTAAGAGATTTGATTGCAATAAAATTGCAGTAAATCTTTCAAAGCTGCATCTATAATATAATTCAAGAAGGTCAACTAACATAGTATTAGTTGGTTAGAGAAAGCCTTTGTTAGGTTATTATTCGGAGGCTATTTTTTATTCTTAATTGTCTCAATGTAATTAGTAATCATTGCTAACAAAAATGCTTTCTCATCTTTACTTATTAAATCCCTGTTATCTCGTAATATTTCCATTACCTGTGCTTCAAAAGTATTATTATCTCTGCCTAACAAATAATCGGTGGCGACACCGAAAAACTCAGCAATTGCCTTAATCATACCAAGATCCGGGAAAGCCCGCTCAGTCTCCCATTTTGCCAAAGCATCACGATTGACGGAGAGCTGTTCTGCTAATTCTTTCTGAGTTAGTTTTTTTTCTTCTCGTAACCGCTTTAAGATCTTCCCGAATGTGCTCATTTTTCACACTCCAATATCTATAGCATACATCAGAGAAATAATTATCTCCATAATTGTGAAAATAAATCCCAAATAACTTGATCTTGGTAATATTCTACGATATAATTGGGAATATAATTCACACAAGAGGTAAACTATGTCCCTCATTTCTATCAACATCTACACCCTAAAACAAATCCGCACCCAACGCCGCCGTTACGACCTCGAAGACTACCCAATAACCAGCCCTGACGAAAGGGAAGAGGGGAAAGGGGTAAAGTGAAAAATGGGAGGGCGGAACAACGAATAAAAAATGGGCGACAAAGGCATCTATGAAGTTGTTATGAAAGTGGTATCAGAAGTTTGAAGTTAGAAGAATGAAGTTTGAAAATTAAACCCGGAAAAGCTTTTAAACACTCCTATTAATTCAGATTTTAGATTTCGGATTTTGACTTTTAAAATGTTTAAAATTTCAAACTTCGAACTTCATCATTCAAACTTATAATTAAGGAGGTATATTCCATGCTCACCGACAAAGACCTCGGCATCAAAAAATTTATCCTCGACCGACTTATGCAGATCGACGAAGAGATCGTCGAAGCCGACCCCGAATATAAACAACTAGGAGAGCGCCCGGATGAACTGCTCAGGCTGGTCGCCGCCAAACTTTCCCCGGAAGATAATAAGCTGTTGAAAGAATACGACGATATTTGGTTTAACCAGATTTGCCGTAGAGACGAGCTAATCTACAGCGGGGCGTTGATGGACGGTATTTTAATCGGTTACTGGGTGGCGATGGTGAGTAGGGGAGTGGGGAAGATTGTTGTGTAATCTTCCCCCGGTAATTACTTGAAACATGACAGGCAGTTGTCGTGTTTTGTTTGGTATTATGAAATAAAACGAATTTACCAAAGGAAGCGCTGATTAATCCGATTTTGTGCGAGCAAATATGCGGCATTAGGCATTTTGCGAAGCACAAAATAGTTACTTATTCAATTAATCAGCGCTTCCCTAAAGGGGAAGAACGGAGACATTATGACACATTTAATCAAAGATATCCAACCATTTAACGGCCAGCATTGTGAAACAACGGCAACCGGGTCATTGCTAAATCAAATTGGGGTTCAGCTCTCAGAACCCATGCTTTTTGGTTTGGGAGAGGGACTGGGTTTCGTATATTGGAATATGAAGATCATGGATTTTCCTTTCATGGGTGGGCGAATTAAACCGGATGCTTTAACCCAAAATATTGTCCGCAATTTAAATTTAAGCTTAGAAGTTGCGGAAACGGCATCATCAAAAAAGGCTTGGGAAAATGTTAAAAATAAAATCGACCAAAACATTCCCGTTGGGCTTAAACTTGATTGTTATCATTTGGACTATTTTAAAAACAAAATACATTTTGCCGGGCATTATGTAGCAATGTATGGGTATGATGAAACTTTTGCTTATTTAGTAGATACCAAACAACAAGGTAGTCAAGTAAAAACTTCGCTGCAAAGCCTTGAGTTGGCCAGAAAGGAAAAAGGCCCAATGTCTTCAAAAAATTTAAGTTATACCATCCAAAGCGGCAATGAAGATTATGATCTAAAAGCAGCGATTACGGTTGCGATCAAGAATAATGCCAACGACTATCTAAACCCCCCCATAAAAAATATCGGATATCAAGGAGTGCTAAAAGCCAGTGCCGAAATAAAACAATGGTTTAAAAATAGCCAGAACATTGAAAGGGAGTTTAAAACAACGGCATTGGTGATGGAAAGAGGCGGAACGGGGGGTGCTCTTTTTAGAAATCTATACCGGGATTTCTTAGCAGAAAGTTATGATTTACTAAAAATAGAACAACTAAATGAAGCGTCTAGAATGTTTGCCGAAATAGCACTTTTATGGACCAAGGTTGCTGATTTGTTCGACAAGACCGCAGCCACCAAAAATATCGATTACATAAATGAAGCGTCGGAAATTTTGGTTGATCTGTCCCGACTGGAAAAAAGAACGATGGAATTATTATTAGAAATATAAACCCATAACTCACATGGCAACATCTTTTGTTTTCTTTTCTTTTACTTGCTCAGGCGTTACTAATAATTCAGAGTGTTGCGATTCCTGGTCTTTGATAAATTTAATGAATCCTTCTATTCCTCCATGTTGTTCAAGAAGTGTTTTTCTTGAATTCCATACTTCTTCAATTATATAATCCCTATTATTCATAGTAGTCCCTCCTCATCAATTCATAAGGCGTTAGCAGTATCGGCTCAAATAGGTTTTTGCTTTTGTTGTAATCGCGTAATTTTGAACGAATTTCTCCGTGCGCGATATGAGTACAATTCCAAGTTAAAAGATAATCAATTTCACTTAATACGGTAAAGGCAAGATGATAGGTATCAAGTTTTGACTTTTCAGGTATATCAAATAATTTGAAATAATCATATGCCAATGTATTTACATCGTCTGTGAGCTTTAAAATTTTGATTTCCTTCAACAAATCCAACCTGTTTTTAGCTGCTTCCGTATCTCCCATACGGCATTCTGCTATTACAATTTCCGATATATACAAATCATAAGATGATCGCTCATTTTCCCACCACTCTCGTGAAAGCTGCTGATTTCCGGCAATAATCAAATCTCTGCTTAACCTAGAAGTGATATAACTCGGTATGGTTGTTTCGATATATACTTTCCTCATTATTTCTCCACTTGTAGTTTTACTAATTCTATTATATCCGAAAATATAAAAATCGGAATAAAAATTTATCGTCCGTTTAGTTAGCCAACTTTAAAATATCAATAATAGCTGCTTGATTTAGTTTAACAAAATCCCCCACGGTTTTGGTATTCAAGTTGGTGCATTTTTTAGCCATTTCCTCAAACCGATCACTGCCAATGTTTAATTCCTTCAAACTTACCGGAAGACCGATCCCTTGGAAAAAACGCCGCAATCGCTCAATTCCTTCTAAGGCGGTCCGTTCCGGGTGATTAAAATCCATCTCCACATTTCCAGACTCTTACGGCAAATTGAGCAAACCGGCTGATATTATGTTGATAAACATACTTCATCCACGCCGGCATTATTGCTCAAGGAATTAATTTTAAAATAATATCGAATTTTGGATAACCAAATGTTGCATATCGTAGCATATTATATTAAAATCAATTTAGCAGGCATTTAAGTTTTGCACCATCATAGTTGTTTAATCGTTCAGGAAACCGGTTTAAATTTAATGAAACTGATTATTAATGACGGTGGAACCAAAAATGCAAATTGTCAGTGTTGAGAATTTGAAACCCGGCATGCAACTGGCCCGGACCTTATATGGGGACGAAGGGCAGGTTTTGCTTTATGCCGGGATTATTTTAACCTGGACCTATATTAACCGGATCAGGGATTTAAAATTTATTGCCCTATATATTGGTGAACCTGGCGATCCGCCTGATGAAGAAATAATGGAACCGGTCCGCGCCGAAACGAGGGCGAAAGCCATTACTATTGCCAAAAATACCATGTATGAAGTGGTTCGTAGCGGTGATGCCAATCTCGATCAATTACAGTCCGTAGTTTCGGAAATGATTGATCAAATTTTTTACAATCCGCACACTATCTATAATATAATCGATATTCGAACCCATGATGATTATACCTTTGCTCATTCGGTCAATGTGGGCATCCTGTCGATACTTACCGGGTTAGCTTTAAATTATAACCGCAGAAAGTTGGAAATTCTGGGTATAGGGGCGGTTCTTCATGATGTCGGTAAGATATTTATACCCTCCGCCATTTTAAACAAACCGGGACAGTTGGAACCCAATGAGTACGAAACAATCAAAGAACATACCATCAGGGGTTATCAATTGCTGAAAGAAGAAAATATTTGTTATGTTTCATCCCATATTGCTTATGAACATCATGAGCGGGAAGACGGCAGCGGTTATCCGCGCAGCCTGACCGGCTCTAAAACTCATAGTAATGCAAAGATTGTTGCCGTAGCCGATGCCTTCGATGCCATGACCTCGAATCGGGTCTACAAAAATGCGCTACCAACCCATCTCGCTTTAAAGGAACTCCAAGAATTGGCCGGTATCAAATTTAGCAAACCTGTAGTAGACTGTTTTAAAAAGGTGATTGCTCCTTATCCGTTGGGCAGTGTTTTGAGGTTAGTCAACGGCGAGATTGTTACGGTCATTAAGGCAACCAAAACTGAATGTCTGGTAAAAGCAACATCTAACGTAGGTTCTGAGAAAATTTTCGATTTATACCACTTCCCCGATTTAACTGTTGTGGAAGTTATTAAGGAATAATAAATAAAGGACTGACTTTGGGAGTCAGTCCCAGGAGGAACTACTTTTACCTACGTACACTCGGGCGGGCCATATCGAGTAAACCTAGGACTACATGGGCCAGACCGAAACCTAAGATGCCGGCCCCCCATTTACTCTTTAAAAACGCCGCCCCCAGACCGGAAACAGCTGCGCCGGTTCCGGCAACAGCAATGCTGGTTGTGGTAGCCTTCAAGTTAACACCTCCCATGATAGGTTTACCAATTGACGGATAATTATTATTTTTTTATTTTTAGAATTATCCCTTGGTACATAAATAAAAAAATAATTAAATTAATGCCAAGAGGGTAAAAATATTACAGAAAACACCTAAAAGAATATAAAAAAGTATTGCAAAAGTCCAAAAGATTATCGATAATATAAATAAGGACATCGACTATAGTCAATTAAATTAGAATAGTTTCACTCACTGGGCGCATAATATAGATTTGGTGATGAGACTATGAAAAAAATGAAAATAAAGGAGGTCGGGCTAATGGCTAAACCAATTGTAGCAACACCGGTTTTAAAAGGTTCTGATTTAGTTAGTTTAATTAAAGATGCTCAGCGGCCTGACAATGCCAAAGAGATTCGAGAACGTGCTAGTGAATCTTTACGAAAAGTCATGAACCGAGGTAAGGATTATGTACCACGCCATATTCGATAAATATGACGAAGAGCTTATCCTTGTTGAGTATTCCCCGAGTTTGAATCTCGGGGATTTTCATTGCAAAGATGAAGACTATAGAGACTGGCTAATAAATGATGCCCCGTATTATATATCGGCTAATTTAAGTCACGTAAAGTGCTTAATTGATCCTAAAAATGATAGGATTCTTGGTTACGTAGCATTCTGCACAGATTCGTTTTTTATTACAAAGTCGGAACGTAATAAGATATGTTGCAAGCTAAAACTACCAAAGTTACCTTTCGAATCATTACCAGCAATGAAAATAGGAAAGTTAGCTGTTCATGTAGAAGAAACAGATAAAAAATATGGTAGATATCTTTTATGGCTATCAGTTGGATTTGCTAAAGATTTAAACGATTATGGAGTTGCTTGTAGATTTATTACTGTCGATGCTGATATTACCGCAGATGAAACTATTCCTGTTTTTTACGAAAAGAGAGGGTTTGTATATAATTTACCACTAGAATTGCATTAAATAAAAATACAATTGTCAACCGGGAACCTGTGTTAATAATAGCTTAAAACATACAAGAAAAGAAGAAAACAAATAAAAATCTCCTTATAATAGAGAATTAGGTAGTCCTT
>JAEYRX010000078.1 GCA_023435225.1 Bacillota bacterium
CTGGTGACTATGGCGAGGGGGAACCACCCGTTCCCATCCCGAACACGGCAGTTAAGCCCCTCCGCGCTGATGGTACTTGTCGGGCGACCGGCTGGGAGAGTAAGTCGTTGCCAGGAGTAATTTTAAAGCTTCGCTTAAATTAAGCGAAGCTTCTTATATTTCGATAAACGCTCTTAATCCTTTATAAAATAAAAATGATCACAGCACTCATCACCTTGCATCAATGTTTTTTTCCTTTTAAAACCTATTTTTGGATTAAAGCCCTCAACAATAAAGGGATCCGCACTACAAGTATGATGATATAACCAGTCAGTTGCGCCAATCTCTTTTGCTAATTCATAAATCGGACATTTTACACATTTAAATTGAACTCCATTATCTTTGTTTTCGTAAGTGAATTCAAATCCTTTGAGACGTAACGGTTCCCACAACCTATACCTAACCTTTTTTTGGAAATTAATATTAGAATTTGATTTAAATTAATAATTTCCTTCAATCCAATATTCCGTGTAAACAAATGGTAATTTATTAGTAAAAGTATTTTATTAAATAAAAAGGTCTAACTAATCTTAGCTAGAATTAATACAAATTAAGTATTTAATTTGTATTAATTCTATATTTTACTTACTGTTTTTTTGAAAGGAAGTACATAAAAGTGAATTATCTCCCAAATAGGAACCGTTATTTGGATATGAAATATAACCGTTGTGGTAAAAGCGGATTAAAGTTACCAGCTATTTCTCTAGGACTATGGCATAATTTTGGTGGAGTAACGCTTTTTGAAACTAGTCGGGAAATGATTCGGAGAGCATTTGATTTAGGAATTACCCATTTTGACTTGGCCAATAACTACGGTCCTCCTCCGGGTTCAGCTGAAGAAAACTTCGGTAAAATTCTAAAACATGATTTCCAAGGATACCGAGATGAAATGATTATATCTACCAAAGCCGGATATGACATGTGGGACGGTCCATATGGCAATTGGGGCTCTAAAAAATATTTGCTTTCCAGTCTTGATCAAAGTTTAAACCGGATAGGACTTGAATATGTTGATATCTTTTACCATCATCGACCTGACCCGGATACTCCGCTTGAAGAAACCATGGGCGCTTTGGATTTAATTGTCCGGCAAGGGAAAGCTCTTTATGTCGGAATATCAAATTATCAAGCTTCTGAAGCGAGAGCAGCAATAAAAATTTTAAAACAAATGGGGACGCCTTGTTTAATTCATCAACCATCATATTCTATGTTTAATCGTTGGGTTGAAGATAGTTTATTAAGAGTACTAGAAGAAGAAGGAGTCGGATGTATCGCGTTTTCACCTTTAGCAAAAGGATTATTAACAAATCGATATTTAAAAGGAATTCCTGATGACTCTCGGGCTGCTAGTGGGAGTATTTTCTTAAGTCCGGATGATATTATTCCGGATAAGGTAGAAAAGGTAAAAAAATTAAATGAAATGGCTGAAGCCAGGAATCAAAGTTTAGCACAGATGGCTTTGGCTTGGGTTCTACGTGAGGGAAGAGTTAATTCAGTTTTAATTGGAGCAAGCAAGGTTAGTCAAATCGAAGACTGTGCCGGAACAGTAAAAAATCTGGAATTTAATAAATCAGAATTGGAAAGAATCGAAGAAGTATTGAAATAGAACTATACTTTTGGTTGGCTAATCCAAATCTAAAATATTTTAAGATTAATAATTAAAGAAGCGCTGATTAATTGAATAAGTGACGATTTTGTGCTTCGCAAAATGCCTAATGCCGCATATTTGCTCGCACAAAATCGGATTAATCAGCGCTTCCTTAAATCTATTTAAGGTGTATATCATTTAGGCTCTTATACTGTATTAATACTATTTTAACTTATCATATACAAGTAAAATGTCGATATTTATAGTGACAACTATGGAGGTGTTCTCATGTTTAATAAACTGCTGGTTCCGATAAAAAAGATAGAGGATATAGTTTTAACTCTATTTACTAAAATGAAAGTATTTTATCAAATATTAATCATTATTGTGTTGATGATTATTTTTCTTACTGTTCAGGGGTATATGGGAATTAAAAATATAAATAATATGCAAGAAGTTGTCAGAAAAGTTTTCCTAGTCTCTGAGGAAGGTCATGCGGGGATTAACGATATCAAAAATAGTCTGGTTACTCTCCGGTTAGCTTATTTGGAAACCCTTACTAATAAAATGACAAGTTATATTCCGCTTGATTTAAGATTTGCATACGCTCAACTGGATTTTATGAGGTCAATCGACAAAGATAATACTGATAGTTTAGAAGATAAATTGAATATAATAACTGCTCTGGTTAAAGAAGAGAAAAGTGATGAGAACTATAATCAGCTTTGTAGGGAAATATCGTCTGCCCAGACATATGTAAATGCTTTAGAAAACAATGTAAAAATGGCCAGTGTAAAATCGATGGATGTAGGAAATCAATTTTCGGCTAATTCCAGACAAATTACCATTATTATTTTAGTTATCAGTACTTTAATATCGGTTGGTATCGGTTTTCTAATTGCTGTTTCAATATCACGACCGTTACGAGATATTATCAATGCCGCTAATTCTTTAGCGGTTGGGAATTTATCTCAAAATATTAATGCTAAAGGTTGCCGAGAAGCGGTTACGGTTATTAAGGGTCTTAATAATGCCGTCGGTGGATTGAAAGGTTTGATTTACGGAATTTATGAAAGTGCGGCAGATCTAGCAAAGTCGGGGCAGGATCTCAATTCTGCAGCCAAACAATCCGGCAGATCGGCCAATGAAGTTGCTAAAGCCATGGAAGAACTGGCGAAGGCTTCTTCCGAGCAGACAATCCAAATCAACCAAGCAGTTGAAAAAATTAATATTTTATCAGATTTAGTAAAAAGAGTATCCAATGATACTGATAAAATCTCAAATGTCTCCGAAGCTGTAGCCGGTTCGGCCCAACTTGGAAAGAAAGCTACTGACGATGTAGCCAATGAGTTCCATGAATTATTTAATTTTACTAAAGAAGTAGCTGAAGTTGTTGATGAGCTTCATAGTACCTCTGAGGAAATATCCGAGATTACTTCAGTTATTCAAGGGATTGCCGAACAAACCACCTTATTAGCTTTGAATGCCTCTATTGAAGCGGCCCGAGCCGGTGAACACGGTAAAGGATTTAGCGTCGTTGCAATGGAGACTGGTAAACTAGCTGAACAATCAAAACAAGCTGCCGGTTTAATTGCAGACTTAATCAACCAAATGAAAAGTGGAACCGAACGGGCGGTTAATGTTATGCAGCGAGGAATTGATAAAGCCGAAGAAGGAAAGAATATGGCAACAGCAGCTACTGCTACTTTTGAAGACATTTTCCGTAACCTTCATGATAACCTAGGCCAAATAGAAGCTATGACCAGATCCGTTCGACAGATGGCGGATAATAACGAAGAAGTTGTTTCGGTAGTTAGTGCAATGGCTGCCATTAGTGAAGAAACAATGGCCAACACTGAAGAAGTTTCAGCTACCGCGGAAGAACAAAGCGCACTAGCAGAACAAGTTACTGCTTTAGCAGAAAGATTGAACCAAGTTGCCGAAAAGATGAGAGAGTCTGTCTCGGTTTTCCGGGTTTAAGTCCAGCATTAATGATTTAATATAGATCAATAATTTATAATGCTAATTGTCAACCGATTAATTAAATTTGGTTGACAATTATTTTTTTTTGGGATAAAATTTTGTAGGCGGCTAAGTCAAGTCTATTTAACCATTTTTGCCTTGCCGTGACTTGGATAATTAAGGTTAGTTATAAACTTATTTTGTTACATATTAAAAGGAGTGAAAAAATGAATAAGGATAATTCTACATTAAACCTTCGTATGACTGTTTATGCTTCGCTTTTTACAGCATTAATAATAATTGGCGGTTATATAAGTTTTCCAATTCCATTTAGTCCGGTACCTATTGTATTGTCGGATTTTTTTGTTTTGTTAGCGGGTTTATTTTTGGGGCTTTCTTGGGGAGTTACTGCGGTAGGAATGTTTTTGTTTTTGGGGTTGATTGGGCTTCCGGTATTTGCTGGAGGCAAGGCAGGCTTGGCGGTACTAATTGGTCCGACAGGTGGTTTTTTAATAGGGTTTTTATTGGCAGTTGCAGTAATAGGAATGATTGCCGGTAAAGGGAAATCCTTTTTAGTTAAGGATTTAGTAGCTTTAATTGTTGGAACAATTGTAATTTATGGAATTGGAGTCCCTTGGTTGAAATTAGTTCTTAAAGTAACATGGGAAAAAGCCTTAGCTTTGGGAATGATTCCTTTTGTTCCCGGTATTATTGTTAAAATAATAGCTGCACTGGTTTTAATCAGGATAATCCGACCAGTTTTTCAAATAAAGGATTTTCATAATTAAACAAACCGAATTATACTCAATTTTGCTAATATGAGATGAATAAATGATTATTTTAGAGATTAATAATTTAACCCATATTTTTTCAAATGGGAATAAAGCGCTTGATCAGGTAAATCTCACAATCAAAAAAGGTGAGTTCTTAATCCTTGCCGGGGCTAATGGTTCAGGTAAAACCGTATTGGTTAGACATTTCAATGGATTGTTATTGCCTACTGAAGGAGAAGTTCTTCTGGAAGGTGAGCCAATTTCCAAAGACCTGACTAATGCGAGAAAGAAAGTAGGTTTAATCTTTCAAAACTCCGATAATCAAATAGTTGGGCAAACTGTTGCTGATGATATTGCTTTTGGGCCTGAAAATCTTGGATTGGCCCAAGGGGAAGTTACCGATCGGGTGAAGTATTCATTGAAAGCCGTGGGCTTGGAAGATGTTGCCGACGAGCGTCCACAGATATTATCGGGGGGGCAGAAACGTAAACTGGCGGTAGCAGGTGTTCTGGCCATGAAACCCAAAATCATCATATTTGATGAACCATTTACCGGGTTAGATTATCCCGGAGTAATCCAAGTTTTAACTCAGATTAATTATTTACATGGTAAGGGGCATACAATCATTGTAGTAACACATGAATTGGAAAAAATCTTAGCTCATGCGGACCGTTTAGTAATTATGGAAAAAGGTCGAATTGTAGAAAACGGAACTCCAGAGGAATTAATGGGGCGCTTAGAGTTGTATGGGATTAAGAAACCGTATGGGAATAATCGAAAAGTAGAGACGATGACATGGCTGAATTAAATATTTTCCACTATCTACCGCAAAATTCCTTAATACATCGGTTGGATGGTCGGATAAAACTATTATGTATGCTTTTCTTTAGTCTAACTATTAGTTTTAGTTACGAAATAATTGATTTATTCATATTATCGGCCTTATTGTCATTTATTTTGATTGGCTCCAAGTTACCAATTTTAAAGTTATTATCTGAAGTTCGCTACTTTTTGGCGCTTATTGGATTCATTCTGGTTGTTCAAGCATTTGGTTTTCCCGGAACCCCAATAAAATGGTTACCAATCCCCGGTATTACAATTGAGGGCTTAAGCTCAGGAATTATTTTTGGATGGAAGTTAATATTGATTGTCATAATTTGTCTAATCTTAACTGGGACAACTACTTTGTCTACTATAAGAAATGTTATTGAATGGTTTCTCCGGCCTGTGCCATTTATTCCGGAAGCAAGAGTAGGTACTATGTTTAGTCTGACTTTTGTGCTTATACCACTGGTATTCGATGAAGCCTCACAAATTATGGATGCGCAAAAATCTCGTTGCGTTGAGAATCGAAAAAATCCTCTTAAAAGAATTATTCTTTTAGTGTATCCACTTTTATTACAAGCTTTTTTAAGAGCTGACGAAATGACCCAGGCCATGGAAGCCAGATGTTATACGGAGAATCGGACCAAACCGGTATTTAAGGCTAATTACTTGGATTGGTTTTTATTATTATTTTTCATAGCTATATGTTTAATGATTTGGTTCCTTTAGAGTTTAAAGTAATCAATATTTTAGTAATAATCCACTAAATGGGCGCTTGAGTTTCAATTAAATAGTGTTATATTATTATGTAAGAGATTACAAATGCTGTAAATCTTCCATGAGCTTGGTTGCCGGATTTCAGATCATGGACTGGTAATGCCTTATGCCGAACAGTATACGGATACAGATATTGAGCAAGTTTTCAATAAAGTACGTCGGGGAATAGTACCGGAGAAATCGGAATTAATGAAGCTTAAATCGGCTGTCATGTACCAATTGGCCTTGATGTACTCTGAAAAGGATTGGATGATGCAGTTGCATATAGGAGCTTTACGGAACAACAATATTAGAATGATACGATTAATAGGGCCGGATAGTGAGTTTGACGCAATAGCCGATTGTAAGAGATTTTGGATGGAATTCGACCGGTAGTTTTAATAATGAAGAGTAATGTACTCTAAAGGAGATAAAATTATTTAACCAAGATTTGCATTAAAAATATATATTTAACATATGCAAAGTCGGCAGGATTTTTTAATTGCTGCTTGAATAATCTACAGCAAAAATCATAAGGAGAAAATAATGCTGCAGACTTCCTACTTTGAAAAATTAACCTTTCCGGAAAAACTGTTATGGTTTATCGGACTTTTTGTAGCCGGTTGGTTGCTGACTAAATTATTGATTTTTGTATGGGAGAAGCTAATATTACCGATGGCTGCCAAGACCGATAGCTCGCTGGATGATCATTTAGCCAAAAATATTCATAAACCTATTACCAGACTGATGATTTTGGGTTCCTTGTATTTATCCGCACTTTTTACTATTGTCACAGCTAAGGAAATTAAATCGTTTATAGATCCGGTAGAGAATATTTTGTATCTTATATTAGTATTATTTATGGCTAATTTGATTGATGCTGTTTTAAAAAGTTTTATTGATTGGTATCTTGAAGATATTTCTTCAAAAACTTCGACAGTACTGGATGATACACTTTTCCCCGTTTTACGTAAGGCCGGAGCCGTTGTTATTTATTTTGTAGCCGCTACAGTCATTTTAGGCAGATTCCAGGTAAATTTAACCGGGTTTCTGGCAACTGCCGGTGTTGCATCGCTAGCTATCGCTTTCGGAGCCCAAGAAACATTGGCCAATATCATTGCCGGGATAAGTATTCTTATTGATAGATCATTCCATATCGGAGAACGAGTTGAGTTAAATGACGGTTTAATCGGTGATGTAGTCGAGATCGGGCTTCGTAGTACCAGAATTATGTCTTTAGACCAACGATTAATCATTGTTCCTAATAAGGAAGTTGCCGGTTCACGCTTAATTAACTGGAGCCAGCCAAATCCGGCTACCAGAGTAAAATTAAAAATTGGGGTTGGAATGGATGAAGATCTGGAACGGGTTAAAAAAATAATTGTTGATGTTTGTAAAAGTAATCCTGATCTGTCGCCAAAAGTCGATCCTGTTGTAATTGCAACCGGTTTTGGACCATATTATATTGAAATATTAATAATAGCCACAGTGGATGATTGTCGAGTCGCTGGACTGGCTACGGACAAGTTGGTTATTGGTTTACAGGAGGCATTTAAACGGGAGAAAGTATCGTTACCTTATCCAATCCAGGATATATTGTTAAGAAAATGAAATACTAAACCGGCTACAATAGCCGGTTTATTTATTTCTGTTACAATTGTTGAAATGACTAGATAACTTTTTCATTAAAATATACACTAGGCGTAAAACGAATGTAACCTGACCGCCATAATATAAGGTTAAGGGAGTACCCTTTTAAAAAAGGAGGAATTGTCATGAGTTGTTTTTGTAACTCGAGCTTTTCCAATTCGAATTTGTGTAATTTGAATACTTATTCTAACCGGCAGGTCAAATTGACTACGGAACGGATTAAGGTCTTAAAAGTAAAAGGTGAAAAAGTCGCCCAGGTTGTAGTTGAAGGTACTATTCCAATTAACGCGATAAAAATTGATCGGATCGTCGCTGAAGTTAGGGACCTTACAGATCACGTTTTCCGAAATAAAGTTGTTAAACAAGGAACAATTCATAAACAAATCTTTTACGTCGACCCATACAGGGTAGTCAAGGAAATTGAAGAAAACATCCCATTTATGGTAGCGGTTGATATACCGGGTATTGAACGGACCCCTTTCACCGATGTTCAAAACCATTTATTGGATATTGACACCGATTATTCATTAACACCGGCTTCGGATACTACTCCGGGAACATTAATGCAAAAAGTGGTAGCTCACATTTTGGTGAAAGTATCCGAATGGACACAGATGGATGTAGTAACTGGGGTGGATTTATTCCCTAAAGTTAGTACTGCAACCAGTACGACCATTATTCAAGGACGTAATGAATTCTCCCCTTGTGATCATCGTTTTGCGCACAACAACGTTATCCCTAAAAGAGATACAATATACTAATTTGGATAAAAGCAAAAAAGCCAAGTACCATTCGGTATTTGGCTTTTTTTATTTGTCGTTACGATAAGATAGTTTTACCGGCATTTTTAGCGCATACATATCTTCTTCGAGTGAAGTCATTTTTTGACTCATAACGGTTTGCAGATCATCAATAGCCTGGTTATAGATAATTGGGCCTAGTTGTTTCATCATAAAGTCAATTAAAAATTCAGCAGGCAAATCACCTATTTCTTCATCACGTTCATCACGGAAATATTGTTGGACTAAAAGTATTAGCTGTTGTTTTTGTTCTTTCGGTATTTTTAGGACCATTTTTATATCTCCTTTTTATTCATTTAGGGAAGCGCTGATTAATTGAATAAGTGACGATTTTGTGCTTCGTAAAATGCCTAATACCGCATATTTGCTCGCACAAAATCGGATTAATCAGCGCTTCCTTAGTTAAGCAGGAAAAGTTTTCTATGATAATTTCTGTAAGTTTCCATAAAATCCTTCCGCCTCACCCCTCTAAGTACATCGAGTATTTGAAGATTCTATTCAGAGTCCCTTAAAATATTCAATAATTCTTTTAATTCTCTTATTGTATAGTCCGCTTTGTATTCTTCGCTTTTTGGTGTTTGAAACTTTCCAAAGCCTCTCAAAACATGAATCGTTTTTAAACCTAATTTCTTAGCCGGATAAATATCATTATCCAATCTGTCGCCTATCATTACTGCATTTTCCGGTTTACTACCGGCTTTTTCTAAGGCTAGTAAAAAAAATTTCGGATCCGGTTTTTTCATGCCAATTTCAGCGGATGGTAAGCATAAATCAATAAAATTCCAAAGACCATATTTTTTTAAACGATCTTCGGTCCCTAATGATTGGTTGGCGATAATTCCAATTGAATATAACTTATGAAATCTTTCCAAAGATTCGGCAGCATCATAAAAGGGTTCTTCAAGTTCTTTTAAATATGTTGTTTTTTCCAGTACATAGTTTAATTCAGCGTCATTTTTTATTATATTCTTTACCGCTTCCTTGATTATATTTTGAGCATAATTGGCGGAAGCGGTTTCAATCTGTTGGCGGATGTATTCGGTGGTCAACTCCAAGCCGACATCTTTGCAAGCGGTTTGAATGGACTTTATCCGGATTTCTTCCGGTTTTGATTCATCAATCAAGGTATTACCCAAATCAAAAAACAGCCAGGAGATTTCTTTTAAATTCATTAGTCACTTTTCCTTTAATTATTTGGAAAACCAATTCTATAACGTTGAAATTCATTTCTTGAAGCAAGAAGAGCAGTTCATCATATTACCTCTTTCTATTACATTTATTTTCTGTAAGTTTATTAAAATTCCTTCCATAAGATGGTAACAATAAATTTTCCGGCCAGCTTAAAGCTGAAAAATCTTGGTAGCAATATTCTTACAGAATTCACTGTCATGTTCAACAAACAGTATAGTGGGACAGTATTCAAGCAATAATTCCTCAATTTGCATCCGGGAGATGACATCGATAAAATTTAGCGGTTCATCCCAAATGTGCAGGTGCGCTTTTTCGGAAAGGCTTTTAGCGATCAGGACTTTTTTCTTTTGGCCGCCGCTAAAATCGGAGATGTCTTTTTCAAATTGGACTCTGGAAAAGTCAAGTTTTCGCAAAATAGCTTTGAAAAGAGTTTCATCAATATCATTTTCAAGGGCATATTCGGTTAAATCGCCTTGAAGACCCGAAGTCTCCTGGGAGACATAAGATATTTTAAGGCCGCTTCCTTTGCTGAAAGCGCCGGTATAGCTGATATCCTCGCCGTAGATGAGTTTGATAATGCTTGTTTTACCGGAACCATTCTTACCTAAAAGCGCAATCCGGTCGCCTTGGTCGATAGTAAAGCTGATATCGTGGCAAACCTTCTTATTATCGTAAAAAATTGATACCTTTTCCAGTTGGGCCAGGCGGTTTTTATGATATGCTAGTTGAGAAAGCTTCAGATTGTCGGATCTTTCAATATTTTTAAGCAGCTTGGACTTCTCTTCAATAGCGGATTGTTGCCGGTTTTCGATTGACTTGGAGCGCTTCATCATCTTTTTTGCTTTGGCTGCCTCGGTTGGCCGGCGGGATATACTTTTTTCAACCTTAACAGGATCAAATCCGATCTTTTTGGCTTCGGATTTATCGGACCAATTGGATGTACGTTTGACAGCGGCTGATAAGCGCTTAATATCTTTTTGGAGTTTTAAATTTTCAGCAAGTTCAAACTCATCCTGTCTTTTTTTATTTTCCCACCAAGAGGTAAAAGTGCCTTTTTGAACTTCGATATTGGTTTTATTAATTGAGAGGATATGATCAACGCAGTTGTCAAGAAATGCCCGGTCGTGCGATACCAGAATAAAGCCGTTTTTGGTATTTAGATAG
Source organism: Bacillota bacterium (assembly GCA_023435225.1). Taxonomy (GTDB): domain Bacteria; phylum Bacillota; class UBA4882; order UBA8346; family UBA8346; genus UBA8346. The sequence goes on from JAEYRX010000078.1 coordinate 10,749, forward strand.
TCGCTGACGATTTTTCGGGCGGTCAGATCAAGGTGGTTAGTAGGTTCATCAATTAATAGGAAACGGTTTTCTTTAAGAAACAAAGTTGCCAGTAGGATTTTAGTTTGCTCCCCGTTGGAAAGCGTACTGAAAGGGCGGTATAAGACATCTTCGGAAACATCCAGCAGTGAGAGTTCACGCAATAATTGCCAGTGAAGATAGTCCGGGTAAATCTCGCCGATCAAGTCAATAGTAATAGTTTCTTTGTTTGTTATTTCAAAAGGGAAATATTCAAAACCGACATGGGCGGAGATATTACCGGCATATTCATATTTTCCAAGCAGTAAATTGAGGAAGGTGGTCTTTCCTCTACCGTTTCTTCCTGTAAAGCCTAACTTCCAATCGGTATCTATTTGAAAACTTACGTTTTCGAATATGTTATCGTAACTGCCGTCATAGGCAAAGGTCAGATTGGTTACTTTTATTAAAGACATTAATTTATCCTCCTGTCTGAAATTACAAAAGCCGCAAGAAAGTTACTTCTTGCAGCTCAAAAACTTAACATAGTCATACCTAAGAAACAGAGTAGGTGTGACGAGGATATAACGTCTTGAGTGTGAAAAGAATTAGTAACTTTCTTGCTTAAGCATAATAAAACAAGCAGCGTTTTTCGCTCCCGTGAGTTTATTATGCTATTTTAATTTAGCAAGAAAAATTACGCATCTTTCCAACTCCAATCCGACTGTTTATATTTATTTTAGCATATGGTTTTTAGATGATCAATTAAGAAAATAGTGTTGTAAAATCACAACAAATGAATGCTCTCATCTTTACCAGGCCCTAAAGGACCTGGCTAGGTTTATAAAATCGTTCTCAAGCCCCATGAATGGGGCTGGTTTGTACTTTGAGGTTTTTATTTATAAAGCTTTAACGGATGGAAAAGGTTCTTAATCTTCGGATTTATTTATGTAGTTTAATCTCTTTTAATTTATATATCCATTGTCGTTATTTATCCCTGAATATACTTTTCAATTAAGTTTGCTGCTCCGGATGCGCCGGCATACCTTTTCATACTTTCACTAATTTTCATGGCATTCTTTTTGTATGATGGTTCAGCTAGTAAGTGTTCAATTTTGGAGTGTAATTCTTTGGGGTCAAGGCTTTTCTTTTTTCCCGATACGTCCGTTTCAGGTAATATAAAGTCGCCGGCCCCTATGGATGCAATACGCCGGGCATTACTTTCACGTTCCGAGTAAGTCGGAATGATTAATGATGGTGTCCCGGTATATAAACAGGTTTGACACGATCCGTAGCCTCCATGATGGATAACTAAATCGCTTCTTTCCGCCATTGCCAGACCGGGAAGAAAAGTTGTAAGCTGAAAATTGGAAGGCAGATTAAGATTCTCCGGTAAGGTCTGATGCCCTGTTGATACAATAACTTGTATTGGTTTATCTCTTAAAGCTTCAATACAGGTTTGAAGAATTACTATCCCATCAAAGGGACTATCATGGCCTTTTATATATCTCATGTTACCGGGATAAATCCAAATAACCGGTTGATCTTTCCGTAAATTATTCATCCAATCGGGAAGTTTTTCATTGGAGTTTTGTAGAAGCATTGGACCAATATAGGTTATATCAGTACAATCAGGAATCGGGTCCATTTCTTTAACCCCTAAGACCAGGGTTAAATCACCTAAAGATAAATCTCCTATTGAATTGATTGCCGGTATTTGATATTTTGATAATACTTTATTGACTACGGGTACTGGTGTTGGTAAGCTGGCGGGAGGTTCTTTCCACCATATAAATCCTTTGCTTTGAGGATGCAAATCAGCCTGGATAACTGAAATCAGTGGTATTTTATTAATTCCGGCAACAATACTTATAAACGGGTTCCAAAAATTGACTATAGCATCCGGTTTAAGTTTAACTATCATTTTTGTCAGAGTATCTATTACTGCCTTGACATATTCTTCATTACACATCCCCATTATATAGGTAAAATGATCAATATTCCAAATTTCAGGTGTGGCATTTTCTCTCATATGTTTGATATACCATGAAAGGATATCTATATCACGTTTTAGGCGCATTGATCCAAGCATCTTAAAATAACTTTCAAATCGAGTGTCGCCATTTAATATCATGTATATCGGCCAACCAGGAGTAAGATTTTTAAACCCGTTATCGGAAATAACTTTTGACGGAGCTTTTGCCGGACTGGAAAAGATAATCCGATGCCCTCGATCTCTTAGCTCGCGAGCTATGGGTAATGATTGAGCCAGTAATCCCAAATCATTTGTTGGTTGCATTGAAAAAAGTAATTTTTTCATTGAGTGCTCCTCGAAACATTTTTATTCTTTCTGACATTTGTTTAAAGCGGAAGAGAATTTTTTACTCTTAAAAAGAATTTTCTGTAAATTTCCAAAAAATCCTTCCGCCTCACCCCGCTAGTTACTTTGATTGCTTGATGATATCTTGATAGCTGCTCCCCTCTCCTTTATAGAACATGCTTTTCTGAAAGTTTAGGAGAGGGGAAAGTCGGTATATTGGATTTGGTTGTTTTTTCTCATACAAAGATTCTATTTTTGTTGTTATTTAAAGGAAAACAATGACCTAAAATCAATCAACTTGCCCCTCTCCAGAACATCCAAAATATCATCAGTGCATGGAGAGGGGCGCGACGCTACTATTACTAAAACCGACCGGTGATCTGGCGGGGTGAGGCGGGTTTACTGCTCGCCTCACCCCGCTAGTAACTTTGATTGCTTGATGTTACCTTGAAGCTGCTCCCCTCTCCTTTATAGAACATGCTTTTCTGAAAGTTTAGGAGAGGGGAAAGTCGGTATATTGGATTTGGTTGTTTTACTTATAAAATAGCTCTTGCTTACTGTTATTTATAGGGAAACGAAGACCTAAAATCAATCAACTTGCCACTCTCCAGAACATCCAAAATTATCATCAGTGCATGGAGAGGGGCGCGACGCTACTATTACTAAAACCGACCGGTGATCTGGCGGGGTGAGGCGAGCGAAAAACAAGGGACAACGTCTTCGTGAAAATAGGGTTCCTGAGTGGCCCAGAACATATATTTTACTTTGAGAAAGTCTTTAGCAAATGCATGAAGCATGGGAACTATGTTGTCATGCTCGGGAAGAATCCGGCCAACTCCTGTTTCTCCGATATAGTTGCCATCCTGAACTGCTATCCCCAAAGGAACCGTATATTTGCCTTCATGCATCATCGCCAAGGCATTATTGAGTTGCACTTTATTTTTAACCATTAGATCAGGAGCCCCTAAACCGACTTTAATTTCTTCGCCATACTGATAGATAGAACGAAGATAACCTCGATCATCCCAAGGTATATCTTCGCCCGGCATAAAGTTGGCGTACTGCATGGTAGTGGATTGGGGGAAGGCATTTTTAAGAGCCTGCATATTAGCCTTGATTGACTTAACATAAAGCTCCGGAGAGAACGAAGGGTCATACTTGCGGGATACGCCTATAGCAGTCTCCTGAAGGTTAATTCCTTCGATCTTGCCGTCAAAAGCCCGTCCCAAGGCTTCCAATAAATGAGCAAATCGATTTCGGACTTTAGGATTCCAACGTTTGGCAACCCAGCCATCAGGTTCTCCCTTATCGTTTCGCTGGTAAATAGCTCCTCCATCATATTCTTCGGTGAGCAGATAATCGGGGACCCCTACGTAGTCAGGGTCAAAAGTGGCATCTTGTAATTGAATGAATAACTGCTTGCCGTGACCGCCAAGATAGTTATAATCACTCAATATCATTGAAAAATCATACTGATCCTTTGCCGGTTCAAGTTGCTTCCATGAATACATGATCTGAGCGCCATTAAACCGGGGAATGGTTAAAAATGAATGATTGTGTATAGCTTCCCGCTCCCGGGCAAAGTAGACAAAATGCTTCATATTATCAGTTTGTAGCGGAGATTTGGCATTCAAATATTGTTTATAGACATCAGCATATCGTTTGCTAATCTCCCACTTGGATTTGGTAAAAGCATAAGGAGATATAATGAGGCTCAATGTTAGTATTACTATTAAATTTTTCCAAAAACGGCTTAGGAGAGGTGATTTATTCATAAAAATGTCCCTCTATTCCAGTATGTTTTTGTTAATCGTATAACTTTTTTTTGGCATAGTAAATATGACAAATGTCATTGCGAGCGATGATATTTGTCATTGAAATAGATATAAATTTTATAGAAATATTTTCTGTAAATTTCTAAAAAATCCTTCCATAACCTGGTAAGAACAGTCGGTTTCTTAACGTAGGTGGCTTTGAGGGCCGATGGGAGGCGATTCCTTCCTCCCACACCCACCAGGAATTACTTTTTTACCGCAAAAAAAGTAATCAAAAATGCGCCGGAACCTAGATAAAATGAAAAATCATTTATAGATTTCGCATTCCAAAGGCCGAATGCGAAATAGTTGTGGAAATTTTCATTATATGTTAAGGAAATATGTTGCATTAAAATGTAGTAATTCAGAAAGCAATGCAACATATATTGATTCCCGTCCTCCCTTGATTTCTCCTCACGTCCATGTTCGGATTAGGAGTTTTTGATTTAAGAGACGACTACATCCATGTAGCATGTCTTCTGGGCAATTCTGTGGGCCGACGGCTGAGAAACATCATATTTCAAAGCCGCGCCTCCGACCTCCATGTCTTCGGGTGGTAGTTGATAGTTCTCTCTTTTTTGCCAATAACCATGGAATTTGGGGAAATAGCATAAAAAATTGACATAATATTGATACATTAGAAAATCGGAGTTCGGAACACCGGCGTTGGGGTTAAGAACTCGGAAGTCGGAGTTCGAAACAGGAAAATTGGAGTTCGGAACACCGGTGTTGGGGTTAAGAACTCGGAAGTTGGAGTTTGGAACAGCGGAGCCGGAGTTTGGAATAAGAAAATTAGAGTACATAACTCTGAACTGGGTTTAGAACGAACCTTTTATCAATTTTTATAGGAAAAAAGTTTGTAAACTTTGTTTGGGGGAGTATAGGAAATTAGTTAAGTAAAATAAAAAAGACCACGGATTTACCATAGTCTTTTTTTATTTCTTTTTCAGCGTATCGGGTTTATTTTGGTTTTTATTTTGAATCTTGTATTTATACCGGATATAATCCTGAAAATCTTCTATTTCCTTTCGAGCTTCAGGTGGGAGATCGTCTATTGAAAAAGTATTGATAGAAGAATCATTTTCAGTAACAATTTGGTTTGAGTTCTTACCAATCAATTCCGGAACCGATACTTCCAAAGCGGTTGCAAGTGCTTTTAAAGTATCCAATGATGGATTGCTTCGCCCGGATTCGATATCGGCAATAAATGAATGGGATAAATGAGCTATTTCTCCTAATTTACGAAGAGATAGCTTTTTATTTTCACGGATTTTTTTTAGTCTGGAACCTAATGTATCCATTTAGTCATTCCTTAATAAAATATATACTTGTCTTCTATGTTCGGTTAGAGTGTACGTTTTTATTATATAATCCGTATATTTATTTGTATATTATTTACCAGCAAACTTGTGGTCGTTAATAACGAACTAAAAAACTAAGGAATCAAAAGGATAAATAAGATATGACAAACAAATTAATAATTATTGGTCGTTTTTGACTTACACTAAGCCTTTATTTTTGGTCGTAAATAACGTACAATTAAAAAAATAGACCGTTAAATTCTAAAAGATTTTAGCACGGAGGCTAGGGTTACTCTACCCCAAGGGGGAGAGCAAGAGAGGGGTCTATGCCCGAATTTCCAACAAACAAAAAATAGGCGTCCCCGGCGCCACATTCAACTCACGCCTAACGCTGTCTATAAACCTTCCCGACCGTAATTTTAAGATTTTAAAACTATCAACTGTCAACTATCAACTATCAACTCTAAACTTTCCCAGGAGGTTCAAGCTCATGCTTACTGATAGAGACCCCGGCATCAAAAAATTCATCTTCGACCGGATCTGCAAAATCGACGAAGAAATAGTCGAAAAAGATCCCGAATATAAAAAACTGGGCGAACGCCCCAGTGAACTGCTGAAACTGCTGGCCGCCAAACTCTCCGCCGATGATAACAAGCTGCTGAAAGAGTACGATGATATTTATTTCAATCAAGTTATCCGCCGGGACGAGCTTTTTTACAACCAGGGACTGATGGACGGGATGATGCTCTGTTACTGGACGATGATGGTAGGTAGAGGAGGGGAAGAGATCGAAGTTTAATTGGCTACAATGATTTATTAAAAACTTATAATTTAGTATTAAAAGCAAATTTAAAAGTGAGAGAAAATCTCACAAATTAGTATACATTTAGCCTAAATCTGCTATACTATAATATAAGCGTATATTTAACACATGATGGGGTGATTGATCATGTTATGTCAGTTTTCTATTAAAAATTATAGAAGCTTTCAGGGAGAAGCTACTCTTGACCTTCAGGCTACCAATATTACTGAACATGAAGCAGAAATATTAGTCGACTCAAATGATGGAGATAAGTATTTACCATTAGCTGTTATTTATGGCCCTAATGGAAGTGGGAAAAGTAATATTATAGCGGCTCTTTATAGTCTAATTAGTAAAATTAAAAGACCCATTTGTGCTGCATGTGATAGAAAAGATTGTTCTGGATTACTAAAGAGAAAAGAACAGATTGTCCCATTCAAGTTTAATATAACATCTTCAGAACAACCAACAACTTTTGAACTTTTCTTTAAAACCGAAAAAAACGAGTACAAATATAACCTCTCTGTTAAAGATGAGATAGTTATTTTTGAGAGCTTGTTTATGCGTGACTTAAACCAAAAGAAAATAATAGAGATATTCACAAGAGAATTCAAAGTTGAAAAAGGTATTTTTTTAAATAACAATATCTTTAAGGATATTAATATTACAGAAATATCTAATACCTTACCACTTTTATCTTATCTTGGGATTACTCATAAAGATATGAAGGTTGTTTCGGATGTCTTAAAATGGCTTGAAAATGGAATAGAAATTATTAATTATGGCAATCCGCTCACTGAAAGTACTATATCTATATTTAAATCAAAAAAAGCTAGAAAGTTATTTTTACAAATGATTAAAGAGATGGATATTGATATTGAAGACTTTAGGGTTGAAGATGAAAAAGAAGATAATATAAAGATATTTACTAAACATATTGTTAATGATTTAGAAAAGGAATTAGATTTAGGAGATGAATCAAGAGGAACAATTAAATTATTTGGATTGTTACCAGTTATTATAGATAGTATTTTATCAGGATCGGCATTAGTAGTGGATGAGCTAGATTCAAAGCTTCATCCTAAACTATTGGAATATATTATTAATTTATATAGAGATCCTAAAAAGAACAAAAAAGGTGCTCAACTAATATTTACTTCACATGACTTAATGACGATGACTCCAGAACTATTTAGAAGAGACGAAATTTGGTTTACTGCAAAAAATGTGGAACAAGCATCTCAACTTTATTCACTTGTTGAATTTAAAAAGGAAAATGGGAAACAACCACGAAAAGATGAAAAGTATGGGAAACAATATTTGGAAGGCAGGTATGGGGCAGATCCATATCTTAATCGGATGATTAATTGGGAGGAACTATATGAGTCCCAAGAAAATTAGAGTAGAAGAATGGAAAAAACAACGGAAAATTGATAGACTTGCTCAGGTAGAGAACAAATACTACATCTTTTGTGAGGGCATTCAAACTGAACCTAATTATTTTGATGGGTTTAAAAGACATATTGAACAAAATTCCGTATATAAAAACCTTATTCTTGTTGAAATTCAAGGAGTGGGGGCAGATACTGAACGTGTAATTAAATTCGCAGAAGATTATGTTAATCTTAATAAATTGAAAAATGCCCAAATATGGTGTGTATATGACAAAGACAGTTTTTCTCCAGAGTCATTTAATAGAGTATCAGAGCGTGCATTGAATCTTAATAACTCACAGAAAGATGTAACATATCATGTTGCATGGTCAAATCAATGTATTGAATATTGGTTCATTTTGCATTTTAACTATTATGATGCCGATAATCTAAGACAATATTATAAGGATAATCTGAATCCAAACTTTAAAATTAAGGGATTACCAAAATATAAAAAAAATGATAAAGAAATATTTGAAAAATTAACCCAATATGGGGATCCTAAGTTAGCTATAAGGTTTGCAAAAAGGCGCATCTCTGAATGCTGTGGGAGAAGTAACGCAGATTCATCACCGGCAACAAAAGTATATGAATTGGTTGAAGAACTAGCAAAATACTTACCAGAAGTTATTAAAGATAGATATATATGATGGGACAAAAACCTATTTAGATATTGATTAATACAGATTGACAGACTCATAAACTCATTAAAAGTCCCATTAAGTGCATATTTCGGTCAAACTGGACACCGATTCCGGTTTAAACTGGACAGGCATTCCGGTTCAAAGTGGACAGTGATTCCGGATCAAACTGGACAGATCGGAGCGAAGCGACGAACTAAAAATTAGCTTAAATCATTTCCATTAGATTGTAAATTAGATTTCGTCTTCCGCATCGATTCTCCTTTCAAAAATATTTTATGAGCATTATGAACAACCCGATCAAGAATAGCGTCCGCTAAGGTAGGATC
>JAEYRX010000079.1 GCA_023435225.1 Bacillota bacterium
TAAGTCTTTAGCTATTTTGTTAACCGATTGATTACTGGTTTTTACTAATTCTACTGCTTGTTCTTTGAATTCTTTTGAATATATTTTCCGATTTGCCACTCTTTTGTTCAGCTCCTTATGATCAGTATTGTACACTCTTAACTGAGTGTCTGGCAAATCGGGGGAAAATCAAACTTTATAAACAACTTCTCCACCTTGGCCTTCATTTTTAAACACAAGTATACCATGAGAATTCTTATATTTCTGATAGAGTCTTCTTCTTACCTCATCTTCATCATTGAATCTATTAAACAAATCCGCTTCTTTTTGCAAAATGAGACTATCCGCTTTATCTCTTAATTGATTACGGTCTTCACTAAATATACCTTCCAAATCTTTGGCCGGATCAAATTCTTGAAGGGCTTCTTGAAGTAATTGAGTATGAATAAATTCATGGTCCAAGGTACCGGTAAATGGGCCGGTAGACACTTCCGAAATAATATAACCGGAAGAATCAAATGAATTACCGTTAGGGCCGCCGGCGGAGGGATGATATATAGCTCCTTCTTCCTTTTCAACTTTGCAAAGAGCACAGACATTCCTACCCCAATTAATACCCAACGGCATCTCTCCATTAGATGCAACGAAAACATTTGCAGTCAATGGACCAATATTTTGGGAACCGTGGGTACATGGGGTTTTCCATTTTCTAGGGCTGATTGGGACTTCCAATTCTTTTACATTCTTTTGGCCTTTATCATCTATTACTGTCAGTTTTACTTTAGTCGGAGCTAATAAAATTACTTTGACGGACTTCCCTTCCAATCGAACACTGTTATCAAAGCACAACCCTTCCGGTAAAGCTTGGTTGGTTGCTTCAAAAGACCAGAGGTATTTTTGGATGTTACCGCTTGAATTGGACGCATCCAAGGTGATTTCTCCTCTTTCCACCCCGAAATATTCAAAGTCGGCTTTTAATTCTTGCGATTCTAAAGACCATTTAAATGATAGTTCACCTGGTAACAAAGGGATGTTTGTCATATGTGTAGCTTCTTCATCTAAAAACCACAAGACACTATCCGGACCGATTAAAACTTTAACCGGTTTTGTAAACGAGCCGGAGGCTTTTTTCCCATCCCAGGAGGATTCGATGAGGGCTTTTTCGATATCTGTTCCTAAAAAGGAGTAACCGGGAATGGAACCGCTGATCGTTCCTTCTAAGTTTTCAGTAATGGAGTTGCTTCCGCCGGTGATAGTGATAGCAGATTTTACAGGGATATCGACAGCAACCGTCATAGTACCCATAGGGATTAAAAATTGGGCTTTCCCTGTATCTTTCAATTGGGAACGCCTTTAAGGGAATACGCAGTGGTTGAGGATGAAAGTACCGAGCAAATAGTGATCATTCAAATTTCAGAAACAGTCTTCAATGAATTATTGACCGCCGGCATTTCGGTTTGTGAACCTACTACAGCTCCACCGGCATCTTTAGCCGGTTTAGTTTTACATTGTGTCTTTCAAGCCAACATCGGGACCCAGGAACCGGTCTCATATGTGGTGGCAGAAGATGAAAAGACTGAAGAAGTGACTATTGTTCAAATATCGCAAACACTCTTTGATTTCTTCCGGTCAATTGGCATCCCACTTTGCCGAATTATTCGCGAATAGTATTAATAGGGGTTGGGGGTTAACTTCAACTCCTTTTTACCGACTATTGCTATCCCAATACAATCGGACTTTGGAGAGATAACAATGATGGTGGAGTTAAAAGAGGCAAGTTAAATAATGATAATTATTTCATTGTTCACATCATATCAATGGGGTTGTTGGCGCCATTAGGGGTTCAATATTAGCATTGGTCCCGGAATTCGGAAGGGCTTTTCCCAGTAATATGTTTAAAAATGCGGCTAAAATAGAATTGGTCTGGATAACCAACCAATCCTCCAATGGTTTTGATATCAAGCTCCGGACGACTCCGGAGCAGATGTTTAGCTTCATTAATCCGCAAGGTTAAAAGGTAACGCACCGGGGTCTCGTCATGGTATTTTTTGAATAATTTGCTGAGATACGAGGCATTAAAGTTGAAATTTTGCGCTAGAAGATTTAGGTTAACCTCCTGGGTATAATTTTCCTTGATGAATTGGGCAATGCTCTCTACAATCTCCTCCGGGGAATGACGCCCGGGTTCAGTGTTGGCGATTTTGCGCTGGAGAAAATTAGTCTCAGCCTCCAGGGAAATTTTAATTTTAGCCAGAACTGCCCGTAATTCTTCAATTTCCAATGGTTTTAATAAATAATCCTTGACTCCGTATTTGATTGCCTTCTTGGCATATTCAAACTCACTATAACCACTGATGATGATGGTTTTAATATAAGGATAATTCAGCGCCACATTCTTGAGTAATTCCAGCCCATCGATGACCGGCATGCGGATATCGGTTAATAAGAGATCCGGAGAATAATCCTCGATCAGTTCTAATGCCTGTTTTCCGTTTTGGGCCGCCCCGACCACAGAAAAACCTAGATCGACCAGTCGGATGTTTTTGATGATATGGTTTAAAATCAATTCTTCATCTTCAGCCACGACTACTTTCAAATCAGGTGCATTCTCCATGCCGTTCCTCCGTTAGGTTTTTATTAATACCTCCGATAGTGATGATTGCGCCACCTTCGTCAGGATTGGAGATTTGGAATAACATCTGCTCTTTATAGATCAATTTCAACCGGGTATAAATATTCAACAATCCCATTCCATCAAGTTCAAGGCTGGGAAGCAATCCATTCTCGTTAATCTCCCGGATTTTCCGGTGGATACTCGCTATTTCGTTCTTAGTAAACCCAGGGCCGTTATCTTGGACCGTAACTCGCCAATCATGATGGTCGTTAAGATCATTCTCCACAAAAAATGCTTTAACTTCAATTCTCCAAGGGGGTTCATTCTTCGTACCGTGTTTAAGGGCATTTTCGACCAGCGGCTGTATTACCAGCTTAGGAATAAAAATCTCATGTATCTGCGGATCAATCCGGATTGAATATGATAGATTGTTTCGGTGGCGAAATTTCATGCATTCCAGGTATTTTTGAGTGTATTCGATCTCCGCGTTCATCTTAACCAATGGTGATTTATGGGATGAGATATACCGAAGCATGTGAGAGACGTTTTTACACATGGTAATCACTGATTCCCGCATGTTTTCTTCAGCCATAATAATGACCGTAGCCAGTGTGTTATATAAAAAATGGGGATTCATCTGGGATTGTAACGCCAGCATTTTAGATTGCATTTCTTGGGATTGGGAGAGTAATAGGGCATCCATAGACTGTTTTAATTTAACACTCATATTTTGAAAAGCGATATTTAACTCTTCCAGTTCATTCAGATCACTTGTTAACTTGGGTTGGGTCTGGGCAAAAAGCATTTTCAGATCTAATTTTTTAATGGCGCGGTGAATATGTTGAATCGGAGTCGTTACCTTTTTGGCCAAAACAAATGATATCAATAAAGTTAAAAGCAGCAAGCCTATACAACCAAAGACGACAATTTTAGTAAAGGTCACTACCGGTGCTAATACTAATTGTTGCGATTCTACAATTAGTATTTTCCAGCCTGTATAATCGGAATTAGTATAGGTCACGATCTCCCGAGTATGGTTAATAGGATTTTGAACGGTGGTTGATATCGCTTTGGTATTATAAGATGGAGCCACTTTTAAATAATCATAACAATGCCGGTCAATTCTTCGGTTATAGGGAAAAAGCAAAGCACCTTCATTGTTAAAAACATAAATTGACTTTTTACCGGACTCTTGGTTGGCCAACTCATCTAGACCTTGAAAAATAGTGTCGCAATCTTGTTCAACTTCCACAATTCCTTGTTTCATCCAATTTCGGTCAAATAACTCCCGGCATAATGAGATGTACTTGCTGTCATCATCAACACCAAGCGAGACATATACACTGTCCTCAACACCACCACGGACTCTTGCCAGTAGATTATCGGAATGCGGCGCTGAAATATATTTATCACCGTTTTTAAGAAGAACCTTTTGATACCATGACTTCTTTGCCAGGGATATTTTGGTGGTAGTATTGGAAATCCCCGCTCCTATCATCTCTCCGTTAAAATCGTACAGGTTAATCTGGCTGACTGTTTGTGAGGGACCGATGATAGCCATGAAGATATCCATTAATTCTTTGGAATTATAATACTTTTCAACCTTCAGTTCATTACTTTCACTATCCGGGTTTATATTATAGGATAAGTGTTTATAAAAGTGGTTTTTAATCAGGCTCGAATAACAAATATTCATGGAAACTGTATTCATCTTCATAACTTCAGCATCAAGTTTTTCCGAGATCGACTCACAAAGGCTTTGATGGGATTGCGAAGCTCGGTTTTTCAATATGGTGGAAGTGTAATAATAAAAGAATACGGCAAAAATCATAATACTCGCTATAATTAATACGGAATAAGAAAAAAACAGGGTTGCCTGGATGGTATTTAGTTTTGGTTTCAAACAAAATCACCACTAACTATTTGAAATGAATATATAAGTTAATTCATCCGGTGACAAAAAAGTACAAATAAAAAATCCTATTAGTTAATGTCCAAAGAAGTTTTTTTCATTTAATCTATATATGTTGCAATAAGTTTCTTGGATAAGCGTGGATTATTGCAACATATTTTCCTTGATTCATATGTTGAAAAAAGCTCAATAATTTCGCCATTCACATCCGGCTTCTGGGATGTGAATGCTGTACTCAAAACTTTTTTCAACATCTATATAGGGTGAAATAAATTTTTTAACAGTTATATGCATACTAAGATTTTAGTTGAATTGTTGTAATGTTATTTTAATCAATTCGGAAGGAGGTGTCAAATTCGAGAATAATAAGATACTAAGTCTTTTTTTGGGACGGCAAATTAGATTAGGGGGGGAAATTATGAGAAAGTTATTGTTGGGATTACTAATTATTGTATTCATGATTGGTACTTTCGGAGTTGTTTACGGGGCTAAAAGTAAAGTAACGCTTACTTTCGGAGCTCACCAAGCAGGAGTCCCAATCTCCGGAGTCGATCAAAAGATTGCTAAAGTTTTTGAAAAAGAGACCGGTATCAAGATTGATTTTCAAATTGTTCCTGATGCCCAATGGCGCGACTTGTTAAAAGTTAAGTTAGCCTCTGGTGAAGCTCCCGATATTTTTTTGGTTGATGCCGATCCTTTCAGTTTGAATGACCGGATTCACCCGGCTGAAAACTGTATTGATTTATCGAAAGAAAAATTTATTTCCCGGATGGATCCGGTGTTCTTGCCTAGTATTTCCTATAAAGGTAAAGTATATGGATTATCTATCTTTCCCGGTGTGAAGATCTGGATTTATTATTACGATAAAGCATTGTTTAAAAAGTTAAATTTGGAACCGCCCAAGAGTTATGCGGAGTTCAAGAAGGTATGTCAAACCATTAAAAATACCGGTGTAGTTCCTGTATACGAATGCTTGGCTAATGGGTGGCATCAAGTTTTACCTTTATTTGAAATCGGGGCAACTTATGAAAGAGCCCATCCCAAACTGTATGATGAATTAAATGCCAATAAATTTCAAGTTACCGATGTCCCGGGATTGGGGAGGACACTCACTGAGCTCAAAGAATTTGCCGACTTGGGCTTCTATAACAAAGATTATATGACCGCTAATTATGACGATGGTTACAAAGTTATGGCCGAAGGGAAAGCCGCCATGTTTATGGCTGGGTTGGGCTGGCGTGAACAACTGGATCAGATCTATCCCGGAAAAGGCGAGAATATTGGTTTCTTTATCATGCCTTGGTGTGATAATCAGATTTTGAATGTAAATCCGGCTGGTAACGCCAGATTTGGCAATAAAAAGAGTAAACATGTCAAAGAAATTCTCCAATATTTTAGATTTCTCACCCGCCACGATATTCTACAAATGCGCCAGGATTTGGATGATTCCACTTTAGTCTTGAATTGGCCGGAGATTCCTACCAGGCTTCCTAAGGATATTGACGCTTTATTTAAAAACTCCAAACAAGGTACGGTCATGCAATACGGAGTCAAATATATTGATTCCCAGTGGATGGATGTTGGTAAGGATATCGAGGCCATGTATGCGGGGGCTTTGACGCCTAAGCAAGTAGTGGATAATATTCAAAAACGCCGTATCGAGCAGGCAACTCTTCAAAAAGATCCGTATTGGGTTAAGTAAATAGGCATAAGTGAAAATATAAATCACATAATGAATAGGGCACTTTATCCATAAAGGTTGGAGTGCCCTTTTTTAAAATAAAAATACGCTATCAATTCCAACGTGTAATATCCGGTCTTTCAAAGGAGAACTCCATGAATAAAAAGAAGATTTATCCGGCTTATTTTTTAATCGCAGCTTTGGTGGTTTATTTTGTCTTATTGTTATTCCCGAGTTTGGTGGGTATTTATTATTCTTTTACCGATTGGAACAGTTTTGATCCGGCCATCCACTTCGTCGGGTTTGACAATTTTAAAAAAGTATTTTCCAGGGATGAATTATACGGCTTTTATATTATGAATACTATTAAATTTACTATTTTTACCACGGTTTTAAAGACGGTAATCGGGTTTGGCGCAGCTTTGCTGCTGGTAAGAAAAGTTAAGTTTATTAATTTTCACCGGATGGTGATGTTCTCTCCGCAAGTTCTTTCATTTGTGATTGTAGGATTAATATTTCGCAGCCTATTGAATCCAACCGAAGGTTTTGTAAATGAAACCCTTAAAATGATCCACCTGGAAGCTTTGGGCCAAAATTGGCTGGGAGATATTCATTGGGCATTTAAATCGATTATCGCAGTTGATACCTGGAAAGGAGCCGGTTATCTGATGGTACTGTTTATCGCCGGTTTAAAGTCGATTCCGGATATGTATTATGAAGCGGCGGAGATTGACGGCGCCAATTATTTTCAGAAATTATCCAAAGTTACCATACCACTCATTATGCCGGTAATCACCGTAACTTTAGTCTTAAATATTACTTATGGATTACGGGTTTTCGATACTATATATGTTTTGACAAACGGCGGACCGGGATTTGCCACCGGCGTTATCAACACCATTGTCTTTAAGGAATTTTCCAAAGGCACTTATGCGGTTGGGAGCGCTTTATCCACTATTTTATTTGCTTTTATTTGTCTTATTTGTTATTTCCTAATCAAAGCATTAACCAAAAAGGGGGTTGAATACTAATGCCTAAGTTTACCCGCTCTTTTCTCAAGAATGCTTTTGCTTGGTCAATCAGCATTATTGTATTGATACCCTTTGCCGTAATGTTGGTAAATTCTTTAAAAACCAGAGAAGAGTCTTATTCAATGACTTTAAAATTGCCCGCTGTCTTTCAGTTCCAAAATTATCTGGAGGTTATTGAGCAAGGGAAGATTATTCCATCGTTTTTTAATAGTTTTATGTATGCTGCGATTTGTGTAATTATTGTAGTATTGACCTGTTCGATGGCTGCATTTGTCATTTCCCGCAATGAAACCAGATTAAATCGGTTCGTTTATTTCTTGATCATCATGGGAATTGTCCTGCCGATAAATTATGTTGCCCTAATGAAAACAATGCAATTAACGATGCTCAATAACACCCGAATTGGGATTAGTCTGTTATATGCCGCTATGAATATACCGATCAGTCTTTTTATTACTTATAGTTTTATTTCCGCTATTCCCAGAGATTTGGATGAAGCGGCCATTATTGACGGATGCGGGGCCTGGAGTTTGTTTTTTAAGATTATCTTTCCTCTACTAAAACCAGTAATGATAACGGTTGGAGTTTTGAGTTTTATGGCAACCTGGAACGACTTTATGATGCCGCTATATTATTTGAACAATTCGGCAAAATGGCCAATGTCATTGACTGTCTATAACTTTTTCGGCGCCAGTATGCAGGCGCAAAGGCAATGGAATCTAGTTTGCGCAGATATTGTTTTAACCAGCGCTCCGGTCATTATTGTTTACCTGTTAGGTCAGAAATATATTGTTTCGGGTATCACCGCAGGGGCTGTAAAAGGCTGACCGATATGAATCAAGGAATATATGTTACCTTAAAAGGATGTATCCGAAAAATTAATAATACATAAATAGATAATTAGAAAAATTTTGTAACTATAGTTCGCACCCCAAAAGCCGGATGCGAATTGCAAATTAATGAATTTTTTTCAACCTATATATCAAAGAAAATATGTTGCAATCTATCCAAGCGTTCAAAAAACTTTTGCGACATATGTAGATGAGGAGACTATTACATTATGAAATTTACCGATGGACAATGGTTGTTACGAAAAGGTGTTATAATTCACAATCCATATGAGATCCGAGGGCTTGAAATTGGTGACGATTTTATTACCGTAACTGCTCCTTCTAAACACATTAATGATCGTGGCGACACTCTTAATGGCCCATTACTGACCATTGGTTTTTCAGCGCCGGCCCCTGATATTATATGCATTAAAATGTTTCATTTTAAAGGGCAGTATAATCGCGGTCCGGAATTTACCATAAACCACCGAAATGATTGTAAAGTAATAATTGATGATAGTCAAACCGCCGTCAGTTTGATTAGTGGTAGTCTTAGTGTTCGGATCCGAAAAGAAAATCCATGGGGGATCGAATTTTTTAATGGTACTAAACGGTTAACAGGCAGTGGTTTCCGGAATGCCGGATATGTTAATACTGCAAACGGTGAAGTATATATAAAAGAACAATTGGACTTGGCTGTGGGAGAATGTGTTTACGGTTTAGGCGAGCATTTCACTCCATTTGTAAAAAACGGCCAAGTGGTGAACATTTGGAATAAGGATGGCGGTACCGATACGGAACAAGCTTATAAAAATATTCCTTTCTATTTAACCAACAAAGGGTATGGAGTTTTAGTCAACCATCCGGAACTGGTTTCTTTTGAGGTAGCTTCGGAACGGGTATTTAAAACCCAGTTTAGCGTTGAAGGGGAGTATTTAGAGTATTATGTTATCAATGGTCCAACCCCTAAAAAGATATTGGAAAACTATACTGCGCTTACCGGCCGGCCGGCTTTACCGCCGGCCTGGTCTTTCGGCCTTTGGCTTACCACTTCGTTTACCACCGATTATGATGAGGAGACGGTTAATCATTTTATCGACGGTATGGCGGAACGGGATCTGCCGTTACATGTATTTCATTTCGATTGTTTCTGGATGAAGGAGTACCATTGGTCTGATTTTCAATGGGACAGCCGGACTTTTCCCGAACCGGATAAGATGTTGGCCCGGTTAAAAGAGAAAGGGTTGAAAATATGCGTCTGGATAAATCCCTATATTGCCCAGCAATCCCGGTTGTTTGATGAAGGAATGTCCAATGGTTATTTATTAAAAAAGCCTAACGGAGATATCTGGCAGTGGGATTTATGGCAGCCGGGGATGGGGATCGTTGACTTTACCAACCCGGAAGCATCTCGCTGGTTTGCCGGTTATCTTCGGCAGCTTTTAGATATGGGAGTTGATTGTTTTAAAACCGATTTTGGCGAACGGATCCCCACTGACGTGGTTTATTACGATGGTACCGATCCGCTAAAAATGCATAATTATTATACTTATCTTTATAACAAGGTTGTTTACGAAGTCTTGCAAGAGAAAGTCGGTAAGGAAGAGGCAGTGGTCTTTGCCAGATCGGCTACCGTAGGCAGCCAACAATTTCCGGTACATTGGGGTGGGGACTGTTGGGCCAATTATGAATCGATGGCCGAGAGTCTGCGTGGCGGATTGTCATTGTGCCTCTCCGGGTTCGGTTTTTGGAGTCATGATATCGGCGGTTTTGAAAACACCGCCTCGGCTGATCTCTATAAACGATGGATAGCCTTTGGACTTTTATCATCTCATAGCCGGTTGCACGGCAGTAGTTCTTACCGGGTACCATGGTTGTTTGATGAAGAAGCAGTAGATGTCTTGCGGTTTTTCACTAAATTAAAATGCCGGTTGATGCCGTATATATATGCAGCCGCTTGTGAGGCTTCCCAAAACGGTACTCCGGTAATGCGAGCGATGATGCTGGAGTTTCCAGAAGATCCGGCTTGCGATTATTTGGACCGTCAATATATGCTGGGGGATTCGTTATTGGTGGCTCCGGTTTTCAATGGGGAAGGTATAGTCGACTATTATCTGCCGACCGGTACCTGGACTAATTACTTCACCGGGGAAAAGATAACCGGTGGTTGTTGGAGGCGTGAAAAACATGACTATTTGAGTATACCCTTAATGGTCAGACCAAACACGGTTTTACCGGTCGGAAAGATAGACAATCGTCCCGATTATGATTACGCAGATGGAATTACTTTTGAAGTGTTTGAATTAACTGATGGGGTTACGGTAAACACAATAGTTCATAATGTCCAGGGAAAACCAACGATGGAACTCACGGTTACCAGGATGGATAAGATAATTTACATTGTTTCCAAAACCAAATTTAGATGGATGCTGTTATTAAGAGGAATAATGGAAATTTGCTCTATCAAGGGCGGTAGTTATGATTATGACCCGCTGGGAATTTTGATCAAACCGGATGAGGGAGTTCAAGGAGTGGAAATAGTTTTATAAAGCTTTATATAAGTTACCCCAAAATTAGATTATGGCTAATTCCCAGAATAATTGGAACATTTCGCTCTTAATTGAAATGAAGAATTGTCAAAAAAAAGGGGCTGTTGCAAAAATAAATAACAACCGGATGCCCTCATCTCCACCAGGCCCTAAAGGACCTGGCTAGGCATATAAAACCATTCTCAAGCCCCATGAATGGGGCTGGGTAAATACTTCGA
>JAEYRX010000085.1 GCA_023435225.1 Bacillota bacterium
GTATCACCGCCGAATTTATCACCAAATTACAGACTTTACATGACGAAGCCAAAGCCCTTGATAATGAACAGGAAGCCCTGAAAGCCCGGCAAAAAGAGAAATCCGACGCCCTCAACAAAAAGATGGATGAAGTCGAAGCCGTCTACCGCGAGGCGAAAAAAGTGGTCAAGCTGGACCTGCCGAAGGAATCCTGGAAAGAGTTTGGGATTACGGATAAACACTAAAAAGAGAATAAACTAATTAGGAAAACCTCCTTTTGAATGAAGGAGGTTTTTTTAATTGGGATTCATTTATGGTTTCATATAATATTTTAACTGAATATGTGTAACGGTTTTTTAAAGTATCTTTACCTTAGACTTACTAAACAAATAGGCCGGTCTATTTTATCATTTTGCAGGTGTTTTATACTTTTGCCGAATAAAATTCACAAAATCCAAAATTTCTTTACGGGCTTCTTCCGGTAAATCGGCAATCATCTCATTATGCTCTGCCATAATCTTGTCTACGGGGATTCGTATATCGGTACGACCTAAAAGATAATCTGTGGATACTTGAAAAAAATCAGCCAACCTATCAATTGTATTTGAAGATGGTTTATTTGAATCAGATTCATATTTTCCAATAGCAGAATAAGTAATCCCTAATAGGCTAGCGATCTCTTTCTGAGCCATTTTGCGTTCTTCACGTAAAAGTCGAAGCCTTTCGCCTAATGTAGCCATAATTGCACCTCGTTAAGGCTTTTGTGTTGTACCATGATTGTATAAAGCGATATTATTTGTAGTGATATAAATACGTTAAACTATTAATATATAGTTTTACGAATTATAATTCTATAACAACGTAAAATGCTTGTTACTATTTTCTATTGTTAAGAAATAAATAACTAGTCTTTTCTAAAAAATTTTCCTTAAAATCAAAATATATATTGATATGTTCCTTAAAATCACATAAAATGGATTTGAAAATGTTTGAAAGTAAGGAGCATTCAAAATGAAGGGAATAAGAATCAGTTACAAAATTAAGGGAGAAAAAGGAAGTCAAGATTGTTTTACATTTGAAGCTTTAGAATTATTTTTGACGGATATTAAGACTTGTGAAGAGATCACGGGTAAAAAGGCCAAAATGAAACTGGAACTTTGCGAGTAAAAGAAATCCGCCAAAAACTCAACTGGGCCTAGGCAATATTTTTATTGGTTTTAAGATTTTTTTAGATTTTTACGGAATTATTATTCATTTGTCCGGTTCTATGGAGGGAACCGGGCGGCGCTTCTTTATAGGACGTAAAACAGCGATCGCGATCGGAAGCCCTCACTTAATTGCCAGACAGAAGGCCATGGATGGCGAAGACGTACTAGAAGCCCAGGATGAATTGCAGGAGGTCCGGAACCACGCGGTTTCCGGCGCATTTTTGGTCACTTTTTTTGCGGTAAAAAAGTGACTCCTAGGGGGTGTGGGGGGCAGGAACAGCCACCCATCGGCCCTAGTTATTAGATTATGAGCACTTTAAAAATCAATAATTAAAAACCAGAAACGAGGTATCTACATGCTAACCAAACAAAGAAAAGAAAACCTACTCCAAAAAATGCAAGACATCTTTCAAGCTAATAATCTAACCCAAGAACAGATCATCGCTTTTTTAGATATGAGCGAAGCCGACTATTCCGATGAGCGCTTGGATAAAGCCTCCGACCAATTCGCGGAGCTGGTAGGGGAGGAAAGGTTGGCTTTTGATGATCTGATGATCATGATTAAGCTTTGCCGAGAGGCGGTGTAGGGCGCCGCCTCACCCCGGTAGTTGCATTTTGCTTATTGAAACACCGGGGCTTTCCCCTCTCCCTTGGAGAATGCAAATTTTTGGGCTTGGGAGAGGGGAACGATGCTGGAAATGGCTGTTTGATATACTTTTCCTAAATAAGAAGAAAACCAAATGACACTATATTTCGCACTCTCCCTCTCCTGTACTTGCAAAATAAACAGCGGCTCAAGGAGAGGGAGCGGCAGTCGATAGCTATGACCGACAAGGTATCGGGGCAGGGTGAGGCGAAAACGGCGCACGGCTAAATAACTTTGATTTATACCGGAAGAATGGAAGGTATAAAAGAAGGTATAGAAAAAGTCGCTAAAAATATGTTTCTTGAGAAATCCGACGCCCTCAAGTATTTTTTTATTTTAAGAAAAATTAGTATATTAATGGCAATTACTTGACGATATATGTTATATAAAAATATCACAATTTAATTAAAACAAAGGAATACAACGGTTTAAAAATGTTTATCAGATACATCGATAAAATATGGCCCATCCAGCCGATTAGATCAAAATATCAATTCGAACTCACCCGCGACCAACTACGGCTTTTAGCCAATGTGGTTGAAGCCACCGGAGGCTTTAAAGCT
This sequence comes from Bacillota bacterium, assembly GCA_023435225.1. Taxonomy (GTDB): domain Bacteria; phylum Bacillota; class UBA4882; order UBA8346; family UBA8346; genus UBA8346. Next base: position 2,397 of record JAEYRX010000085.1, read on the forward strand.
GCAGTAAAGTTTTTCCCACAGTTAACTCCCGGAAAAATAAAGTATATATATTATTTTCTTATTCGTGGCTATCAATCCTATTCTAAAATGACCTATTTATTGACTCCGCAGTTATCCGAGTGCGAATTGCGCAAAATCGACAGCTTATTCAGCCGAAAAAAAGGACCGCTGGATTGGAAGGCGATTGCCGTCTTATTCCCCTATATCAGATTGAACGATCTGAAAAAACAATATTATCACTGGAAAAAGATTGAACCGCAACGAAAACCGATGCTGAAAAAATTATTGACCGAAGAAGAACAGCGAAGAATGGTGGAACTGTATAATACCTATAAATGTTGGAAGAAGCTGAAGGAGTTTTATCCCGGTTATTCGGAGGATCAGATTAAACATTACTACCGGACCGTTATTTTAGGGTTGGACCTTAAAAGCGTCCCTAAAGTAGAGGAACTATATTGGACTCCGGAAAAGTCAGAGTTATTTAAAAAACTGTGGACTTCCGAAAAAGACTTGTCGGTTATCCGAAAGGCTTTTCCCTATAAATCACCGGCCAAATTATACGCCCAAGCTGAAAAGATGGGGATTAGGAGGTTGGAAGCGGTGAGATGAATTCTAGATTTTATTTCTATTATTTCCTTCTATAATGCTTCTCTACCACCGCATCCAACAAATATTTCACATGTTCTTTCTCTTCATCGCTCATCTGATCTATCTCTTTCAGATTTACCAAGCATTACCCCACACAGAGCCATAGGTTACTCTCCCACCGTGGGGCCAGAACTAGGACAGTTCAAGAACGGCGGTCCATGGAGGGAATACCGCCAAGAGAGCAAGAGAGAGGTCTACGCGCAAATAGGTTCTTCTTCATCCATTTCATTCATGTTTAAAAATATTGTATGTAGTAGCCTACATCCCCGTAAAAATCCGGAAGTTTACAAGGTTATCTATAATGTCTCCTACGATCTAATAGTTCTAAAAGAATTAATACGCCAAGCAGATCTCTAACTAACGGCCTCCTGCGAAACGGCGGAAAAAATTGTTCCGCGTGGTATTCAGGGTTACCCGGATTTTGATCCGCTGTTTTTACGTTATGACTTTGGAAATCATCGGGATACATCTTTAATACCTGGTCATATACCCTGTTCAACATAGAGTCATACATTCCTTGGGTTGGATAAGCAACCGACATATCGTCCATCTCCGCCACAATATTGCTTACCGTGGGCCGGATTCCATAATAGTAGATATCCGGAAACCTGGCAGATTTTTTCATATCATAATTATCCATAACAAATAATCCTCCATTCTGGTATCCTGGGTTTTCTTCATAAATAGTTTATGTTAAAGACATATTTAGGTGAAAATCATTGATTAGGATAAAAGCATATAAAAGTAAACAAACCAGGAGAGAAAATATGAGTATGCAGGAGGAATCAGGTGATTTGGTTTTTGAAAGTATATAAGGTGTTACATTGAATCGATATTTCGCCAATTATCCTGAATTAACAGTATAAGCCCTAGAGAGTTGGTTTTTTCTTGGGTTTCAATATTACCCCGCAACCGGATAAAATCCGCCTCGATATTATTCACATAATCGTGATCAATATCTACTTGTAAAAAAGGTTTCACTTGTAGCCAGGCTTTAACAGCTTTGTTTAAACCAGCGGCCGCGCCGGTCCAATCTTCTTTTCGGACTCCTTTTTCAACCTGCTGCAAATAAACTGAAAACCCGCTCATTCGATCCAGAGGTTGCCGGAATAAAGCGCATGAGGAAGCGAATAGCATGCAACCAACTAAAACTACCGGTAATAAAAATTTTAGCATAAAGAAACCCCTTTCAGCCATTGGTGGAGATGATGTAATAAGCTTCATCCCCTTGTAAATCCACATATAAATTCCCGATGGTATCCAGTTGGGCCAGGGAAACTTGGGAAAAGTCTTTAATGTTCTGTTTTCCTAATTGGTATTGGAGCCAGCTTCTAGTTAATTTTAGAGATCGTAAGGCGTCCGGCAAGACTTTGCCGTCGTCGATTAATGTGGTTGGTAAACCGGCGTATTGGGTCGGCAAATGGAAATCGGCGGGTGTCAGTGGCATTTTTGGGGACTTCAGCTGAACACTTAGTTTACCGCTGGTTTCAAACAGAGCGAACTCCACATCCGTTATATTGAATACATTTTTTTCCCGGAGCTGTGAAAGTAGATCATCAATTGAAAGGCGAAGTTTGCCCAGGTTTTTCTCAATAATCTTCCCATTCTCAATCACTACGGTAGCTTCCCCCTCAACCACCTTGCGAATCCAAATATTATGCAAGCTAAGATAGGCGAGTAAAATCGGCAGCAATGACCAAATGGCGAGACCAGCCAGGGTGGCGGTAGTATTCTGGTTCAATTGAACGGAGATCGTGGCCGCAATCGATCCAATTGTAATACCCACTATATAATCAAAGAAAGTCAGCTCCGACATTTGCTGTTTTCCAGTCAAACGGACCAGGACTAAAAGTGAAAAAAAGGCGATCACGGAACGGATAATCACGACAAGTATGACTGACAAAGCTGTTTCTCCTTGAGTCTTTTTTACCTGTATCCAAATGGTTAAATCTTATTTTATTATTCCCTATTTATTGAAATATCCATTTTCCAGACAATCTTAGCTTATCTTGGAACGAGGAGAATATACATTTTTCAAAAAAGTAAGGCCCTGACCAATACTGAACAAGGGCCTTTAAGCATAGGGAAGCGCTGATTAATTGAATAAGTGACGATTTTGTGCTTCGCAAAATGCCTAATGCCGCATATTTGCTCGCACAAAATCGGATTAATCAGCGCTTCCTTAGCAATTCAATGGTTTAATAATTTAGGTTAGCGGATCTTCAATTAAACTGGCGAATTGGAACTTGTGGAGGTGACCATCATCAAAAGTTGTGGTAAATTCGGCAAAATGGACATGTTTCCCATTTCCCACCGGAATAGCAGGGCCTGAAACTGCGGCAATTGTATGGTAATGTTCTTCAAAAAAATCCGTATTAGTATAAACGCCATGCACATGACTATTACCAAAGGGAATCACTTGGCTACTTACTCCGGCAAAGCGGTGATTATGCCGGTCTTCCCTCTCCTCTGCCAGTTTGGTACTTCCTTGAAACTCGTGAACATGGGTCTGGCAAGGACTTTCGGGAGGTTTGTGATATTCAGGGTCTTTTGGGCATTCTGGTTTCTTCGGAAGTATCTCCATAGAGGGGTTATTGTAAGTTTGAGATATCGTTCCCGTGCAAGATTGTGAACCTACTTGGGTAAAGGCCTGAGTAGTATTCATGTTCGTTCCCCCTTTCTTAAGTTATTTTATGTTTAATATTAGGGAATGTTACAGGCGGGTTGCATCACCGACTTTTGAAACATTAAATGAAAAAAGCCCGGGCTCCAGGCTGTACTACATTTTAAGCTGAACCAGTATGATGGTAGTTGAGGTCGATGTATTAAAATCCATAGAATATAATTAGCTTTTTGAAGGAAATATCATTTGGAATTTCATTTGAATTGTTAACTTACTGATTTTAAAATACCCGTTCTTAATATTCACTCAATTAGCTAAGCCCGCAAATAAAAAAACCGCGATTAATCCGTAAGCCAGGCGGGTGATTAAGTCAATTATACATTCGGTTTCCGACCCTAACATAGACTAAGTTTAGGTATTCATAATAACTCCACCGGCCAAGCCGCCGGTGAAACCTGTGGTTACCCGGTCTTCCAACATACTACTTCTTAAAAAAGTTATTCATTCTATAGAGTTTTCCACACAGGTTTATTATTAACAAAATTGCCAAAGTTTATAAAGTTTATTTGGAAGGTGATGTTAAATTTTCTTTGTAAATCCATCCCGGAAGAATAAGAGATCCGGAAATAAAACAAAATAAACTGTTGGAAATTCTATGACTCAGCTCATTTAAAAAGGAGAATTAAATATGGAATTACCCATCAAAATCTATTATCCGCTTTTTACTTTTTTGATGCTGTTTTTAACCATTATTTTTGTCCCCAAGGATAAGATTAAAACTCTCTTCTGGCTTAGTTTTATTTGGGGTTTTCTCGGGAGTATATTTTATGTCTTTATTTTCAGCGAGCTTTTTTATTTGTTGAAATGGCAACATGCTTACCCTTTTTCATTCTACGGGACACCGGTTTGGCTTAATGTGGCCTGGCTATTATCAATTATGCTATATCTTTATTTTTTACCGATCCAAAAGGAATGGTACTATTTTGCCTCTTATTTATTCGGGTTTTCTTTGGCCAGTGCCATCTTGGATAAAATCTTCAATCAAATCGGCTTGCTTCAATATATCCATTGGAATCCATTTTTCCGGTTTATAATAGCTTTAGGTTGGTTTTACGGGGCGGCTTATCATCATAATTGTTTGAAGGAAAAAGGGAAATTAGAGAGTTGACTTTATAGTGGTTTTACACTCTATATGATCCAATGAATCAGCCGAAACTATTTACAAATTAGGGATAATGATGGTTTAACAGGCTTATACTAACAAGGAAAATTGTTCAAGGAGCGATGGCACATTCAATGAAAGACAAATTTTTGTTAAGCGCGCTTTTCGGAGTGCTGGCCAATATTCCTAAGGAAATAGTCGATTTTACCATCTATTTACTGGGTTCCAAGTTTTACTGTTGGATGATTCCGGCAGGTATTACCTTATCGCCAAAATGGAACGAAACGATTTGGGGTATTCTGGTTGGCGGGATTAATGATTTTATCATTGCCGGCGTTTTAGGTGTCGGACTTTTCTATTTTTTGTCGGCCATGGAAAAGAAGTATTTGTTTTTAAAAGGAATAGCCTATAGCTTAGGCATTTGGTTATTTTTCTGTATGATGGTCATAACTCGGGTTAGCTATTGGACTCGGATGAAGGACCCGGGGTTTTACTTTCAAAATTTTGCCGTTCATCAAATCTGGGGCGTGGTTGCTACCTGGCTGATAGTAAAATACCTTGTTAAAAAGGAACAAAAAGGAGCCGGTTGGTCTTAAAAGGGAGGTACCGTATTGGGATGGCGCTTATTTAAAAAACCAATTGCAGATAAACTGGTCCGGGGTATTTATGCCGGAGTCATCGCCGGGTTACTTAAGGATATTCCGGCTTTAATCTTTGAGCTGCTATTTAAAAATCCTCATCCTACTTTTTGGGATTATATGTCTTTATTAGCGATTGGGCGACTGCCGAGGAGTTGGGATGAGTATGTGATGGCAATAATTGTCCAGGTGCTTTGGTGCACATTGCTAGCGGTAGCTTTTGTTTATTTACACCCGAAACTGCAAAGTAAACATTATATTATTCAAGGCGCCGGGTTTGGGATATTAATATGGTTAGTGATTAGAGGTTTGGTTTATTTTTTCCGAACCCCGGATTTAATTCATGATAGTCCACTTACAGCTATGATGAATGTAAATATATCGATTTTTTACGGGATAATCGTGGCTATAGTGGACAAAAAATTAGCAGATAAATAATCTATAATACATGATTAATTTTCAAGCCGGGCTTAACCAGACGCATTCCTTATGGTAGTCAATCTTGGAGATATTATATACATGGTCCTCGTCAACCAATTGCGGTCCGATGACTTTAGTGCCGTTAACCCTCCAGAGGTTTGGGAAAACCCCACGCATTTTTATGCCGCTAGAGTCCTCCCCCAAAAAACGCAAATACAATTCAAATTTATATTTCAGTTGGACGTTTGTTTTAAATAGTCTTTCTTCGCCAAAAACCATCAGCATAGCCTCCTATTTATGTCGCACTAATTTCCGAACGTATAAAAAGCGACATATTCCCTTGGTTCATAATAGAAACTTCCTTATATCTTATCGGAACTTTATATAAGGGGTTCTATGGCTGATGGACTATCTAGAAAATGCTATCGATGCTTGTCAGATAGTATGAAGAAAATTTTTATCCTCAGCATTTGCATTTTTAAAGCCAAATCCAAATGTAATTTAAAAAAGAATTTTCTTCATACTATTACAGCGGAAATAAGTTAATTTAAATTCATTAATTTAACAACACATTCGGCATTAAGAATGAGTTGATATGATAGATATTTAAATTAACTTATATACCCAGCTTTAATTTTCATACTTTCAGGAGCGCAGCGGTAGCTGGCGTGGACGACTACTTTGGATAAAAATACAATATTTATCGAGTACAGTTCTTTTTTATTCTCTATTTTCTAGGGATTTCCCAACTGCAATGCTCATTGCCGGCATTACCAAATATCTTATCCCTATTTGGGTGAAATAATCAGTAATAGACATTTTGGACATTGGGAGCAATATCAATAAATCCATCAGAATATTTATACCAAACCATACAATCCCGACTATGATTCCTTCTTTTAAATAAGCAGTATTAATTTTTTTAAAATATGAAATCAGTAAAAAAGCGCCGGAAATCGAACCGACTACAATCATAATGGACTTAAATAGAAAGATATCAACCATCAATCCATTCTTGTCATAAAAGAAGATTGAAATTACAAAAGGTATCAGCCAGGCTAAGAAACCATAGAGAACGTTTTTAAGGTGTTTTCTCATTATTATTTTGACTCCTTTTCGTTTGATAGGTTCAATATATCATTTATAACCTGACAACTGCATGTCATATTAAAAAATATTCAGTCATATTGGTACTGGAAAGAGTCATAAAAAAGGGGCTGTTGCAAAAATAAATAACAACCGGATGCCCTCATCTCCACCAGGCCCTAAAGGACCTGGCTAGGCATATAAAACCATTCTCAAGCCCCATGAATGGGGCTGGGTAAATACTTCGA
>JAEYRX010000086.1 GCA_023435225.1 Bacillota bacterium
GTTTCCGTTTTTTTAAGACTCTTTTGACATTTTTCATTGTTTACCCCTCCGAACGTTTGTTCATTAATATATTATCACGAACATACGTTCTTGTATAGGGGTTCCTTATTAAACTTTATAACCAAAAAGCGAAGAATGGGATCGGACTCCGATCTAAACCGGTATTTTCCAAAGGGTTTGAGTGAACGGAGACGGGTTGATAACTTTCTATGATACTCGCCTATTTTATTCTTAATGACAATTGTCATAAACCAAAATGACATTTGTCATATTTACATTAATAAGATAATAATTATATACTTATAGTAGGAGTTATTACAAAATTAATGTGCAACTAAGTAACGACCATGGCAAAGTTTGGTCGTTTTTATTATATTGAGGGATTTTCATAATTAAGAAATTTGACATTCGGATACAATATATTGATAGCTATATCTGAGCCATTCACTATATATTGCATCCGAAACGTAGTTAAGGTAATTATGAAACTTCCTTATTATGATTGATGGTAAGGATTGGAGAAATTAGATTTAAGCTTATCCGTTTTTAATAAGATTATTTTTAGGATATTATGGGAGGTCCCGCATGGTAAAAAGAAAATGTAGTTTTTTCATTATTTGGGTTGCATTATTACTCTTGATTAGCGGATGCGGTGGAGGTAATGGAGGTGGATCGGGAACCGGTGGATCTGGAACATTAACTCCTACTCTTTCCATCAATATCTTCGATAGGAATAACGGTCAATCTCTGACGGGGGCGACTATGAATATCCTCGAAACCAGTCAAAATGATATCGTTTTAAATAGCTCTTATCAAAATACATTCAATTCCGGGGTTTATACGTTATATATCTCAAAAAACGGTTACATCGCAAAAGGAATTATTTTTAACCTTACCGCCGACTTAACGTTGAATGTTTATTTATCTCCGCTAAGTAATAATAATTATGAAAACATCTCCGGCACCGTTAAATTAGACAATAATAATTATACTAACCCTTTTAATATTTATCGGGGGAGCAGCTTTTATGCGGAATGTGAAGCTAATGATATAACCGATGCCCAAGGAAGATTTTCACTGCAATCGGTTTTCGGTGACGAGATTGTAGTATCGGCATATTCCAGAAAATTAGGAAATCCAGTTGAAATTGACAAGATCGGTTATTTGAAGATAAATCAAGGAGATTTGAGATCCGGATTAACCTTAACATTACCAACTATTCCTACATTATACTCCGGGACAAAACCTGGTGGGGGAATTGGGGTTTCTATAGAAACTTTGGTAGTCAAACAACAAGAAGGATATTATTTAGCTATGCAAAAAGATACCGGAACCAGTTTTTCGTTTGGCATCGGACTTTTAGAAGGTGATACCGTCACCCTTGAATCTTATAAAAATGTTAATGAAATCGGTTATTTTTCCCGGACAAACGTCGGAGGTTCCGGCGGAACTAATATTAATATCCAATACCCGTCCGAGGTAGCCGATTATTTGGTAATCGAAAATGCCGACAATTACCAATTCGATTTTACTCCGGTCGGTTTCGCCAATTATTACGAAGTTTATGCAAATCAAAGAGTTAACGGGGTTTGGACAACCCCTTTTAAAACAGCAGTCCTATCCGGAGCCAGTGTTAAAGTTCCCAAAAGTTTGTTTGATTCCAGCGCCGATTCCACTTTTGTTTATGTTAGAGCGGTTAAATTGGACGGATTTAACTCAAACCTGATTTATAACGGAAATTATACCAATCTTAATTGCTCCTTTACTGAAAAGGAAACATCCTTAATATTTGGCGCTTTAAATAATAGTATAAACGCCAATCAATATGTAGGTTCCTTCAAAGTCAAGTCGGCGATTCAATATAAGCCTAAATCGAACAAGCTCTTTTTTGAATGAAAGGAAGGCGAAGCATTTTGAGTAAGTATACCAAAATTCTGGTTTTTTGCGTAATCGGAATTAGTTTATTCATGACAACCAGTCTAGCACTCAGCTCGGATGATATCAGTATTAATAATTTAAACAATGGTGAGATTAGAGCCGGGATCTTCGAGATCAAAGGCACCGTAATCGACGATAAATCCGTCGATAAGATTGCAGTCCAGGTCGGAGAGGGTCCTTGGGAAGTTGCAGAAGGTACTACAACCTGGAAGTATACCGTTAATGCCCGGCAAATTGTCACCGGTTATAAGTATATATTTGACCCTGAACTCGGAACATTGATTCAAAAATATGATCGCGGTTACAGATTCGGTGATATTCCGATTAAGATCGGGATTTTTGATGCAAGTAGCAACTGTTTAGCCACCAAAACCGTAACTCCCCGGATTGTTCCGGAACCGCCTATTGCTAACGTAAGTACCGGCGCGTTCGATGGTTTAATAAAGGTCCAATTAAAAACGGCTCCCGGGGTTAGTATCTTTTATACCACTAACGGGAACAATCCCACAGAAAGTAGCGCCCGTTACAATGGAACACTCAGCCTTTCAATACCTGTGGTGTTAAAGGCGATCGCTAAAAGTGAAAATGGTTATTTATCAGATATCTTAGACCTTGACTATGATTCTCCGCTCCAAAATATTCCGAAGATTGCCGCCGGCTATGATCATACCCTGGCCATAAAGAATGATGGAAAAGTATGGGCCTGGGGATCAAACGCTTATGGTCAATTGGGAAATGGGTCAACCATTAGTAGTTATGTACACGTGCCGGTTAACCATTTAGAAAATGTCATCACGATTGCTGCTGGAAATAGTCATAGTCTTGCCGTTAAGAACGACGGGACAATCTGGGCTTGGGGAGATAATTCAAATGGCCAGCTTGGGAATGGTATCACGATGAATAGTTGCAGCATCCCGAAACAAGTCCCGGAATTAAAAAATGTGGTGGCGGTCGCTGCGGGATATCAATATAGTCTGGCCCTAACCGAAGACGGCAAAGTTTGGGCCTGGGGAATTAATCAATTCGGCCAATTAGGGGATGGAACTTTAGACCTTAAAAGAAGTACTCCCAAGCAAGTGGCAAATTTGGATACTGTGATTGCAATTTCTGCTGGTGCAGAACACTGTTTGGCTTTAAGGAAAGATGGTACGGTCTGGGCATGGGGAAATAATCTTTTTGGCGCTTTAGGAAATAGTTCCACAGGTTTAACTAGCAGAATTCCGGTCCAAGTTATGAAATTGACCAATGTGATTGCGATTGCCGGGGGAAGATATCACAGTCTAGCCCTAAAGAAAGATGGCACGGTTTGGGCTTGGGGAGATAATGGATATGGTCAAGCTGGGCAGGGTTCAAAAATTAGCATTCTTTATAAAATTCCGGTATTAGTTCCTAATCTAAACAATGTAATCGCGATTACCAGTGGATATAACCATAATTTAGCCTTAACGAATGATGGAAAGATTTGGGCCTGGGGATATAATAACCAGGGCCAATTAGGAGATGGGACGAATCAAGAGAAAGAATCTCCTAAAGAACTTAGTAATTTAACCAACAATATAGTAGCAATTGCCGCTGGTGGAGGTCATAGCATTGCTTTATTAAACAACGGTACGGTCCGAAGCTGGGGAAATAATAATAACGGACAATTGGGTAATAAATCAAAAACAGATAGTAATAGCCCGGTAGTTGCCGGTGTACCGGGTCAAATGCCGGTAATTGCCCCATACCAATATACTTTAACAATAACCAATGATGGGAAAGGCACTAGTACTCCAACCGGAAGTATGGTTGTAAAAAATGGCGAAAGTATCAATATTACCGCCAACCCTAAAAACGGTTGTTTGTTTAATAATTGGACCAAGGAAAGTGGTACCGGGACAGTAGTATTTGGCGATTTTAAAGCAGCTAGTACAACTGTTACAATAACCGGCGGCAATGCCACGATTCAATCGAATTTTCTTCCGGATCCTAATGTTCAATTCAAATTAACGGTTGAAAATGATGGAAACGGAACTACCAATCCTGCCGGTCAGCAGCAGATAGCTAACTGGTCAACTATAAACCTGAATGCTTTTGCCAATCCGGGTTATCGTTTTATAAATTGGACCAAAACAGCAGGTATGGGAGAGGTGGAATTTGATAATGAATATGCCGCTAATGCTAATGTGACCGTAAACGGCGGCGATGTAACGATCAAAGCGAACTTTTATGAAGAACTGACTGCAAATAAATGGGTTACTGGGAGTATTACCGCTAGAGGTTCCAAATGGTACGTTTTCACGGGGACACCGGGAGAATATGTAATAAATTGGGATGATATCGATAATGGTTTAGGGACTGGCACTTATACATGTAATGTAAATGTTACCTATAACCGTAACGGAAATGATTTTTATATTCTAGTTATTGATACTACCAACATCGGCGGCACCTTTGCGATCAATATCGCCCCAAAACGAAGTTTAACCATTGATTCGATGTGTGTCTACCCATCAGGGTTAACACCGGTAGGTGATGGGGTAGGGTTTCCTATCACTATCAAATATCAGAATGAGTATTTGTTGGGGTGGGAGATCTCGGGGACGGGAAAGGTAGTGTTTAGCAACCAGAGAAACTTAGTAGGCCAATATGGCAATTTAATTACCAACTGTCTTGTGACCGTAACCGGCAGTGACGCCACGATAAAACCTGTTTTGTCCAATGCTCCGTTACCGGATATTGCCGGGATATTCGCCGGTTACGATCACTGCTTGCTTGTAATGAATAATGGTTCGGTTTGGACCTGGGGAGATAATTCATCCGGTGAACTGGGAAATGGAACCAATATTAGAAGCATAATGCCGGGACCGGTCAACAATCTTACGGATATCATTGAAATTGCTGGTGGATATGGGCAAAGTCTGGCCCTAAAGAAAGATGGCGCGATTTGGGCTTGGGGTTATTTATTAGGGGATGGTACAAATAATGGAAGTAATACACCGTTGCAGGTTAATAATATTAATTTAATTGGGGCTATTGCGATTGCTTGTGGAGATAGGCATAATTTGGTCTTAAAGAACGATGGTACGGTTTGGGGTTGGGGATACAATGATGGTGGCCAATTAGGGACCGGTAATTATAACAGTCCGATTTATTCTCCCGTACAAGTTAATATCTCGCCCAAAGTAACTGCGATAACTTGTGGTACTTCCCACAATTTGGCTTTAACAAGTGAAGGCAAGGTTTGGGCTTGGGGATGGAACAATCGCGGTGAATTGGGGAAAGAATTTAGTATACCTAATAACCGAAGTTTCACCCCGGAACAAATTGTTGGTTTGGATAATGTCATTGCAATTGCCGGTGGATATATGCATAGTTTAGCCCTGACGAGAGACGGCAAAGTTTTGGCCTGGGGAAATAATGACAGTGGTCAATTAGGGTATATGACTGATCCCAATAGTTATAGTTTTACCCCGCAACGAGTAAGTAGCTTGAACAATATAATTGCAATCGCTGCCGGAAGACGTCATAGTTTAGCTTTACAGAGTGACGGCACCGTTTGGGCCTGGGGAAGAAATTGGGAATGTCAATTAGGAAACGGAACGGTAAGTGGCCCCCAATATAATCCTGTAAAAGTTGCCAATCTTACTAATGTTATTGCGATAACCAGTAAAGAAAACTATTGTCTGGCCTTAAAAAGCGATGGAACAGTGTGGGCTTGGGGAGAAAACGGTAGTTACGGGCAGTATAGCTTAGGGAGCTTGACAACTATTGCCGCAAATGGAGCTCTCACCGGAAGCAACATCCCCGTACCGGTCGGGGGAAATAACATGCAGGAAATATCTTCCTATCAGTTTGCTTTAACCGTAACCAATGATGGAAATGGCAGTAGTACCCCTGTTGGAAGCATGGTAGTAAAAAACGGCGTTCCTACAGACTACATTACGGCAATTCCGAAACCCGGTTATAAGTTTAAAGAGTGGACCAAGATCGCGGGAGACGGTATAGTAAGTTTTGGCAATTATACCGCAGCTAGTACTACTGTAATCATAACTGGTGGCAATGTCACTATTCAAGCGAATTTTCTAGAAGATACAAGTAATTAAATCTTTATGCTCATAGAGACTTTCAAATAATTAATTACTGTAATTCATTAAAGGTTTTAGTATATTTTGGGGGCATTTATGAAAAGGTTTATTTTTCAGTGATAATTGATAACACCTACCCGGTAATCCATCTTAATAATGACGCTGAAGATATTGGTCATAAAGGTAGTACTTGGCTATTAAAATTACTTTTCTGTAAAAAATAATAATTTTAAAAATTATTTTAAGCGATAGAACTCGAATTTTGTCTCTGCCATGACAAATGTCATGTTTAAAAATGACAAATATCATATTTACGGAAGTAAGCTAAAAATTGTAAGATAAATCTTGGCAGGCTTTAAACTATCTATAATTTAAGCATCAATACTTTAAATTTTTAATATCTGGAGTGGTGTTACCTGGGTGACCGGTGGAACCGGAAATCCGCCGCTCGACACACCGGGGTATTTTCTGATTGATTGGGGTAAGTTTACACCTTATACAAGATAATTCAAAGTGGTATGAGGATTGATTAATTGAATATAAATATACAAAAACACACAAAAGCCATCGTGCTCGGGTGTTTTTAATTATGAGAAATCGGAGTATATTTGGTTTCTAATCATCAGATAAATGACATATGTCATTCTGTAAAATGACATATGTCATATTTAATATAAAAAGATAAAATGTTAAAATAAATTTTGTTTGGCTTTGGAGATCAATTAAACTTAACTACGGTATTATGAAATTCTTAAGTTGTGGGATTGTAATAAAAAGGTTTTTGTGGATTTTCGTATCAAAAATATTTTTATTATCAAGCTATCAGTATAATGATATTTTAAAACTTGCTTGAAGTATAAGTTTATAAAGCAAGTGAAAGGATTGATTGAATGATCAGTAAAAAGTTAATTTGGGATGGCATAAAAAGACGCTTAACAGCAATTTTCTTCTCCATTTGTATCCTCCTTTTCTGTAGTATGACAACTTTCGGAGAGGATGACCAATTCGGACCAGCAGTTCCGGGTATCGTAATTACTAATACATTTTTAGATAACAATCAAACAGAGCAAGATAATGAAGAATATATTTATACTTACGGGACTGCCCAATCCTTTATTGCCAATGAAACCGGAAATCTAGGAAAAGTAGAATTATTGCTAAGATCACAATGGGGTAATAGTCCGATTACAGTAAATTTGCGTCAGGATACTCCAACTGGAAATATCTTAGGAGTTGCCACTCTATCGATACAAGGACAAACTTCCCAGTGGTATACTTTCAATCTGGGGAATGTCAAGGTTAAAAAGGGAGCCTGTTATGTTATTGAGGTTATAAGTAGCCGTAATACTCCGGCTTTTTGGAGCGATTCATATCAAAACCCTTATCCCAACGGTAATGGATTTCAAGCTGGATATGTTTATCCTAATACTGACTTTGCTTTTAGAACTTATATTCAAAAAGATGTCCATATCTGGGAGAAGGAGCAGGATACAGCTTTTGTATCGGTTCGGGAAACCGGTGACGGTAATTATATTGTTGCCGGTACCAAGGGAAATATTTATCTGGCAAAAATCGACGAGTGCGGTAACAATCTCTGGGAAAAGGTCCATGCCGACACTGACGGTTCAAGTCCGGACGTTGAAATCTTCAAGGCTGCCCATGATTCCAGCGGGAATATAATTTGGCAAAAAATGTCGGGATATAATATGGATGAAAAATTATTGATGGAGAAGACTTATAATATGATCCTGGCAAAGGATGGCAGTATCATTGTTTGCGCTACACTGGACTTTAAAGAGAATAATATTAGCGGTTATAAACAAGATATCGGTATTTTAAAATTTGACCGGAACGGAAATCATCTATGGTCTAAGATTTATAGAGGCAGCGGCAGTGAGGATTGTGGCTGGCAGATAGCAGAGACCAGCGACGGAGGGTATATCCTTGCAGCTCTGACAAATGCAGTTGAAATAACCGGGGGAGGTTTTGCTAGTTTAGTATTAAAATTAAACAGCAACGGAAATGTTGAGTGGCAACATGTCTTCAACCTCCTGGAAGCACAATGGCCTGAAATGCCTAGTGCAATCTTTCAGACTTCCGATGGTAAATATCTCCTTAGTTTAGAAACGGGAAATTTCCAAGGGGCGGTTATTAAATTCGATCAATCAGGAAAGATTTGGCAATATATTGATAATTATTCCGAATGCAAAGGACTGATTGAAGACACTGACGGGTATTTAATCTTTGGGTTCAAAAGGAATTTGGATGCGGACATTAATATCATTAAGCTGAACCAAAATGGACAGTTTATATGGGAAAAATCGATTGATCACTCTGGAATCGAGGATTATTGGGGTGATAGAAGTTCTCCATATCAAAAAGTTTCCGATGGGTATATCTTCGGATGTAATACTTCAAACGGATATTATCTGGTCAAACTTGATCAGGATTATCAAAAAGTATGGGAACGGGTTTACGGTAAACCGGATGGTTATTCATATAAAAGATTAATCTCGCTATGCCAGACTTCCGACGGTGGATATATTGTAACTGGAGAATGGACTATCAAATTGGACAATCTAGGGCGGGACGTAACCCGACCTGCAGCCATTTCGTTAATTAACGATGGAAGCGCTGACGATATCGACTTATCCAATTCGCAAACGGAACTGGCGGCCAATTGGGCAACATCCAGTGATGAGGAATCAGGAATCTCCGGTTATTGGTATGCGATCGGCACCACCCCGGGCGGCACCGATATCCTCGATTGGACTGATAATGGGGCAAACTGTTCCGTCTCTTTAAGTGGATTATCTCTTATCGACGGAATGAAATATTACTTCTCCGTTAAAGCGGAGAATGGTATAGGCTTGTATTCCCAATCAACCAGTTCCGACGGCCTCGTGGTGCATTCTGCTCCGGTTGGCATCTTGGGCGATGTGAACGGAGACGGCTTGGTAACTATTAACGATGCTCTCATGACTGCCAGAGTTGCATCAGGCATAGAAGTACCCAATTTTAACCGAATTCTAGCGGATGTCAACCGGGATGGAAAAGTTGATATCAATGATGCGTTACTTATCAGTAAGTATGCTGCGGGGCTTATTACCGAATTTTAGTATTATTGGTTGGTGTTTTGTTTAGGTTTTTGAAAAAACTATCTTTTTAAAGAGGCGTAGATACTTTATTTTGCCTCTTTTTTTATTGTTTTCGTGACAAATGTCATGCTCAGCAATGACAAATGTTATATATACAGCTAGCAGGAGGAATTATACAATATTATTATTGACAAATATCCAGCTGGTTTTCCGTTATGAATTATTAGCCTGCATTTACTTATATATCTAGGAGGTTGATATGATGTTAAAAACGAAAAAGGTAATATTTGTATTCTGGCTCTCATTTCTTATTTCCGTAACATGTTGGGGCGATTCTCCTACTCAACCGGAGGAGTATATCATTGCCGATCACACGGTTGTGGATCAATTTGAAAAAATCCCCGAAGAGTACATTAATATAGTTAAAACCTATTGGGTCCAAAT
>JAEYRX010000006.1 GCA_023435225.1 Bacillota bacterium
AATGATATTTATATTGTTGGATATAAACAAGGTAAAGCATGTTATTGGCTGAATGGCAAAAGAGTTGATTTAGATTCTAATTCAGGGATCAATAGTATAGCGATAAAATCAAACATGCCGTAACTACGTTTAATATTTAGGAGTGTTTCCGAGATTGAGCGAGCAAATTAGTCCATATCAATATCTCCTTTATCTTGGCTAATTAAGATCTGAAAGGATATTATAACAAAAAAATATGATACGGTCATGTCCCAATAAATAATACCCCGAAAATACCCCGGCTTTTTCCCCCGACTACCCCGTCGGGTAATTGCGAAATACCAAAAAAAACTTTAAAATAAACACCGCTGGCCAGAAAAAAATAATATAAACAAAAGGGGTAATTAAATCATGCGTAAAACATTAATTTGGGTTCTATTGATCCTGATGTTTTCCACTGCTGTTTTCGCTAATGCTTACAAGAAAATTAACAACCAAGGTGAGGCGAATATTATCTTTGCATCGACTGCAATTGAGAAGGGCCAGGAAGCCAAAGCTAAATTAAAGGATACTTTCACATCCGATGAAAAAATCTTTGGACGGGCATACTTTCCCAAGGCGATAGGTAAATTCTCCAACGGCGAGGAAATGTACCAAAACTTATGGATTGACGGTAAGTTTGCGGTTAAAGGTCCCTTGGTGGATATGGATTCTACTTGGGATCAGATGCAGATATGGCTTTATAAAACCGGAGAAGATGATTTTAAAATGATGGTCCAAGCATTGAATAATCTTCCCAAAGGCAAGCATGAGGTGGCAATTTATCTTATGCGGACCAAATTTACCGGTACTAAATGGGTGATCAACGATAACGGGGAGTCTGAAAAGAAGAACCAATATTCCGCTGTTAACCTTAGCGCCGGAAAGTTTACTTTCATAAAAAAATAATTCCAAGTAATTTTAGAGGTTTTATGAATTATATTTACAAGATTTTTACATGATATAAAAATAATACAAAAGCCTCATCACAATTGTGATTGAGGTTTTTTGTTTCTTTAAGTGATTAATACAACTTTCGCACCCATATTTTAATACAGTAAAATCAATAGTTCATCGGTATCAAATTTTGAAAAATCGTTAAATATATAAGATGAACTAAGCTTACAAATAAGCTTTCCCCTTCCTAAAGCCGAATGGGAAAGGTAAATAGCAGAATTTTGTTCATCTTATTTACAGCTGTAATAAGTTGAATTAAATTCATTAATTATCTATTACGATCGGCTTTAGGGACGTAATATTTATTTGGGAAATTTAATTCAACTTATATCGTTCGATATTTTCAAAATTTGATTTTTAATTGATATGACTTTACTGCGAAGTATTATTGAGGTGCGAAAGTTGAATAATTAATGAAATACCCCGAAAATACCCCATATTTTCACCTTTAATTCCACCACGGGTAATTGTTTTCTAACATATCTCGACATATAATCCATGTTACAAAAATTTTTATGGAGTGGAGTAATTATAATGAAAAGCATTATACGAATTACATTAATTGTAAACATACTAGTTATCATCATCTGTTGTCTTTCCGGTTGCGGCGGTCCATCATCAGCCCCGCCAGATTCACCGTCATCCCAAAGAAGTTTCAAGATGGGTATCGGCTATATTCCCCGTAATTATGGAAGCGCCACCGATGCTGACTGGCGGGATATGTTTGAAAAAATCAAAGAAACAGGGGAGATATTACTGGCTCAAAATCCTTGGCGGGACTCGCTTGAAAAGTCCGGCCAAATCCCGGAGATTATTGCCTTAGCCGGAACCCAAAAGGATAACTTCGGTTATTTACCGGTATACGGTATTAACTTTTTCGACCAAGCGAACGGGGAGGCGATTTTAAATACTGATGTCGATCCGAGTAACGACTGGACCAATAATGACGCCAAGCAAAAATACCTGGAAGTAGCTTTGGCAATATGTAATGCTTATCAACCCCAATATTTAGCTTTGGGGATTGAGGTAAATACTTATTACAGTTATCATTCGGATGATTCTGGTGATTTTGACCGGTTTGTAGAAGTTTATAAAGGGATGTACGATTCAATAAAAAGCCAATATCCTGCTACCAAAGTCTTTGTCACCTTTCAACTGGAAGAAATGAAGGGTTTAGGGAAAGCTGTCGGTTTTCCGGGTACGCCACAGTGGCATTTACTCAACAAATTCGCCGGGAAACTCGACTTGATCGCCTTTACCACCTACCCGGAGGTTGAATACAATTCCCCGGATGAGATACCGGTCGGCTATTATTCCGAGATAAAACATTATTCAACATTGCCGGTTGCCTTCACCGAGATCGGCTGGAGTTCTGCTAATGGTTTTACCGGTCTGGAAACGGACAAGGAGTCAACTGTGAACCAAACCCGTTTTATAACCAAATTTAAGGATTTGATAATGGGAACCAACGTTGAAATGGTTAATTGGGCATTTATGCATGACATGCCGGATACTGGACCGTTAACCAAGATTGGCTTGAGAACAAGTACCGGGGAAGCTAAACCCAGTTGGTATCAATGGATTAAACTGAAGAACCTTACTTTTAATCAATAATAGGGAGAACACGAATGACTCAATATCAAAATATTACCGAACTGTTGCAAAAACGGCTTGAAAGCAATTGCGGCATTACTTTTATTAATGAAAAATTGGATCAGTTTATTGCTTACGGGAAAGTATACCGGAAGGCGTTACAATTTTTATCATATTTTCAAAGTAGCGGACTGGCCGCGAAACGGAAAGTTATTATTGTGCTTAATAATAATGAATGGTTTCTTTATGCCATGTGGGCGGCGATGCTGGGGAACATGATACCCATTCCCATTGCTCCGGGTAATAATAACGCGCATCGGCTTAAACTGATTGACATTTGGAAAGATTTAGACTACCCTCAAATAGTAACCAGTGAAGATATACTTGGAAAAATGGAAGGCTATTTTGAAGAAACGGCTGATTATCCTATGTTAGACCTTTTTAAAACCAAAGCCGTTGTTTGCGGGCCGGCTATTTTCAGGTTGGAATGCGCGGAAGTAATTAATAGTAATCCGGATGATATCGCTTATATTCAATATACATCGGGAACCACCGCCAAACCTAAGGGTATTGCTTTAACCCACCGTAATTTGTTGACCAATTTGGCCGGTATGGCGGAAAGTTGCCGGATCTCCGAAGAAGACTCGATGTTGGCCTGGCTGCCGCTCTCACACGACATGGGTTTTAGTGGAACACATTTATTGCCGTTGTGGGCGGGTATTAACCAATATATTATGCCTACTGCCATGTTTATCAAAAGGCCCACTATCTGGCTGGAGAAAGCCAGCCAATATAAGGTAACCGTAACTTCTTCAACTACCATGGGTAATAAGCATTATTTATCTTTCTTAAGAAGAAAGCGGGAGCCGGCGCCGCTTGATCTTTCCCGGATCCGGTTAATTTTTAACGGCGCTGAATCTATTTCAGTATCGTTGTGTAAGGAATTTACCAATGAGCTCCGCCAATATGGTTTAGCTTATAATGTTATTTACCCGGTGTACGGAATGGCGGAAGCATCTTTGGGAGTAACTTTTTCCATTCCGGGTGAGGGTATTAATTCTATTAATATCAGCCGTAAGATTTCGGAGAAAGATTGGCGGATCTCCATCGTCCAACCGGGAACCGGTATTGAGGTTGTCCAGGTAGGTTTTCCGGTGGGCGGATGTAATCTGCGTTTAGTCAATGAAAAAAACAAGGTTGTAAAGGAAGACACCATCGGACGGATCCAGATCAGCGGCGAAAATGTTGCTAAATGTATCTTTTACGACGAACTACCCACAAAAACGGATACCTGGGTGGATACGGAAGATTTAGGACTATTACATAACGAGCGTTTATATATTTTCGGACGAATCCAGGATGTATTGCGGGTTAACTCCAATGTGTATATTATGTCCGACTTGGAAAAGCTGGGCCAAAATATCGGGCTTGAGTTGGAACGAACCGTATTTTGCAGTTTTTTAAGCCGGTTGGTGCTGTTTGTTTTATTTAAAAAAGATTTGGCCGAATTCATACCGCTGCAAAATAAGATCCGGGATTATTATCAAAACCAACTTGGCCTGCAACTTGAATATGTAATCCCCATCCGTGATATTCCCAAAACAACCAGTGGTAAAGTGCAAAAATACAAACTGATCCAGTCGCTCATCAATGGCCAATTTGACGGTGTTATTGAAGGGCTGAGAGGTGATGAAAGTTTATTAGTATAATTTAGTTCATCCTTTCCGGGAGAAACCGGAGACACTTCGCCTTTTTTTAAGCAAGGCTTCATAAGCTGTGACGAAGCCTTGCTTTTTTTGTAGAAAAAGAGGTTTGGGATCGGCTGGACCGGTAACTTCGCCAGGCCGATGATGTGGGTCATAATTGCGGGATTTGTAGTATTGTTAATATTGATAACTATTTTGGCCAACATATTAACAATATAAGGGAGTTTCATAATTACTTTAATTGAGTTTTCGATACAATATATAGTGAATAGCCTAGATGCGACTATCAATATATTGTATCAAAATGTTAAATTTTTTAATTATGAAAATTTTAACGATCGGGGATTGTTAACCTCATGGATTTTAAATAATTGAGGGACATGAAAGATGCTAAAGAAGCGGCTTTTGTTCAATAAAGAAACCGGAGTAAAAATGAAAATGAAAAATGCGCTGATCATCATATTATTACTTGTGATAAATTCATCAATCATATTTGGCCAAACCGATGGAGCGGTTAGCCTGAGAAAAAGACTGAAACCGATCAAGATAAACAGTTTTCGAAAAATATCCGGGATATCGGGAATAGCGATGAAGGACCATCTGGCCGGGATAAATGGCAAAGGTGAGTTTATAACAATTCAGAT
>JAEYRX010000029.1 GCA_023435225.1 Bacillota bacterium
GAAGGACTGTCCACTTTAGACCGGAATAGGTGTCCAGTTTCCGCCGGAATTAGTGTCCAGTTTGACCCGGAATCGGTGTCCACTTTCGGCCGGAATCACTGTCCAGTTTGCACCGGAATATGCACATGCCGCCATTTCTGTTAAAACATTAGCTTGATCTTTGTTTCTAAAGAAGCCAATGAACATTTTGATATACCTGTTGTAATAGGGAGGTCCGGATAATCCGGCTTTTTCCGGATCAAAAAGTTCCGTATTAAAATTCAACATCTCATCAAGATATGCTTTTTCCCTGGCCAGCAGCGTCATGCTGAAGTGATCGGGAAAATTCCAGGGGACGATATGATTTAAGCAGACGCAACCTTCAAGTACAGTCTCCGGTATTCCGTCATATGATAATGTAACTTCTTTCCCTTTGTTATTGGCAAGTCTATACAAGGCATTGTTGGCGTTTACTGATTTATAAAGATATTCGCTGGATTTATCTTCAGCCTTATTTAAAAATAGTTCATACATGGATAACTCATGGTATATCTTATAAAAGCTGCATAAAAAATGAGTGTCTGTTTTTTGGGATAATATATAATTCATGCTGTCCAGGTCATCATTATATGTTTCTGTTAACCATTCTAGGTTAAAATCATCTCTTATATCCATTTGTATCATTTATCTTTTCCTCCTATATAAGTGATGTGAAAAAGTCAATGAGGTCTAACTTCGACCCTTCCCCTTGCGGCTGATGTCCATCCTTGGACGCTGCATCTTGAACCGTCTGGTATTTTATCTTACTTTACTCCAATGCATAACTGATTCCCTTTAAGGGATAGGGTCCGGTTTGGAATTTCAAGCTTTATCATAACTCCTATAGAATTCAATAATTTTATGATGATGAATTAAATAAATACTAATCACCCCATAGGCCATGTCCACTTCTCCTTTGTAAAAGTCCCTTTTACCAGAAACTCCGGTAAATAATCCGACTGGATAGTTATCTCCATGCCGATGTCATTAAGAAAAGCGCACCATCCCAATAAATGATAAGGGTATAAGCTTAAGGGATTTGAAAGATCATCTTCATATGAATTTTTATATAATATTAGTCTTTTCTCCAATAATTGGTTTGCAGTATTGGAATCTTTTTCTAAAATCGCCTTGAATAACAAAATTGTAGAATAAGAGTAATTATCTTCAACTTTTTTTCCTCTTACCTCTGCATAATCAGTTATTTCTTTATTGCATTTTTCCATTTCTTCCAAAAGTATGTCTGTCTTTTTAATTCTAAAAAAATTGATAAATATTTTAATATAGTTATTATAATAAGCAGGTCCTGATAAGCCTGCTTTCTCAGGGTTGAAATTATCAATATCAAAATTTAACATCTCATTCAAATAATTCTTTTTTCTTGCAAGTAGTATCAAACAAAAATGATCTGGAAAATTCCATGGTGTTATATGATTATATATGACCTGTCCTTTTATTATCGCTTCTGGAATCCCTTCATAAAAAATTTTAATTTCTTCTCCTCGACTATTTGCAATTTTATATAATGCATCGTTTGCATTAATTGCTTTATTTAAGTAATCAATAGCGTTTTTTTCATTTTTATTTAAAAAAAGTTCATACATGGATAACTCATAATAATTTTCATAATAACTACATAAAAAATGAGTGTCTGTTTTTTGGGTTGTTATATATTTAATGCTATCTAAATTATCTTTGAATCTATCATTTAATGTCCTAATTCTTCTTTCCGTTCTATCAGACATTTTAATCATATAATCTCCTCCTACTTATCAGCTTAATTAAAAATGCTCTATTGAAAATCGACCAAAAAGTAGATCCCTAATCCCTAAAATGGTCAACCACCATTCTTCGTGGCCTATAAGGACTTACAATGTCCGGTAAATACGCTTTAAACCGGAACCAGGGCGGTTTAAGATGCGACGTTTAAGGATGGACATCAATCTCCACCCAGCCCTGAAACGGCTGGGCTGGGTATATAAAAAACATATTAAACCCCCTTCGGGGCTCGGTAAAAACTTCGAAGCACAACCCAGCCCGGCTTTGCCGGGGTTGAGAAGGTTTTAAACCCAAGCTGTGTTCCAGGATGGAACGAAATCGTGAAGGACATGGAAGTCCGAGAACAATCAGGCCGTTTCAGGGCTGGGAATCCTTAATAAATCACCAAATACCCCCCGGGATACGGACCATCCCAACCGCATGGGAAATGCCCGTTCCGGTAAACATTCAATAAACCGCTGAAAAACATGGGCAACTGCTGTTTGGTACGGTAATGTTCTTCGAGCAGATGGTTGATGACGGCCCACCGTACAAAGGAAGCTATGCTGAAATCAATATTTTTCTTGATGGTATACTCCTGAATCAGCGGCAGGACTCTATTGGTAAAAAACAGCGCATTCAACTCATACTTTTCATCATAATCCGCCTCATCGCCAACGGTTGCTATCAAATGGCGATTCTCGTTCATATTGATCTTCTGCCATTCTTCCTGATAATTTTCATCCAAAGCACCCGGCCAATTATCTACTACTTTAAAAGGAATACCGATGTCGGCGGGAATATCTTTGCCACACTTGGAAAACCATTTAATATTTTCAATCTCCCGATATATCTTCGCTTCAAACATGTCAATACACCACCAAACTCCCTTCCGGCCATTTTCCGATCCAGCCGCAAGGGAAATTGCCCGCTTCGTATATTTCCAATAGTTTAAGAAAAAAGGTCGGCCTGTCCGCTACTTCTCCATATACGTCTTCCATAATGGCATTTAAAATGTCCCAGGTTACCGAGTGTATAAAAGCATCACCTAATGAATAGTCTTTTTTAAAACTATCTATTTTTGTAATTAAGTTAGGCAATATTGAAGTTCTTAATTTTGATGTATAGTTATTCCATTCTTGATAATCAGATTGATAATTTTGAGATAAAAAAGAGGTTAATTCATTTCTGGCATCTAAAGTAGTATTCTCCCAATTCTGATCCGAATAATATGTCTTTGCCTCTCTCCACGACTTAACATAGGTTATTTTAAAATCACTAGCTGTTGATACAGTATTGCCGCAATTGCTAAACCAATTGATATTTCTGATTCGGTCCAATAATTCCGGGCTTATTGTCATATTCATCGGTTATGCCTCCTACAAAAAAATATTTGGGCTACTTAGCGATAAACTCGGGCGTAGACCTCTCTCTTGCTCTCCCCCAAAGCTGTATATTCATCGTGGCAAATTCGGTGGGAGAGTAACCGATCTCCTCGAAGCTAAAAAGCATTTAGAATTCAGCGGCTAGGGTTACTCTTCCACTGAAATAACTTACTTGAAAAACTTCATTGGGGAAGAGCAAGAGTTAGGTTGCACTTAGGCTTATTTTCATCCTTATTTCCCGCCTTTATCTTTATATATTTTCAGATATTGACTTATATCCGTACCGGGAAATAATTTAGGATAATCTGCAAGACGTTGACCAAGTAAAGTTAAATCAACCCCCCAAGCATCCAGTCTCTTATCGATAAATAAATATTGCCAGCCGAACATGCCCTTTAAATATAAAGAATGCTCAATATATTGCCCGTAATTTAATTCAAGAGGCCACATTTCTTCATGAATTGTATGAACATACCATACCCGATCCGTAATCGATCCGTTTTTGATTTGAATCGCCATTTGAATGCCGTCTCCCGTATGAGGATGTCCGTCAAAAAGGCGGTAACCTTGTTGATAGATCCTTTTACCATAATTGGTTAATTTATCGGAAAAATCGGTTTCTAGTGTATTAACCAATATTTCCATCGGTGTCCAAAATAACAATTCACCTCCGGTTTTTTTTGTATTATTGATTGTGTATTTCCAGTATATTTCATAATGATCAGAAAACAAGATTTCCTTAAAATAATCGGGTAGTTTAAGATTATTGTCTTCTTCACACATCGAAAAATATTGCTGGATCTCGGATTCAGTAAATTTATGTAATTCTTTCGGCTTTTCATAAAGGTCGATATTCTCATTGCCTACGATATCGTTATTAAGTTTTATAACACGGTTATAAAATTCATCGTATTTCATTTTGTTTCTCCCTCCCGAAAAATCTACCTCTTTATCATCATCCCCAACCACATTAAAACCGACGGGGCTATTACAATCATAAAAGAAGCTGCCCCACCATAATGAAACGGTTCACAATAAGGAAAACCAATACAAAAAATCAGCCATTGCATCCCGGGAACCAAGGATGTTGGATGGGTTGCGCAGTATAGCCAAAGAATACCTCCAATTATAGCGATTATGGATACGGATAAGAAATTAACCCATATCAGTTCATGTTTTAACAAGATCTTCCCCGCCAATAAGAAACCATGCGACCCAAGCCCAGACCAGATCCCAAACCGGGCCAAGCGATTGCCCTTTACCAATGGTCACATACAGGAGCAGCCAAGTGAGTACAACAATGATAAAATGGATCAGTAAGGCTGCAAAATTATTGATGAGCAGGTTTTTGAGCATGCTTTTCCTCCAGAACCAAAAATGTTTTATATTTAACCACAGAGTCACCCACTCCGGCGGAGGTGCCAAAGGGCATAATCTCGCGCAGAGGCGCGGAGGCGCAGAGTTAAAGGATAAAAACGAATGGTTTTAGGTTTTCTCAGCGCCTCTGCGCCTTGGCGGGAGAATAGATTTTACCAACAATTTCATCCACCGCCCGCGGCGCTATCAGTTTAATATTACCGCAAGCAGTATAAGGTTCAAACTGAAACGGAATATCGGAAAAAACAATATTTCCGTATGTCCTTTTACCCAAGGGATTCAAAGACCCGGCTAGCGACAGCAAAAATTGGTCCGCAGCTTCCTTTGGTACCTTCCCCTTTTTAACATACTGCAGGAAAGGGAAAACACCACCGGAACGCGCCTCCAAATAAGGCAAAAGGGAACCCCAAATGAAGTTCGGCCGGTAAACCTGAATATCGACAGTAATTCCCCGGCTGTCTTCGGACAGATAAACTTCAGCCTCCCGGCTCCAAGGAGCAGGCGCTAACCCCTCCGGCAAAGTTA
>JAEYRX010000048.1 GCA_023435225.1 Bacillota bacterium
GCTCTTGATTACTTCTGGCCATGATTTCTCTCAATCATGACAGGTTATTGTTTGGCACATTTCTGTGCCGGAAAAAATGACTTACCAGTCGTTTTTTCTTTCCTACTGTTCAGTTTTCAAGGTTCAAGATTTTTTGCAATCGTCATTCTATTTTTAACGGAGCGGCGACGCATTTGTTATTATATCAAGTTTACTATCAGCTTGTCAATTGGTAATTAATGCTTTTTAATATCGTTTGTAAGATTTATTGGCTGTAATTACCGTGACGCGCGACAGCTTTAATAGATTACCACAATGATATTACTATGTCAATAGATAAATTCCACTTTTTTAAAACTTTTTTAAAACTTAAATATCCTTAATGAAATATAGCTCTGTATTTATTAATGCCGGTATGAGAATTGGATTCTACAAATTCATACCATTATAATTGAGTTAGTGTAATTCCAATTATAAATATAAATTTCGTACTTTATCTACAAGATATTTGGCAGTGAGAAAGTTGAATCATAAAGATAACAAATTTTTAGCAACTTCTACCGCTTTACCCGCATCAGGGGCATAACCATCGGCGCCTATTTTTTCGGCATAATTCTCCGATACCGGAGCTCCTCCTATAATAACTTTAATACTGTTTCGCAAATTTTCCGTTTCAAGTTTTTTTATCACGTTAGCCATTTCAGGCATGGTTGTTGTTAATAGAGCGGATAAAGCTAAAATCTGAGGCTTTTTTTCCCGGATAATATTTATAAACTTATCGGCTGGAACATTGCTGCCTAAATCAGTAATTTCAAAGCCAGCGCCTTCCAGCATCATTGCCACTAAATTCTTTCCAATATCATGCTGGTCCCCTTTTACAGTTCCTATCACAACTTTACCCAAAGGCTCATGATCGGTTTCCGCTAATAATGGTTTTAAGATAGATAACCCTGCTTGCATAGCTTTTGCTGCTAACATTACTTCCGGCACAAATATTTCATTCTTTTTAAACTTCACCGCGATAATTTCCATACCGGCAATTAATCCCTGATTAATAATATCAATCGGTGATATTTTTGCCGCTAACCCTTCCTCAGTCAGCTGTTTAACTTCATTTGCTTTTCCGCCGGTAAGCGCGGCAATTATCTGATTAAATAAATCCACTGTTCTCCGACACTCTCCTTTATTAAGTTAAAGAATATTTTTTTTGAAAACCTTCAGTCTAAAGATATTAAACCACTGATCATTTCACCATTAATCATAGTAGCTATTACTTCCAGATCAGTAGTCATTACAACTAAGTCCGCATCTTTTCCTGGGTAAAGACTGCCTTTTCGTTTATTAATTCCTAAAAATCTGGCGGGATTATAAGTAGCTATCTTAAACGCATCATTCAAACCCGCATCCGTAAATTTAAGAATATTTCTAATCGCCTGATCCAATGTTAAAGCGCTTCCAGCCAGGTTGCCGGCGGCATTTACAATTTTCCCATTATCCAAAACCAAATCTCCCAGCGATGTTTGGAAGGTTCCATCTAACAAACCAGTTGGAGCCATAGCATCTGAAACTAAAATCAGACCATCGGGACCTTTAGAACGCCAGGCTATATCAACCGCCGCTTTATGAGAATGAACCCCATCCGCAATTAATTCCAAGGCTAATTCCGGGCATGTTAGGGCTGCTCCAATTAAACCGGGATTACGATGATGAAATGGGTTCATTTGATTAAAGCAATGAGTTACTCCTTTAAAACCGGCAGCGATAGCATCTAACGAAGTTTCATAGTCAGCAGCGCTATGGCCAATTGAACAAATTATTCCTTCACCACTTAAGGAAGAAGCTAATTCCAGGGCGCCTGGTAATTCCGGAGCTAATGTTATCAGCTTGATACCGGAGTTACTCAAACGATGCAGAGTCATGATTTCGCCTATAGAGGGCTGGCGAATAGTATTAGCCGGATGAATCCCGGGATAATATGTTGAAATAAATGGTCCTTCCAGATGGATGCCTAGACACTTTGCTCCTTTGTATTGAGTATCATTTAAAGCGGCAAAAGATTTTGCGACTGCTACCAATTGGTCTCTGGTTCCGGAAATAGTAGTAGCACAGAAGGAGGTTGTCCCGTGCGTCACATGAAACCTGGCTGTTTCAATTAAGCTCTCCACCGTACCATCCATAATCTCGGATCCACCTCCACCATGGAGATGAATGTCGATAAATCCGGGGGCAATAATTAAACCCTCCAAAGGTACTTGTCGAAAGTCGGGAGGTATCTCAATCGTATCGAAAGTTCCAATGGCTGCAATTCTTTTTTCATCAATTAAGATTGTAGCTTCTTCAATTAAATTGAACGGGGTTAATACCGCAGCTTTTGTAAGGGCAAGCTGACTCAATGTAAAAACCTCCTTGCTAAAAAGTATTGGTATATTAGTTATGGAATTTTCTTAATATAAATAGTTGGCGTCCCAAATAAAAGGATACTTTTGAGGAAATGGTATTTGAAAAAATTGATCCTCTCTGTTTAAATCAGCTAATTCCAAATCAAGGTTGTTATATAATCCAAGAATGAGTCTTGTCAAAAGCCCATTATATTTCTTATCGGTAAGAACCGCATTTTCCTCAACTTTAATTTTTAAACCTATCTGCTTTTGATAAATAAAATGAACTGCATCACCAATACTTCTTTGCCAATCGGTTTCACATATTCTTGTTAATCTTTTTTCCAATAACGGTGCTAATGAAAAAAAGAATTTATTCCAATCAATTACTTTTACCATCCCAGCTAAAGGAGCTGGATTTAAATTGATTCCTCCAAGTTTATAAGCAGCCATATTCAATGGATGTTCAGGGGTCCCTTGAATATATAAGGTTTGGTCCGGTTTTAGGTATTTGGAAATAAAACTTCTTAACAAAAAAATGGCTTCGTTGAGACTAGTGGGTAGACTTTCCGTGATGGTTATTTTTTGTTGGGAATCCACTTTGAAATGAAGATACCCGGCTATTCTACCCGAACTATTTTCCCAAATTAAAAATTGCTCTTTATGGGGAAATGGGACTTCTTTAATATCAGCAAATTCGATATCCATCTCAGTCCATCGTTGTTGCCACCATTTCAAATCCCGTTGTGGTTGAAGCCATAGCTTTGAGTCATATGATTTATATATATTAGCAACCGCTTCCATATCGAAAAAGGAACTTAGGCGAAGCTTGCCCTGTATTTGTTCAGGAATATCTTTAAATTGCTTCAAGTTGATTTTTGTCTTATACCTTGGCAATATGGGAACAAAATCTAATTGTGGATAATAAGACGGTAACCCCCATAAAAAAACCGCCGGTATCCCCGCTTTCCTAAGATCAGCGAGCATATTCTCCAGACATTTTCTCGCTAAGCGCTGTCCACGATATTTGGTATCTGTTACCACCGGCGAGACCGCCCATACCGGAATGGTAACTCCCTCAAAATTCAAAACTTGTGGGAAACAACCGGCGGCCGCTACAATTTGGTTATCTCTTTCGATAAGGTAAAGCCAATCCGGTGACCATTCCGGCCGGGAATATAGGTGAGAAAATAATAATCGGTGTTCTTTTCCTTCAGTGTTACTGTATTCATCCCCTTGCACCGAAAAACCATCTTCAATAAGGTTTAAAACCGCCGGTAAATCCTCATGTGTAGCTTTGCGGTATTTATCCATCTATTTCTCCACTGCGGTTCATTCTTTCAACCTTTTAGTCCCATTATACCAATACTCCTGAACCCAAATCAGGCTAAAAAAGAAAACATAAAATAACCAAGCCCGGAATGGGTTCCATTGATTGTAACCAATCCAGCCCACCCGGACAAAATACCACTCAAAAAAAGCATTTCCAATAGTCCAAAGCATTAAGTAACCAATTTTATATAAACAATGTTTGGTCTTTGGATATAAGCGGATAAAAATCCCGCCCTCCGCCGGAGCAATGCCTAAATCCGACCATAAACTCAAGTTACCTACTACCGGACCGTAATAAACCCACTGTTTAAATACTACCCCAAACAGATCGGAGACTGTTCCCAATAAAGCTGCAAAAATAATGGTAGGATAATATTTACGCCATTGGTTAAAGGGAACTAATAATAAGAAGACGACCCATACGACTATTGTAGTTAATATATATGCCATATACTTATTATAACCGTTTAGTCGGCTTTACTATGAAACTTATTCGGTAAATTCCCTATTTTTCCTGCTTCAATTCCAACCAATTCAATTTAAGAATAGTTAAATAATCAACAGAATGAGTAGGTTTTTAATTGGTCAATTCTCATTCTCAATTCTCAATTACTTTCTAGTCCCCACCGTCTCCTAACTGCTGTCTCCAGTCTGGCAAATAACAGCCGGTCAAATGTCAGTCCGATAACAATTAAAACAAACATTACCGCAATCACCCGGGCCATATCATTTAGTTCTCGCCCCATCATCAGCAACTGTCCTAAACCTAAACGTAAATATAATAACTCGCCGGCCATTAAAGAACGCCAAGCAAAAGACCATCCTTGTTTTAGCCCTCCGATAATTGCCGGTAAAGCTGCCGGAGCCAGAATAGTCGCTAATAGCGCCAGTTCACCGGCGCCCATATTTTTTCCGGCTTTTATATAAATGGGAGAAATATTCTTAACCCCACTGTCGGTTGAAATGGTTATTGACAACAAAGCGCCCATAACAACCACAAAAATAATCGCTTTTTCACTCAAGCCGAACCAAAGAATCGATAACGGCAGCCAACATATACTGGGTAACGCCTGAAGCCCTACTACCAAAGAGCCTACTGTCTCATCCAAGTACCGGTTGCGTCCGATAGTGAATCCCAAAGTCATTCCAAGTATTATTGAAATAGTGTACCCTATGGCTAAACGCGATAAACTGGCTAACGTTCCGAAAATAAAAGTCCGATCCTGGATCCCTTCCCACAAGCTATTGAAAACATTTAGCGGAGAAGGAAAGATGTATTCCGGCCAAATATGAGTGGCTGAAATGATAGACCATAAAAGAATTAATCCGATATAAAAAGCCAATCTTTTAGTTACTTTCTTCATTGTTACTCTCCTTGCAGGTCTTTTACTATTTTTTCATCCGTGAACTGTCTTAAGATCTCAGATCTTATTTCTCTGATTGCCGTTTGTTCCAGAGAACGGGGATGCCCCATATAAAGGCGAAATTCATTCCTAATCCGTCCGGGATGTGGGGTCATTACCAGAATCCGGTTGCTTAAAATCAGCGCCTCGTCAACATTATGAGTAATAAACAGAATAGTAGTACCTGTCTTTTCCCATATCCTCAACAATAAATCATACATATCTTTTCTAGTTTGTATATCTAAAGCGGCAAAAGGTTCATCCATTAATAATATCTCCGGTTCCAGAACCAATGCTCTGGCTAAAGCAACCCTTTGCTTCATGCCGCCGGAAAGTTGGTGAATACAAGCATCTTTAAACCGGCCAAGCTGCACCAAGGACAGATATTCTTCAGCCAAGCCGGCATACCTGTCTTTGGGGATTTTTCGCAATTTTAATCCGTAAGCTACATTATCCAAAACCGTCAACCAGGGAAAAAGTGAAGGTTCTTGAAAAATAAGCAGTCGTTGATTTATAGGATCATTATTTTGGCTTTCTTCATAACTTAATATTCCTCCGGAATCAGGTTTCTCCAAGCCGGCAATAATATTTAATAACGTACTTTTTCCACAGCCGGACGGTCCGACTAAACAGACAAACTCCCCGGAATTTATCGTTAAATCAATTTCTTTAAGAGCTTCAATCCGGCCGCCGGGAACCGTAAAAGACTTGCTAATCTTCTTAATTACCAGTTTAGGCCCAAACCTTCTTTCGGAAATTTCACGGTCAAACTCCCTGACTTCTTGATGCAATATATTTTTAGGAAGATCACTAAGCGGCAACTCCCACTCCGTACTTCCATAAGGCGCCGTCATATGAACCCACCTCATTTCAAAAATTTAGGTAAAGCGCAATCTGTTAAAAACTTTTTTAAGCAGCAATTTTATCTCCCGTATACAGTATAATAAAACTTGACCTAATTGGAATCATGTCCTTTGTGTTTAAATAATCGAAAAATCAACTTTCATTGGAACTAATCTCATCTCTACCTCATATTAGCTTCTTTCCATATGCTTTTAAGTTCATAAAGTTAATCTTAATCAACTCCAACTTCATAATCTCTCTCTTAGAGTAATTCACTTGTTTTCCAGTATTACCAACAAAATCAGCCTTTGTCCAGGTTTGAAAAAAAGCCCTCTTTGGAAACCTAATATCGTCGAAAAAGAATTTTACGTTTAATTTAAGGTTTCCATTAGTAATCATCCTAAATTAAGGAGGTGAAAAAATGCGTGCTCCTAAGATAATTATAGGTGTTTGGTTGGTAATTTTCAGTTTGGCTGTTTCAGGATGTAATTTATTACCCAATAACAACAATAATACCCGACCGGCTCCAACTAGGCCGAAGGTGACTACTCCAAAAAAATCACCAATGAAAACGCCAACACCCAAGGTCCGTCCGGCTCCAACCAAAAGAACTCCGGGGTTGGCAGCAATTACCGAGAAACATATCCTTGACCGTTTAACCAAAATTGAAAGTTCAATTAAAACAGGAACTTGGTCTACGGCAAATAAAGAGACAAATCGCTTGGGTATGGATATGACCAAATTCCGTCCCACCGGTTCAAAAGGGAAGAGCTTGCGGGAAACCGCCAATTTTAATGTGATGTATGCCAAACTTCAAGCTGATGTTAAAACCAAGAATAAAACCGCTTCATTGAAAGACGTTAGAAGTATTCGAGATGCCATGAAAAATGTAAAAACAGCGGGTAGATAATAAAAAAAGGCTGTTGCAAAATAGACTTTTTGCCGTTCTGTCCACCCAGGGTTAAAACCCTGGGCTAGGATTAAAAATCATTCTAAAGCCCGATAAACGGGCTCGGGAAGCCTTCGAAGTATTTACCCAGCCCCATTCATGGGGCTTGAGAATGGTTTTATATGCCTAGCCAGGTCCTTTAGGGCCTGGTGGAGATGAGGGCATCCGGTTGTTATTTATTTTTGCAACAGCCCCTTTATTTTCACTCCAGATATTTAAAATCCTGGGCTGCAAAAAGACGGCCGGTAGGTCCATTGTCTTCCAGTAACGCTGGTACCAGTGCCCCCGGTAAAACAGTTTCCACCGGGAACCAGGCATTCGGTCCGCCCAAATCGGTCCTCAACCATCCCGGATCAAGATAATTTACTAGCACATTACTATCTTTCAATTCAGCTGCCAAATCCCGGCTGTACTTATCAACTGCCGCCTTTGTAACACTATAAGGCGCCAGGTTTGGTTGATCCTGGATTCCGGAGGTTAAGTTGATTATCCGCCCGTAACCCCGGCGTCTCATCTCCGGCGCAAAAGCGTTACAAAGCGCAATCATCGCGAATAAATTTACTTGAAAAGAATGCATCCATTCATCAAAAGTAAAGTCCCAAATCGGTTTAAACTCACTCTGGATGGCGGCGTTGTTATAAAGAATGTCAGTATACCCGGGGCCTTCTTTAACACCCTTAATAATTGATTGAATGCCTTCCACGGAATCTAATTCGCCGGCGACCACATGAGTTTTGACGTTAGAACCCTTTAACCGCTTCATAGTCTCATTAGTATGTTCCAAAGTACGGCCATGAACAATAATATTACATTTCCGGCCGGCCAGTCCTAGTGCTATTTGTTGTCCAATCCCCCGGCTGGAGCCCGTTATCAAAGCCCATTTGTTTTCTAATAGAATCATTTTCTCCCCGCTTTCCTTTGTGTTATTCTTTTAGCACCAATAGATGATATACTGATTTATATATCACTTTTTCTGTAAGTATGTCAAGCAAGGGTTGGGCAACTAAAACACTCCATCCTCTCCTAATTAAACTTTCCTGAAGTAGGATTGATCAAAAACAGAGTAAAAAGAGTATCCCGATCGTTTCAAAGATACAAGGATACCCCTTTTATTTTAATTCCTTACAATTTTGTTTTAAAGACCAATCCCTTCTCCTGTCCATAATCTACTGTTACTTTCTGCCCGTCACGGGCCTCTCCTTGGAGGATTAGACGGCCAAGTGGGGTTTCAACTTCTTTCTGAATCGCTCGTTTCAAAGGTCTGGCGCCATAAACAGGTTCATAGCCTACTCTGACCAGATGAGCTTTTGCCTCATCAGTCAATTCCAAGCTAATATGGCGTTCGGCCAACCTATGCCGGAGATAATCCAAGTGAATACCCACAATTTCTTGCAAATGTTCTTCGGAGAGTGAATGGAAAACGATAGTCTCATCAATCCGGTTTAGAAATTCAGGCCGGAAATGACTTCTCATCTCATCCAGAACGGCATTTTTCATTTGCTCATAAGCTACCCCGGCATAAGTACCTTTATAATCCAATATTCGCTGACTTCCTATATTAGAAGTCATTATGACGATAGTATTTTTGAAATCCACCGTCCGCCCCTGGCCATCGGTTAGGCGGCCATCATCCAAGATCTGCAGTAATAAATTAAAAACATCATAATGGGCTTTCTCAATCTCATCAAATAAAACTACTGCAAAAGGACGTCTACGGATAGCTTCAGTAAGCTGACCACCTTCCTCATACCCGACATATCCGGGCGGAGCTCCTATCAATCGGGCTACCGTATGCTTTTCTTGATATTCGGACATGTCGATCCTGATCATGGTATTGGGATCGTCAAAAAGAAACTGGGCTAAAGTCCGGGCCAACTCCGTTTTTCCGACACCGGTCGGGCCCAGAAAGATGAAAGAACCAATTGGCCGGTTGGGATCTTTTAATCCGGAACGCGCCCGGACCACCGCTTCAGCTACGGCTATTATCGCTTCATCCTGCCCTATTACCCGTTTATGTAATTCTTCTTCAAGGTGCAATAGTTTTTGGACTTCACCCTCCAATAGTTTTGAAACCGGTATTCCAGTCCAACGGCTAACCACATCGGCGATATCTTCCTCGTCAACTTCTTCTTTTATCAATCTGGATGTTCCCTGCTTTTTCGATAACAACTCTTCTTCAGCCGCTAGTTTCTTCTCCAAATCAATAAGCTTTCCATATTTTAATTCGGCAGCCCGGTTTAGGTCATATTGGAGTTCAGCTTGTTCAATCTCAATCTTTGTTGCCTCAATCTCCTCTCTTAACTGCCTAAGCCGCTGAATACCCTGCTTTTCTGCTTGCCATCTTACTTTTAAAGCATCAGCTTCAGTTTTTAGATTGGCCAATTCTTTCTCTAATTTTTCCAAACGCTCCCGGGAAGAAGAATCAGTTTCTTTCTTTAAAGCCTCCCGTTCAATCTCCAGCTGCATTATCCGGCGCATCATCTCATCCAATTCGGTAGGCATCGAGTCAATCTCAGTCCGCAATTTAGCGGCTGCTTCATCTACTAGATCTATCGCTTTATCCGGTAGAAAACGGTCGGATATATAGCGGTTTGATAGTACCGCCGCTGCCACTAAAGCAGTATCCTTAATTCGAACCCCATGGTGAATCTCATACCGCTCATTTAAACCGCGCAAAATGGAGATAGTGTCTTCCACCGTCGGTTGATCAACCAAGACAGTTTGAAAACGCCGTTCCAAAGCTGCATCTTTTTCAATATGTTTCCGGTATTCGTCTAAAGTAGTAGCTCCAATACAATGTAGCTCACCCCTTGCCAGCATTGGCTTTAAAAGATTCCCCGCATCCATTGCGCCTTCTGCCTTTCCGGCTCCAACCACTGTGTGTAACTCATCAATGAAAAGAACTATCTGCCCGGCGGACTCCTGCACCTCTTTCAATACTGCCTTTAACCGTTCTTCAAACTCACCCCGATACTTAGCCCCGGCTATTAAAGCTCCCATATCCAATGAAACTACTCTTTTATTTTGTAACCCGTCCGGTACATCGCCCCTGATAATCCGCTGGGCCAGTCCTTCAACAATAGCAGTTTTCCCAACTCCGGGTTCTCCGATTAAGACCGGATTATTCTTAGTCCGGCGCGATAAAACTTGAATTACCCGCCGGATTTCATCATCCCGACCAATAACCGGGTCCAATTTACCTTGGCCGGCATATTTGGTCAAATCTCGGCCGAATTTTTCCAAAGCTTCATATGTTGCTTCCGGATTTTGACTAGTTACCCGTTGATTACCGCGGATCTCTTTTAAAATCTTTTTTAATTCATCCCGGCTCAAATGAAACTCTTTTAAAAGTCTACCAGTTGCTCCACCATCATCGGTCATAGCCAATAGTAAATGTTCAACTGAAATATATTCATCTTTCAATTTTCCGGCCTCATCCTCAGCTTGAGTCAATAACCGGTTAAGTCTGCCGGTAATATATACCTGGTCGGAGTAACTAGATGAACCATTAACAGTAACCCGTGGCAAGCGTTCAAGTTCCTGTCTTACCCGTCGCAACATATCCTGTGGATTGACTCCGGCCTTTTCCAATATGGAAACTGCTAACCCATTATCCTGTTCCAATAAAGATGCTAATAAGTGCTCTACATCAACTTGTTGGTGCCCCTGCCTCACCGCCATCCTTTGGGCCACGCCCAATGCTTCCTGTACCTTTTCAGTCATTCCATTTACATCCATGATTAAACACCCCTTTGTAATTGACAATTAAAAACCTCAAAATTTCGATAAAAATAATTTATATCAATAATTATATTAGCTAGAATATAAGCTTTCACTCCTGGGCCAAGGCAACATCCTCCAACGCCCAGAGGTTTCGCCAGTTTTTATGGATAATAATTTCATACCGGCCCATCTTAACGACCTCCTCCAAAAGATTGTCTGGGATTAAAATTGGTTTCCATAGCTAATTTGGAGTAAAGTTCCCGTTCTTTCTCACTGATTTTCGTAGGGACAATAATTTTTAACTTAACATATTGATCGCCACGACCGCCATTTTTAGTTCTTAATCCCTGACCCCTAAGCCTCATCCTCTGACCACCTTGAGAACCAGGTGGAATTGTCATTTCCACCGTTCCATCCAAAGTCGGAACTTTAACCTTGGCGCCTAAAACAGCTTCCCAAGGTGATACCGGTAGTTCTATTTGCAAATCGTTTTCACCGACCATAAAAAACAAAGAATCCGGCTGTAGCCTTACTCTTAGAAATAAATCTCCGGCAAGATCTTTACCAGTCCCCGGATGCCCTAATCCGGCCAAACGAATAACCGTCCCTTCCCTTACTCCAACTGGGATATTGACCTCTACTTGTTTCCGGTTTTTTAATATTCGGCTCCCTCTACATACGGGGCATACTATTCCAGCCTTAATTCCGGTAGCATTACATTCGGTACAACCTCTGGGTAGATCAATTGAGAATTTAAAAGGTCCTCCCTTAAATGCTTCCCGTAAATTCAACGGAAGTTCAGCCTCAATATCCTCACCTTTCATGGCAAAACCGGAACCAGCTCGGGCTGGACCGCCGCCTCCAAAAAAGGCATTAAAAAAATCACTAAAATCAACCCTGCCATCCGCACGACCGCCAAAAATATCTCCGATATCTTCAAAATTGACCCTTACATTCTCCCAACCGGGAGGAGGCGTAAAGTCAGCCCCCTCCTTATAGTTTGGACCCAACTGATCATACCGGCGACGTTTTTCCGGATCCGAAAGAACGGTATAAGCTTCGTTGATTTCCTTAAATTTCTCCTCCGCCGTTTTATCTCCGGGGTTGACATCCGGGTGGTATTTCCGGGCCAAACGCCGGAAGGCTTTTTTTATCTCGTCCTCACTGGCGGTTCTGGAGAGGCCTAAAATTTCATAATAATCTCTAAATTTTACCGCCATTTCGGTCACCTCTTCTCAATTTTCAACTTTCAGAATGAGCTTTAATTGATTTGCTTGTTTGTTATTAAATCCAAAATCCGAAATTCGCAATCTGAAATTCTTAGGCATTTTGTTTAGGGAAGCGCTGATTAATTGAATAAGTGACGATTTTGTGCTTCGCAAAATATCTAATGCCGCATATTTGCTCGCACAAAATCGGATTAATCAGCGCTTCCTTAGCTTCCTTCATCATCCGATCGATTTCCTCCTTGGATAACTAGGTCGAACCGGTAATAGTCACCTTCTGTTCTTTTCCGGTAGCCCGGTCACTGGTGGTAACAGTCAAAATCCCGTTAGCGTCGATATCAAAAGTAACTTCTATTTGCGGTACTCCACGCGGCGTTTGACGGATACCTTCCAGTCGAAAATGACCTAAAGTCCGGTTATCGATAACCATTTCTCTTTCTCCCCGGAGTATATGTATGTCAACCGCCGGTTGTTTATCCTCCGCTGTAGAAAATGTTTCTGTACGTCTCACCGAAATTGTAGTATTTTTCTCCACCAACTTAGTCATAACACCGCCCATAGTCTCCAAACCTAGTGAAAGGGGTGTAACATCCAACAACACTACATCTTTGACCTCTCCGGCCAACACACCGGCCTGAATTGATGCGCCAACCGCTTCTACTTCATCGGGGTTTACCGATTGATTTGGTTTTTTTCCACCAGTTAAACGTCTCACTAGCGCTTGAACAGCCGGATCCTTGTAGAACCTCCAACTAATATAACTTCATCCTATCTGACAAGTAGTAAAAAATAAATATATTTAATTTCTAATATTATTTTAAAATAATTAGTTAACTATGTCAAATGTTAACTAAGTATTATTAAATAAAAATTAGGTTAACTGTGAAAAGTATGTCGCGTTTGCCCCTATATTAACTAACTCATTGCGACATATTTAAAATATAATAATCTTTATCTTACATTTCACATCCCTAATGCCGGATGTGAAATGCATTTTTTGGTATTCTTATATTTTACATTTTAAGGTAAGTATGTCGCGTTTGCCCCTATATTAACTAACTCATTGCGACATATTTAGTTCCCCAAATATAAAAAATGACTCCTTATCCAGTTAAAGGAGTCATTACAATATCCATTAAAATTTAAAATACCGAGCTTTAGACGACTTTTCTCTTTAAGGTTCTTATTGATACTTCATGTTCACCTAACATTTCATGAATAGATTTATTATCTTCAATGATATTATCAAGCTTTATATTGACCTCGGTACGAAATTCAACCAACTGGGCTGTTTGCTCAATTACTGCATCGAGCTTTTTTTCAAATCTCTCTTGCCTTTCATCAAATCTCTCTTGTCTTTCATCAAATCTCTCTTGCCTTTCATCAAATCTCTCTTGCCTTTCATCAAATTTGATTAAATTTTCTTCAAATTTGTCTAATCTTGCTTCAAACTTTCTTTGCCCTTCTTTAAGGCTTCGCAGTTCTTCCAGGAGCAATTTTTGAAATTCTTCGTTCGACATTTCCAAACCTCCTCTTGTCCCAAAATCATTTTATCATATTAAAAATAAAAATACCAGATTCTTCAATCTGGTATCAATACAATCTTCACCAAGCTATTGCGAATTTTTACTCACCCGATTTATTAGAAATAGAACAATCTCATTAAAATTATTTAGGTTAGTAATCTTTTTCTTATTTAATAATATTTTCTTAGGGGGACTAACCGGTTTATCCACAGTATAATCAATAAAATAAACATGATCGGTAGACAGCGCCAAGTTATTAATTTTTGTTCTAATCTTATTAGTAGCCGAATCTTCAAGCTTTTTTCTATCTATAATCGCTTTCATCCGGTTTAAATTCAAATCATGATTACGGTTTTTAACAATCGAGACTTCGTAAAGGTTTATCTCAAGTTCCTTAATATATGGTTTTCGATTCAAAATGGATTCCCGGTCATAATTAGCATATATATATGGAACTTCAGCTAAAGTCCCTGAAAATCCCGGAGGGTTATAGATAATAAGCCGTTTAACCGTAAATGAACTTTTAAAAATATTCAAGTCGACATTATTGACTGATACCCGGACTCCCAGACTCTTTCCAATAAAAAATTCGGCCACGGATTTTGTTACATATTTTTGACCGAGAAACCCTATTATAACTAAAATAATAAACCATACCATAAAGCTCAAAAAAGAATGTTTTTCATTGGTCTGTTTCTTTTTAGATCTACCGGTTCTCATAGCTGATATTCCTCACAAGGTCACTAATATATCAATCTTATTTGCCGAAAACTTTTTTCAATATTTCCGTTATTCGCGCCGCTGGATCTTTCCTAATCTTTCGTTCCTCTTCTCCGACCATATAAAACAATCCATCCAGGGATTTGCTTACGACGTACTGATCTATATCGACCAGTTCAACCTTTAAAAATTTAACCTTTTGAATTTTGTTTGCCAAATCTTTGTATTTCTTAGTTACTCCAACGTCATCGGTGGCTTTAGCTACTGCCGGCAAAAAAGCTGCCGATAGTTTTGCCGATGTTTTAGTTTTAAAATAGTCAGTCGCTGCAGTATCGTTCCCTTTCCAGATCTTTTTAGCATCTTCAAAATTCATCTCTTTAATGGAACCCCAAAAAATCTCTCTGGCTGCCGGCGCTGCCCGTTCCGCCGCCCGGTTCATGCTAAGGATAAACTCATCCACTTTTTTCCCATAACCGATTTTTCGCAGCCAACTTTCGACCTTGATTAATTTCTCAGGCATTAGGATTTTAATTGTTTCATTTTTAAAATAACCATCCACTCGTCCGGTTAAATCTACGGCATTAGTAGTCCCAACTTTCAGAGCTTCTTTCAATCCTTCTATAATCTGGTCTTCACTTAAACTACTCCCCTGAATCAACCAGCTAAAGTCAAATTTAGCTAATCCGGTTGAAGAAAAAAACATTAAACTGATAATAATTAGACTCAATATCCAACGTTTCATAATAACTCTCCTCGGTATAAACATACCTTATACAATAAAATCACTAAGAGATTTTCATAATTAAATAATTTAACATTTCGATACAATATATTGATAGCCTCATCTAAGCTATTCACTATATGGTTGTTTACATCAATACCTTAAGAAATAAATTTTTGATTGATGTAAACAACAAGCCTCGATAGCATGTACTACTATATCGAAAACTCAATTAAGGTAATTATGAAACTCCCTTACTTAACATTCTTTAATTTTTTAGTTAGTCTGATACCGAATATAAATGCATTTAGCAAATCCTTGGTTGAATGTTCCTGATATAACTGTTCTTCTTTATAAGCAGCTTTGCATGAAAAGGTCGCTAAGGGGTTTTTATTGAGCGCTTTTTTAAAGTAATTGAAACAAATTCCGGTTAATAACCTGCCTAAAATAGGGTTTTTGTAAGTAATAAACACGGCATAATTTTTTATATCCCGGTGCTTATTCAAAAATTCAATCACTTTTTCCGAAGGCCGGCTACCGGATTCACGGCTCCCGAAAATCACCAAATCATAGGTTTCTACGTTAGTAATATCATCGATCCTCCGGATACCTACTTTTAAGCAATTGGAAATCTCTTCGGCAACTCTTTCCGTATTGCCGGTTTGGGAATCGTAAGCAATTAATATTTTTTTATCGATATCCTTATATTTCTCATTAGCCAACCATTCTACTTTGGCGTTCTGTTTGCTCATGCCCCGCAAACGGTTTATTACCGTCATTTGCCCTAAAATTACAAAGACCACCATACACCATTCAAGTGGAGTTAATGTAAGAGTAAAAATAGTAACTGCCGTTACTCCTGCTTTTAATAATACATATTGCCAAACCGTGAACAACATCAACAATATCAAACGTTCAACTTTGTTAAGCGGTCCACTACTTTGATAATCTACTCCCATTGCTTTTCCCAACATCCCCGTATAGCTCACCAGGAAAATTGAAGCCAATCCGAATAGACTATAAATAGGTTTACATAAGGAGGAAAATGCCATCCCCATTATCAAGATAATATCGGAATAACGATCCGGTAAAGCATTCACAATCTGACCCGTTAATGAGAGGTTACCACGAATCTTGGCAACTGCTCCATCAAGTTTATTTAAGAAGAGCCGGATTATTATGAAAAGTATTGCCCATAACAAAAAATCCGGATATCTTAAAGCAAAGTAATAATAAAATACAACTAATACAGTTATAACTGTTGCCAGATAACTAAAAATATCCGGATTAATGAATTTGAGTTTTCGGGCTACTACTGATATGATTTTTTCCATGATAAAGCCTCCGTATTTAATTACTATCCTTTTACTTATATCGGTTAAATACTAATACAGTTTACTTGTTTTTTATCATTATTTATTCTGTTTTCCATTCTATGAAATCAAACTACTTATTCTAATTTGATTTGTAATTACTTATACAACTTTCGCACTTTAATTTTAATGCAGTAAAATCAATAATTTAAGGTATCAACTTTTGAAAAAATCGTTAAAGCTTTCGATGTTTTCAAAAGTTAATTTTAACTAATATGACTTTACTCCAAGACGTTTTTGTAGTTCGAATGTTGAGTTACTTATAAAATAGCACAAAGAGGAGTCGTCAATTATATAACGACTCCCCAAATAAAATATCCCTTTTAAGTCTTATTTTCTTAACTTATCTCTACACCTGATATTGTTGTTTCAATAACTATACTCTCGCCATTTCTGGAATAGTATTCACACTCCTGTATTTTTATCGGCATTGGTTCTCCATTTAACTGTTCAACTGAAACTTTTTCTTGAGTAACTAGAACCTTAAGTTTCCGGCCCCGGAAAGTAATTTTAAAGGAATATCCCTGCCATTGTGCCGGTATATACGGGTCTAAACATAATTTACCGTCCCGGACCATAGCCCCGGCAAACCCTTGGACAATAGCGGACCAACTCCCGGCCATACTGGTCAAGTGTATGCCATCATCGGTATCTTTGTTGTAATTATCCAGATCAAGCCTGGCTGTTCGCAGATATAACTCATAG
The DNA here is from genome assembly GCA_023435225.1 of Bacillota bacterium. Lineage (GTDB taxonomy): Bacteria > Bacillota > UBA4882 > UBA8346 > UBA8346 > UBA8346. The sequence continues at coordinate 16,879 of JAEYRX010000048.1, forward strand.
GCTTTTTCATGGTATCCGATCCAGCTGGCTACGACCGAGTGAATGCTGGGTGAAAGTGAAGATTCATGAACAGTACGTGGTTCATAAAAGTTAAAATTCCGCCTTTTACATTCCAGGTCAAACCTATCCGGCAAGAAATAAATTCCTTGGAGCACATCGGCTTGTTTTATAAAACACGACCTTAAAATCCTATCCCAGGACCAATGTTTGTTCAGAGGCAGCTCTTTCGGTGGTAGGTCTTTTACCAATATTTGTTCCTTATCCATATACAAATCATTTTGTTCAAAAATCCCTAATTCCTCAATATACGGAAAATACATTTTAGCAATGATCTCACGCCACTTTGATAATTCTTCTTCAGAAAGACCCAATTCACTTTGGAGCTCAAGATATCTTTCCGGCTGAACCTCCCTTAACTCCTGCAATGATTTTAAGGAATATTCCAGGGTCCAGGCAGCCATGGTATTGGTGTACCAGTTATTATTGACGTTGTTTTCATATTCGTTAGGTCCGGTGACCCCTAAAATCATATATTGGTCTTTTCCGGGGTTATAACTGATTCTATCCGCCCAAAAACGGCTTATTGCCGTTAAAACTTCGAGTCCATATTTTAATAAATAACTCTGATCCCCGGTATAATTAGTATAATTATAGATAGCATATGCTATTGCTGCATTCCGGTGGATCTCTTCAAAGGTAATTTCCCATTCATTATGACATTCTTGACCGTCTATGGTTACCATCGGATATAAAGCGCCTTTCAATCCTAATTTCTTGGCATTATCATAAGCTTTATCCAATTGGAGGTAACGATAGTACAAAAGATTTCCGGCTACTTCAGCATTGGTGTACAAATAAAACGGCAAACAAAAAGCCTCAGTATCCCAATAAGTGCTTCCACCGTATTTTTCTCCGGTAAAGCCTTTTGGGCCAATGTTTAATCGTGGATCTTTCCCGGTATAAGTTTGATTCAATTGAAAAATATTATATCTTATTCCCTGCTGAGCTTTAGGATCTCCTTCGATTATTACATCGCTTTCTTCCCATTTCCTGGATAATTCCTCCAAGTGTTGCCGAAACAAATGATTCCACCCGTTATTATAAGCAAGCTGCAATTTTTCTCTGGTGATCTGATCTAACTGGTCTAATTCATAATCTCTGGAAGTACAGACTGATATAAATTTCTGAAGTTCCAGTTCCTGACCTTGCCGCCAGTTAAGTTCAATCTGAAAACCAACTTCTTTTTCAGCAGAAATAATCTTCTTGTCTACTTCTAGCAGTTTATTATCAGCTAATAATTTGATTGAACAACCGGTAGCTTGTATAAACCCGCTTTTTTTAGTTTTCATTACCAATAAAGCTTGTTCCTGATTTACCGAATGGCTGACCGGTTCCCAAAAATTCTCTCCATAATTGGTATCCTCATTCCATACATCTCCATCTAATAAAGGAGTTAAAGAAATTTTCCCGGAATAATTAAGGGGGGTTATTTTTATAGAAATACAAGCAATATTATTTTCAGCCATACTAAGAAACTTCGTAAAAGTTAGTTCTGTTTCTTTTCCGTTTCCTCCCTGCCAAATAAAGGACCGGGTTAACTTTCCTTCTCTCATATTAAGTTCTCGTCGGAATTTGGTTATTTGACACTTAGCCAAATCAAGTTCCGCACCATCAATTGCTATTTTAACAGCGATCCAATTAGTTGAATTAACGACTTTGGCAAAAAACTCGGGATAACCATTTTTCCACCAACCAACTTTGGTTTTATCAGGATAAAATATCCCCGCGATATAAATACCATGTAAACTGTCGCCGGAATAATCTTCTTCAAAAAAACCCCGTAAACCCATATGTTCATTTCCAAGACTGAATATACTCTCTGAAAACCGGTTAGTTTCAGGGTTGAAGCCCTCTTCGATAATTTTCCATTCATTAATTAAAAATTTATTCATAAAAAATCTCCTTTAATAAGGGGAGTTTTATAATTCTTTTATGTAAGTCTCTCTTATAAAATAATATCCAAATTCCAAGAAAAAACTTAGTCTATACTAATTCAAAATTTCCCATTAAGTAACCTAAGGAAGCGCTGATTAATCCGATTTTGTGCGAGCAAATATGCGTTATTAGGCGTTTTGCGAAGCACAAAATCGTCACTTATTTAATTAATCAGCGCTTCCCTAATACTCTTATTTCGTTCCATTTATTTTCATATTCAATATTATATGGGAAACAAACATTAAGTGTCAAGCAAACGTTTGCACAAAAATATGAATAAATAATCTAAATATGACATAACTTTCTCCTGGAGGATATTATAACTATTCCATAGAATTAGATATCATACGGTATGATAAAATTCCTTTTTCAACTAAGACAATAATTCAAAAAACTAATACCTTTAATAAAACAAATCAGCAAATATGCAATCGTTTTATACATAATGAATATTAAATACAATTCATAGGAAAGGACTGCAATGACTACTATAAAAGATGTAGCTAAACTTGCTAAAGTTTCTCCTTCAACCGTTTCCCGGGTAATTGCCGATAATAAACGAATAAGCACGGAAACTAAGGAACGGGTAAAAAAAGTGATGGAGGAGTTAAACTATCATCCAAATATGATAGCCCGCAGTCTTATTACCCGTTCCAGCCAGACATTGGGTTTGGTCTTATCACGCTCGGCTGACAGCGCTTTCTCAAATCCTTTTTTTCCTGAAGTTATCCGAGGGATTAGTAATGTTACCCAAAAATATCATTATAACTTGATGCTGGCCACTGCTGGAAATTATACGGAGGAAGCCCGGCAATGTTTAAGAATGGTGGCGGAAAAAAGAGTAGACGGTGTTCTTCTACTGGCTTCAAGGGTAAATGATGAATTAATAAAAGAGTTAACTGAAAAAGAATATCCTTTTATAGTAGTTGGCAGAGCTCCGGAAACCATCAAATGTTATTCGGTTAATAATGATAATATCCAAGCAGCTTATTCCGCAGTTCGCCATTTACTGAATCATGGTCATCAAAGAATTGCCTTTATAAACGGCCCCGAAGAATTCATGTTTTGTCAGGACCGTTTTGAAGGATACCGGTTTGCCCTTAAAGAGTATGGAGTTGAGTATGACCCTACTCTAATAAAAAATGGGATCTTAACTCAAGACGATGGATACAGATTAACCAAAGAATTATTAAACCAATCTTCTCCTTCACCTTCCGGAATTTTTTGTGTTGATGATTTATTGGCAATCGGAGCTTACCGGGCAATTAGGGAAAAAGGATTAACGATCCCCAACGGTATAGCGGTAATCGGTTTTAATGATGATCCAATTGCTTCGGTTATTGAACCTAATCTTACTACAACTCGTATCCCTATTTATGAAATGGGCGTCAATGCCGCCGAAATGATGATTCAAATTTTGGAAGGCAAAGAAGTTTTTCCAATGCAAAAAATCCTCTCATCCGAACTAATTATTCGCGATTCCTGCGGCACTAAATTATAATCAAAAATTTTTAAGACCTAAGAAGGAAATAACAAAATGGCAAAGAATTATTGTTTTATGCAAACGTTAGCACAAAATCTTATTCTTTCCATTTTATTTTCACATTAAAGCTCTATTTTAAACATTCACTTTTCATAATTGAGGGATTTCATAAATAAAAACTTACCATTTCGATACAACATATTGATAGCCACACCTGAGTTATTCACTATATATTGTATCGAAAACTCAATTAAAGTTATTATAAAACTTCCTTAATTAAAAAATTATAGGCTATCGTTTTCAAGCCCTAAATATATATATAGGGGGTGAAATAATAAAACACTTTTTTCTTATCCGGGTTTATAATAAAAAAGGAGGAGTATTTAGGTGAAAAAGAATTTAATGAAAGGTATTTTTGTGATTTTTATCTTAGCTTTAATCGGTGGTTCCGTTTTAGCTGCTGAACCTGTTAAGTTGAATTTATTCTTTTATAAACAAGAGATTACCAAACAACTTAAGGATATGACCGATGCTTTCAGTAAATCTCACCCCGGGATTACTATTGATCTGGAAATTGTGCCAAACGATAGTATGACTGTCTTAAAAACCCGGATGTCCAGTGGTCAGGCGCCTGATATTATTCAATTACAATCATACGCCAATGTTTTTGAATTTGCAAAAGCAGGTTGGTTACTTGATTTATCCAACGAACCGGTTCTTTCTAAAGTAGTTCCCAGTACCAAAACCGCAGTTACTTATAATAATAAAGCATATGCTCTTCCAATGGATGTCGCCGGAATCGGCATCATCTATAACAAAGATATCTTTAAAAAGTATGGCTTAAAACCCCCGAAAACCTTCAACGAACTGAAAACAGTTTGTTCTTCCCTAAAGAAGAATAAAGTTACTCCTTTCGCTTCTATGTTTAAAGCCAATTGGTCATTGGGACATTTTCTATCAATGACTCATACCACTTTAGCCGGTCCCGAAGTACTCCCTTGGCTAAAAGAAATGAATGCCGGCAAAGCTTCTTTCGCCGATCCGGTGAATGTTAAAGAACTCTTTAGACTGCTTGATTTCTATAAGGCTAACTCCGATCCGAAAGCTGCCGAATTTGATTGGAATGAACAACAAGCTTCCTTTGCTAAAGGCGAAGCTGCAATGATGGTTCAAGGCCTTTGGTCCTACGGGGCTGCTATTGCAACCAATCCGAAATTAAATTGCGGCTTTATCCCGTTCCCTTGCACCAACAACCCTAATGAGACCAAATTATTTGCGGATGTTGATTCCACTTTTGCTCTTTCAGCCTCATCCAGTCCGGAAAAGACCAAAGCTGCTAAGCTCTTCTTAGAATGGTTGGGAACTCCGGAAGCCGTTAAAATGTGGGTTGAAGATTGTAAACTAGTCCCGACTTTCAAAGGGGCCGATGTCAAATCAATGGATGCTCCGTTCCAAGACCTGGTTGGTTTCCTTAACTCCGGCAACACCAACCCATGGGCTTTCTCTATGTATCCGGTAGCGGCTTTTGAAGATGCAACTAAAAACGGCGCCCAGGAATATATGTTTGGCAGAAAGAATGCCGACCAAGTTGTCCAATATATAGATGAAGTCTGGAAGAAATCTGTGAAATAAGTTTGGGATTAAAGGGGCTATTGCAAAACAATATTTTGGCTATTCTGTCCACCCAGCCCTAAAACGGCTGGGCTAGGTATATAAAAACATTCTAAACCCCCTACGGGGCTCGGTTAAAACTTCGAAGTATAACCCAGCCCCATTCATGGGGTTTGAGATTGAGTTTATAAACATAGCCAGGTCCTTTAGGGCCTGGTAGAGATAAGGACATTGGTTTGTTTTTTAATTTAGCAATAGTCCCTTTTCACGCTTTTTGCGTTGTAACCGTTATTTTCATGAGCAGCAGTACTAATTAATTAACAACGCAAAATGCTCTTTAGAAAGGAGAAGCAATGATCGCCTCGAAACAAAGTAAAATTTTTTATTTTTGTTTATTCCTTTTTCCGGCATTGATACTTTATACTTTATTTTTTATAATCCCGCTCGGTCAAGGAATTCAGTATTCCTTTACCGATTGGAACGGTATTGTTCCGGAGATTCCTTTCACTATGTCTAAAAGTGATTTTCAAACCAATGTAATTGAAAAGTTAACCTCGAAAAAAGATTTGGAATATATATTAAAATATTATGTATTGGATGAAGCCGAAGAAAATTATCGCTTAACAAATTGGATTAAAGAAGGTAATCAAACCCGCCAGATAACAAATGGCGAGAAACACCGGCTTAAAAAAATCTTGAAATCTATAGGCATTTCACCTATTAAATATATTGGATTTAAGAATTACCGCGAAATGTTCCAAAACGATCAAAGGTTTGTCCCTAGAGTAGAAAAGCAATATATATTTAATGAATTTGACGACCTACCGGAGACTATTAAAGCCGGAGTTTTTAAAGGGAATTTACTTAATCATATCACTAAAAAAGACGACCGTTCATTATTATTAACCTATTATAAATATATTCCGCGAAAATCAGTGTTTCAACTTGACCCAAATATTTCTCATGCGGACTCCGATACACTTAAATCGATTATTAGTCAAAATATGTTCAAAAATATTTTTATACCTGGTGTTATCGGGTTTACTTTCCTTTTTACCCTGTTTAATGTGATTTTTGCAAACTTTTTTGCCTTTTTCCTGGCTTTAATATTAGATTTAAAATTAAAGACCAAAAATGTTCTGCGCTCAATTTTCTTCCTCCCCAATGTACTTAGCTTGATTATTGTGGCTTTTATATGGTCTTTTGTATTTAGACTGATTCTCCCGGCGATTACCGGCATCTCGGTCTGGCTCGGCAGTCCGGATCTGGCTCCCTTTGCCGTCTTAATGGTCACCATCTGGCAGGGTTGCGGTTATTTAATGATCATTTATCTGGCCGGACTGCAAACCATACCGGTTGACCTTACTGAGGCAGCGGAGATTGATGGTGCCGATTGGCGGCAACGTTTACTCCATATAACCATTCCTTTGCTGATGCCGGCGCTGACGATCTGTTTATTCTATAGTATTTCCAACTCTTTAAAGACTTTTGATGTAATTATGGCTTTGACCAGTGGTGGTCCCGGTTATGTAACCACCCCGATAGTTTTGGATATCTACTTTAACGCCTTTAATAACAACCAATTCGGGTATGCGACCGCCAAAGCGGTCCTACTCTGTTTGATAATTATTGTAATCACCGGTATCCAGTTGTACTTGATGAAAAAGAAGGAGGTGGAATTATGAATAATAAAGTTAATATTATTCAGACAGGAGCAAAACCTCCGGTTCCCTGGAAAAAGATTTCTCTAATCGCCCTGGAATCAGCAATGATTATCTTAGCACTTCTATTCCTTTTCCCGGCTGTTTTAACTTTGATCAATTCTTTTAAAAGCGATGCCCAAATCGTTTTAAATCCGGTTTCCTTACCCAAAACCATCGATTTCACCAATTATATTAATGCTTGGAAAGAAATGAACTTTCCGGTTGTCCTATTTAATACCTTTATAATTACCTTTTTCAGCACCATCGGCATTATCCTGGTCAGCTCAATGGCCGCTTATGTACTGGTTCGAACTAATTTAAAAATTAGCTGGATTATCTATCTCATCTTCACTTTTTCAATGGTAGTCCCGTTTCAAACTATCATGATTCCATTAGTCCAAACTGCCAAAGATTATGATTTAAAAAGTGTTCTTGGAATTATCCCGATATATATTGGTTTGTTATGTCCGTTGGCAGTATTTATGTATCATGGTTTCATCAAGGGTGTCCCGCTTGAGATCGAAGAATCAGCTGCTATCGATGGCGCCTCTGTCTTAAGAACTTTTTTTCAATTGGTTTTTCCTTTGTTGAAACCGGTAACCGCCACTATCGCCATAATTGACGTGTTGTGGATTTGGAATGATTTTCTGTTGCCGTTAATCATTCTCCCGAAACAATCCACTCTACAGCTAGCCCAATACGGTTTCTTCAGTCTTTTTAAACGCCAATATTCTCTGGCTATGGCTTCGCTGGTATTATCCGCCGCCCCGGTAGTAGTTTTCTATTTCCTGATGCAAAAGTATATCGTGCGAGGAATCGCTGCCGGAGCGGTTAAAGGATAGTTTTAAACTATTTTCACAATTGCTCTACCTAATGCCGGAATCAGCAAGGAATACTATAGGTTGATTCCGATTTTATTTCAGACCCTTTTATCTGTATAATTTTATCCGACTGAAAAATAATAGGGTTTAAGGCTTAAATCTGGTGAACTAAATCCAAGTTTACCATCCAGACAGAAGAACTGAAAGGATTCACCGCCTATATAGGATGAAGAAAATTCTTATTCCAGATTTGCATTCTTAAACCCGAAAGCAAATGAAAAATAAAATGGAATTTTCTTCATCCTATTACAGCTGTAATAAGTTGAAATAAATTCATTAGTGTTATCATGGCCTGCTTTAGGGACAAAGGTGTTTAGATGGATATACGAAATTTAATTCAACTTATTGAGCAGAAGATTAGCAGTCGGCTAATTCAAAACCTCTGGGCTGAAGTATAAAAGCAATCTCAACCCCGTAACCGGGCTGGGAGGTGTTTTTAGGAAAAATTCAACCGAGCCCCGGATTGGGGTTTAGAAGGGTTTAATGGATGACAGCCCAGGGGATTTGACAGGACAAAAATTATTAGCTTCTGCCCTGGGTGATGAGAGAGCAGATATAATTCCTGATTATGATTATTCATTTTTAAGATTATGACAAACTAAAATTAAACAATTATTTATTTTTGAGAGGAACCAATGGCTACAGATACCAATAAAAACTTACGCAACCAAATAATTTACGAAGTCTATCTCCGGAATCATAGCAAAGATGGGAATTTTAACGGACTCCTAAAAGATTTAGCCCGGATTAAAAGCTTGGGGGTTAATATTATTTGGTTGATGCCGATTCATCCTATTGGGCGAATTAATAGGAAAGGAAGTCTTGGCTGTCCTTATTCCATCGAAAATTACCGTGAGATAAATCCGGAATATGGGACTCTTGATGAATTCAAAAAATTAGTAAGCATTATACATGACCACGAATTAAAAATCATCATTGATGTTGTTTTCAACCACACTTCCCATGATTCATGGTTGTTAAAGCACCATCCGGAATGGTTCTACCATAATGAAAACGGAAAAATCACCACAAAAGTAGAAGATTGGAGCGATGTATTGGATCTGGATTACTCCCGTCAAGAACTTTGGAACTATCAGATCGATACTTTAAAATATTGGGTAAATCAAGGAGTCGATGGTTTCCGCTGCGATGTGGCGTCACTTTTACCGGTACAATTTTGGTCCAGAGCCCGTAGTGAACTTCAACAGATTAATCCGGACCTTATCCTACTGGCGGAGAGCTTAGGGCCTTCTTTCATCACCGACTTAAGAGGCCAAGGCTTTATCGCTCATTCCGACTGCGAAATGTATCAGGCATTTGACATTACTTATGATTATGATGTCTATGATACCTTCCAGACATACTTGAGAGGCCAGGCATCCCTGGAAGAATATCTAAACCTAAAACGCCAGCAAGAATCAATTTACCCGGAGAATTATATTAAATTACGCTTTTTGGAAAACCATGACCAGCCTCGAATAAGGTCGCTAATTCCCTTTGAAACAACCATCCGGCAATGGACTGCTTTCACTTTTTTCGAGAAAGGAACCACTTTAATATATGGTGGTCAGGAAACGACCGATTTAAACACACCTAGTTTGTTTAGACCGGATTTGGTGGATTGGAGCGAATTTAACCATGATTTCTCTGCTTTTTTGACTAAATTAGCCATTATTAAAAAAGAACCTATTTTAGGCAATGGTTCTTACCAAATTCACCGGATTCCTCAATCCGGAGTAATATGGGCATCATACCGTTATAAGCACCAGGTACTGCATGGTATCTTTAATGTCGAGGGAAAATGTGGTTTCTTGGAGGTTGACTGTGAGGATGGGCAATATCGGAATTTGGTTGATGGGGAAATACTGGTGATTCAGGATGGATTAGTTGAACTACAGACCGTTCCGGTAATTTTTTATAGCCATTAAGAAAAATGGAAATATTCTTAATTATTTTATCGTTCGAAGATCAAGGTTCTTTAATTTCCGATTTAATTGTAAATAAATCACATCTCATGCTTTTATATCTTTCTCTTTCATTGTGGTTTTTGTGTAAATTATCACTAGCGTTGCATAAAATTATTTTTTCAAAGTCAACCTGAATCTTAATAAGCCATAAGTAATAAATATCCAAGAATAGTACATACAACCATCAATTTTTTCTTTTGGAGAGTAAGGTTCTGG
>JAEYRX010000057.1 GCA_023435225.1 Bacillota bacterium
TCAAACTTCACTCTTCTAACTTCAAACTTCTGATACCGCTTTCATAACAACTTCATGGCGCCGACGGTGTGTTGATGGACGCGGATTTGCTTCACGGGAATATTCCTCCTGGGATAGGCGTGAGGCATGAGTCGAGAGGCGTGAGTTTGAAAGTAGTGCCGGGAACGCCTGTGTTTTGATTGCCGGAAATTCGGGCGTAGACCTCACTCTTGCTCTCTCCCCCTGTGAAGTATTTCAAAGTAGCAGATTCAGTGGGAGAGTAACCGATGCCTTCGTAGTCATAATAAAACAGGATAAAGATTGAAAGCATCAATTTCAAAATCGAAAAGAGAAAAGGGGAAAATTTATCGAGTTATGTGAATTATATTCCCAATTATATAAAAAGTAATAAGAATAATCAAGAGTTTTGGGAATTATTTTCACATATATGGAGATATTTATACTTCTGATGTATTCTATAAATGAATTGGAGTGTGAAAAATGAGCACATTTGGGAAACGCTTAAAAAAATTACGCGAAGAAAAAAATCTCACTCAAAATCAATTAGCGGAACAATTATCAGTTAATCGTGACGCTTTGGCAAAGTGGGAAACTGACCGTGCGTTTCCGGATCTTATCATGATTAAGTCTATCGCGGAATTTTTTGATATAAGCACTGATTATTTATTAGGGAAAGATGATAATAGTTTTGAAGCACAAGTAGTGGAATTATTACGGAATAACAAGGATTTGTTGAATAAAGATGAGGAAGCTTTTCTATTAGCTTTAATTAACAATTATATTGAAACAATTAAAAATAAAAAAAATAATACCTAATATTTAACACAAAGAGAACCCGAAAAATATTGAGGAGCCATCAAGGCTCCTCTTATTTGAGTAAAATAATCTTAGAACGACCGTTCCAAGTTATTTGTATACATTATATTATGTAAATATCGCCGTAATATATAGTGTCGTAAGAGAAACTATAAAAATCATCCCCATTCAAGTGGATACAACGAATGAAATTTAAACTATTAAAAGTGATTCCCTCTTCAATTGTAAGGTTTTCAGGCCCTATGTTCATGAGCCGGTGTAATTCCAATTCGGAAAATTTCATTTGTATCATCGCCCTAATTTATTCTTTCCACGCTTCATCATCAAGAGCAACCGTTGAAATGAAAGAGGTTTCAACTTTTAAATTGATTTTCAATTTATTTCCCAAGTTCGTAATGATAGCCTAAATATCCTGCGCCGATTAAAAAGGCAACCGGTACAACCACGACAAAAACCGCTATAATTGTATTTAATAAAGCCTTCCAGACTGAAAATTTTTGGGCTTCTCCTAAACAGTTTAGAAAGATTACAGAAACCCAAATCCCAATTATATAATCCAACCATGTTAAAACCGTTTCATTGATCAGGTTCGACTTCAACATTGTTACCCAAAATAAGACCAACCAAATTAAACCGGACCAAATAAAAGGGACATTCGACCAGGCTAAGGCAAGTTTAATTTCCTCATAATTTCCTTGCCCTTTAAGCCATTTTCCGGTCCAATCCAATAAAGCAGCGCAGAAATTTAAAAACGCTAATCCTACCAGTACTCCGAGAACTAACATAACAACTACTAATACGAGTACTAGAAAAATGAATCCGATTGATGGAAAATCGAAAGGGCCATGGCATTTTTTAAAACTTTCAACAATTATTGAAAGAAGGATGAGTATCACAATGGCGCGTTGATTCGTTCCCAAAGTAATAAGTTCCCGAATGGTCTTTCTCGGGTGAATCAAAATGGTTAGCCAAGGTTTTAGGGTTTGATGGTCCATGGGTATCTCCTTTACATTGCTATGTTAGCCTTATCTTTTATCAGGATAAGATGTTTTTTAATATTCAATGTTAAAGCTCACTTGAAACTATTGAAGAATAATGCAATTTAATTAAAATACTGTTCGTTTAAAATTTCTATTCGGAAATTTTATTACTTCTTTTAGAAAATCATTGTAATAATTTGAGTTCCTTCCGGTTTCATTTTGGATTTCTTTTTTTATTGAACGATCATGAATTTTTGAATACATATCTCTAAATAATGTTTTTACTGGTGCGGAATATGCATTTTTGTAACCTAAATCTATCTCCATATATTTTTTTACAATAAAACAAATTAAATCGGATAATTGAACCATTGGATTTTTCCTTGAATCTACGGAATAAGTAAACTCTACAAGCCATTTAACTCTTTGTGCAGTAGGACATATATATCTTCTATGATTTGTAATCATTGCAATTTGGCTTTCATATTGATCTTTTATATCAATAATAATAAGTCCTCTTGCACTTTTACCTAATTTCACTTTAGTGAACCATTCAAGATTAGATATTAAATAATCATAGGCAACGAGATAAGGTATTTTACAGTTAAGATAGTTTTTTGTACAAATGTGTGACGCATCGGCATTTAATAAATCGTTTTTATCAATTACTACATAAAAGGTATTATGACTTCTTTCGGCCAAAAGATCTAATAATGAATTGGCAAAAGCATTTCTTTTTTCTCGGCTATGTCCCCTAAAAAATTCACCTCCATCTGGAGAAAACAAATCACTTGAATGAAGTTCGAAATTTTCCGGTACATGATTTTCAAAGTAATCATGAACTATCCTATCAAAAGCTTTTTTTGTTTTATTCCATCCCTCATCTCGAATTTTTACACCACCCGCAACAAAAACAGGTTGTTCAGGGTTTACTATGTCATCTCCAGTGCACCCAGCTTCATCAATGTAAAAAAATGCATTATTGATTCCTCCTTAATAACCTATTTTAATATCTATGGAGTGAATGACCCATTTCGGCATCTTTTATAACTAAATCCACTAATATAATATCTTTGTTGTTATGCACCGTTGTCTACTTCTACTGTTTCTCCACAAGTTAAACACATTTTTTTATTTGATTCTATTACATTGCCTTTACAATAAGGACAATTAAGTCTTATGACTTCATATTCATCTTCACATATAAAACAATATACACTTGTTGAGTCAGGTTTATTTGGTTCTAATAAAGCAGTATCAGTATTTAAAGAGTCGCACTCATCAACTCTACTACAAGTGGGACAAATATATCTTCTCTGCTTTTTATTGAAGTTAAAATATTTCTTAGTTTCACTAGGACTGAGTAAATCGAGCAAAATATGAGTTTCAGTTAATAATGTTAATTCAACATGATCACAACTGAAAGCAGCAGAAACTGGAGATTCCTCTAAATATTTACGCCTTAGATTTATCCATCCAAATGGTTCAATTAACTCATTAATGACTTCTAAAGATACAATTATGATCTCTTTTGCATCAATTTTAATAGATTTACTTATAGTATGCATAATAGCATTTCTTCGTTGCCTTAAATCATTGAATTTAGTTATAAAGCCTTCTGATAATTTTTGAGGATGAATAATATTATTAACTTTAATTAAATCTTGCGCATCTAGAGTTCTAAACTCTGAAAACGATACATCATTTTTCTCCCATTTATTTGACCACTCTTTAGGTTCACTCGCAATTAACAAATATGGACTTATTGATACAATTCGTCCTTTTAAAATAAATTCTATTCCTTGTTGGATAAGCGCTAATGAATTATTTAACTTAATTTTGGCAGCAATCCAATATGTTTCAATATCATCATGTTCACCCCAATCTTCAATCTCTGAACTCGATAAATCTGAATACAATTCAAAAATTTGGTCTAAAGCTAAATTGATAAATCCTAAGCCAGAATTTTTAAAATCCTCATCATTTGGGATCTCTAATATCAAAATAAAACCCTCCTTTTATAAATCTTCCTTCACCGAACTAATTTCATTCATAAACCCGGATCTTATAATCCCCGTCGGCAGCGCCACCAACCCTATCCCCAGCATAGCAATGACCCTGCTCAATAAACGTCCCCAGCCGGCAACAGGATATACATCGCCATACCCAACCGTAGTTAACGTCGTTATAGCCCACCAAAATTAAGTGATAATATTCGGGAACGCCTTGGGTTGCGCATCATGCTCAATATAAAACATTAATATCGATGCAATAAGTAAAAACCAGACCCTCTGTCCCTGAAAGGGACGACCACCATCCTCCGTTACTAATAGACCTAGGAGGATTCTGCCAGTTTGAAAAATATAGTCCCGCGTAAAATAAGATTTTAGACTTCCATGACCGGTGGTTGCCCCTAATGCAGGGGCAAGGGGTCGCAGTTAGACAATGAAACTCTTACACTCCAATGCATTTATGACTATTATAAAACGGCCTCTTTCAGCCGTCTCCCCGTTGTCCCCGCTTATTTAATATAAAAGTCTAAATTATATACCTCTTATCCATCCGTCAATTCCCGTTAAAATCCGACACAAAAAAACTAAAGACGATCCCCCGACCGTCTCCCTTTTTCTCTATCAATTTCACGTACTCTTCCACTTCTCAAGCCCATTTCACTCCAATTCCAACTTAACATATCAATCTCCCACTATATTTATCGACCAATCATGCTAAATATTTACACTTTTTCTACTAATAGCCGCTAGTCACTGAAACTTACTTTCCTCCCATACCAGTAAACATAAATTCGACATTTTTCGACACGTTTGTCGAATTTTATCACAAATCCCCGATATTAATTCAAACCAAACAATTATAATAATATTTCGCTTAACTGCACAAATAAAAAATATTTAAAAATATTAAATTTTTTTACATAAAAAGCAGGAAATTATTTTTCATTTTCCGAATACTACCAAAACCAACCGGTAAAAACCGGAAGAAAAGGAGAATACAAATGAGTCAAAAAAATCTGGTTTCTTTCGACATTTCCGAGGCCGACCTGGCTGAAATCAAGTCCTGCGTCACCACCCTCCAAACCAAACTGCTGCCGCTGCTTAAAACCCTATCCCCGGAAGAGCGGCAGGAGATGCCCAAAATGGGCGATAAGACCGTCAGCTTCGTCCAGAAAACTTTAGAATACTGCAACCAAAACCCTGACCTGGTCCCCCCGTTTATCAGCACCGATGAGCTGGCCGTCGACGTCGCCGCCGTTGAGACAATAAGAAGTATCTATCAGCCGCTGCTACAAATAACCGAGTCCCTCTCCGACACCATGACCCTATCCGGCAGCGAAGCCTACTCCACCGCCCTGATGTTCTACAGCGCCGTCAAAAACGCCATGCGTTCCAATATCCAAAAAGCCGGAACCATCTACAACGACCTCGCCAACCGCTTCCCCGGACGGAGTAGGAGGATGAGCCAGGAAGCTGGGTGAAAATGGTTGATGGGTTTTTCACCAACGGCAAACATGCATATATTGGCTCATTAAAAGGGCCAACCTCCCCTAGCCCTTGCGGCTAATCTCCATCCTGGAGGCCGCACCTCGAACCCTCCCGGTTCTGGCCTCCATCAAGGAGGGGAACTTTGTATAATTCAGGCGGGGATACCCCGCCGCCCCGGCAGCATTGGCATGCTGCACTTGCCTAAACCAACCATACTTTATCGATTAGTTCACCCCGTTCGAGTTCCAAACCCCAACACCGGTGTTCCGAACTCCGATTTTCCTGTTCTAAACTCCGATCCGCAGTTCCAAACTCTGACTTCCGAGTTCTTAACTCCAACACCGGAGTTCCGAACTCCAATTTTCCTGTTTCGAACTCCGACTCCGTAGTTCTGAACTCCGACTTCCGAGTTCCAAACCCCAACACCGGTGTTCCGAACTCCAATTTTCCTGTTTCGAACTCCGACTCCGCAGTTCTAAACTCCGACTTCCGAGTTCTTAACTCCAACACCGGAGTTCCGAACTCCAATTTTCCTGTTTCGAACTCCGACTTCCGAGTTCCAAACCCTAACACCGGTGTTCCGAACTCCAATTTTCCTGTTTCGAACTCCGACTCAGCAGTTCCAAACTCTGACTTCCGAGTTCTTAACTCCAACGCCGGTGTTCCGAACTCCAATTTACGAGTGTGTCAAATTTTTTATGCTTTTAGCTAAAATCCATGGTTATTGGCAAAAAAGATTGAAATATCAACTACCACCCGAAGACACGGAGGTCGGAGGCGCGGCTTAATATCAATTGTAATCAAAATAGTCATTCTTACGGAAATATGCCGCTAAAATTGTGCTGCATAGAGACGTTTAGAATGACTTTGATTACAATTGATAGAAATATGATGTTTCACAGCCGTCGGCCCACGGAAATGCCTAGAAGACGCTGATAGGAGGTCAGCGTCTTTCTAATCAAAAATTCCTACTCCGAACATGGATGTGAGGAGAAATCAAGGGAGGACCGGAATCAATATATGTTGCAATACTTTCTGAATTACTATATTTTAATGCAACATATTTCCTTAACATATAATGAAAATTTCCAAAACTATTTTGCATTCGGCCTTTGGAATGCGAAATCTATAAATGATTTTCATTTTATCTAGGTTCCGGCGCATTTTTGGTGACTTTTTTTGCGGTAAAAAAGTCACTCCTGGAGGCCTGAGACAGGAAGTCTCAAGTTAGGCGTTGCCAGGATGGCAGATAACGCCGGAGTCGGGGGAGGAAGGAATCGCCTCCCATCGGCCCGCAAAGCCCCCTGCGTTAAGAACTCGACTGTTCTTACCAAGTTATGGAAGGAATTTTTGGAAATTTACAGAAAATTATTATGAAAAACTTTTATATTTACTTATGTGGTACTGATTAGGAATATATCAAATAGAAAAACGAATTGGTGGCGAAATTTGCTTGGGAAAGGCTCTAGGATTTTATCTATTGCAATTAGTTTTATAGTATATGCTTTAGACCCTTCATATTAACGATTAATGGGGGATTATAAAAATGAACATCACATACACAAACACCATCTCCGCTGAAGATTGTAATAAACTACGCAATTCTGCCGGATGGCCCCAAATGCATCCCGATCAAATTAAAAC
>JAEYRX010000058.1 GCA_023435225.1 Bacillota bacterium
TATTTGTTTTACAATTATAATGAACTATGTTACCTTCTATGATTTGTTCATAATCTAAAGTTAGCGGGGTGAGACGAAGATGTTAATTCCCGCCTCACCCCGCCAGATCCTCGATCGGACTTAGCAAGAATAGCGCCACGCCCCTCTCCATGCCCTGCTGTTAATTTTCTTGGTTCTGGAGAGGGGCAAATTGATTGATTTTGGCCATAGCTTCATTTTAAATGGCAGTAAAAAGTATGTCTTTATATAAGAAAAACAATCAAATCCAATATATCAACTTTCCCCTCTCCTAAAGTTTCAGAAAAGCCTATAAATAAAGGAGAGGGGAGTAGCTATCAAGGTAACATCATGCAATCAAAGTAGCTAGCGGGGTGAGGCGAAAGGATTTTTAGACGCCATTTTTCAAATTTGGATTTATTACACAAGAAGTGAAAAAAATGAAAAAGATAATGATTATCATTGTTTTAACCTTTAGCCTATTATTTTACCTAAGTCTAGTCCATGCTGAGCGGCTCAATGAATCGGACGGAAAAGAAGTTAAATTGAATACCGAACAATGGAAAAAACTAAATACCTTCTTTAGTAATTTTTCTGAAGTTTTTCTTAAATCTTTCGAGGAAGGCATAATAAGCAAAGCAGATATATCTTAATTGAGTATTTGGAGGCAAAATAATATTAATAGGTATGCAAAATTTGTCTTTTGTGGTATTGATGATAAAAACTTACTCAATTATTGATTAATGAAAGGGCTGAGGAGTGCCTCCCATCGGCCCGCAGAAATCTTTAAAGTCAAATTTTGACTTTTGTATTTAGATGAGCTACAATACATTCAAGAGGTGAATTCAATGTATGAAAACGAAATCTCGAAGAAGCTAAAAGATCTTCCGGATATTTTAAAAAAGGAGATTCTCGACCACGTCAATACATTACTTGCTAAGGAACAAATTACCCACGAAAAGATTACAGGGTTTAAGTTCTCATGGGAAAATGGTCTGAATGCAGAAAAAAAATTAAGCTCCGTTGATTTACAGCATAAATCAATGGAGTGGCGATAAATGTATCTAATTGATACAAATATTTTTTTAGAAGTACTGCTTGGTCAGGAGAAAACTCAAGAATGTAAAGATTTTCTTGTTAACAATCTTGGTCACCTTGAAATTTCTGATTTTACTTTGCATTCAATCGGAGTATACTTGGTAGATATAATAAACTTGAAGAATTCCAGAAGTATATTAATGAGGTTGTAAATAATGTTTTAGTACTTTCATTACCGTTGGATAGCTATTCCAGTTTAATTTATAATATGAATATTTTTAAATTAGATTTTGATGATGCTTATCAATATACCTTAGCAAAATTATATGGCTTAAAGATTGTAAGTATGGATAAAGATTTTTTAAAGGTTAAAGATATTGATATCATTAATTTTAATTTAACTTCTTAGACCGGTTCTGAAGATCCGGTTTTTTTTATATTTGTACTACAACAGTAATTTCCAATCAGAGTAATAATAATGCAGTTCTTTCATCACCCAGGGCAGAAGCAAATATTCCCCCATTATCTCAAAACCCCTGGGCTGTTGTCTTTAAATCCATCAAAACCCCCTTCGGGGCTCGGTTTTTATTTTACAGCCAATGATTACCCAGCCCGGTTACGGGGTTGAGAAAGATTTTAACTTCAGCCCAGAGGTTTTGACTCAACCTACATTTCAACTTCAGCTCTGGGTGGTGAGTGGCAATCGTTTTCCGTTTTTTTGGGAGCTTGGCTTGATACACACAGGGCTAAAACCCCTGGGCTAGGCTTTAAAAATTTCTCAACCCCGGTTGCGCCGGGCTGGGTTATGCTTCGAAGTTTTAACCGAGCCCTGAAAGGGGTTTAGAAGGTGAGGGGAAATCAAGGGAGGAAGGAATCGCTTCCCATCGGCCCGCAAAGCCACCTGCGTTAAGAACTCAACTGTTCTTACCAGGTTATGGAAGGATTTTTTGGAGATTTACAGAAAATTATTATGAAAAACTTTTATATTTACTTATGTGGTACTGATTAGGAATATATCAAATAGAAAAACCAAATTAGTGCGGGAATTCACTGTTTATACGCCATTCTCACCATAATTCGGGCCTATTGCGGCATCTTGCCACTAAATAAAAATCTTGAGGAGGAAATAATTATGTATTGTCCTAAATGTCGACAAGAATATAGAGAAGGCTTTACAGTTTGTAAGGATTGTAATGAAGTTTTAGTTAATGAGTTGCCAGGAGAAATGAAAAAGCAACATACAAAAGGTTTATCTTTAAACTCACTATTGAACAATCATGTCGAGAAGTATTTAAAAATTGGAGGTATCATTTATATTTTTATCGGTTTATTAAATGATATTGTAAAATCTATAGAAAGTATAGCAAGCTCTAATAATCATTTTTCAATAGTTGGTACTGGTCTAATTTTTGGAGCAATAAATTTGTGTTTTTCTGCATTAAGTACGATTTTATGGGGATTTTTTTATTTTTGGTTAGGAAAAATCCTTGAAATATTAAAGGCTGGTTTTAAAAATGAGTAATAAAATATTTGGTGCCAGGCTTGTAAAAGGAATTGCTATTACTATGTTATGGTTAATGATTATTACTTTAGTTTTCGGATTAATTATTACCGGAATACTTTATACTTTGGGATTTCAAAGAATACCCATAATAAAGACATTAGGTTTTATAAAGATTGCATGGTATTACCTAATGTTCAGTTTGGCATTTATAGGTGGTATTCAAATAATTTATTTGTTATTTCGAAATAAGAGAAAAATAATAAAGATTATAAAACAACAGCCATCCATCGCTTTTATTAGGGATGGTGAGAATGACGTATAACCGCGTTACTGCTTCGGGCGCGGTAATTCGAAGATGGGTACTCGAAGAAGCAATATGTATCATGAAGTGTAATCAAGAAGTTGATTCACCAAGAATACAGCCACATCGCTAAACCTAAGTCGAATACACTAAGGCCCAGCGACGTCAGTAACACGGGGACGTTAACCGAAATTGCCTAAGTTTGGGCCAATAGCGGCTTCCATGGCCGCTCTGTAATTGAAAGTTAGTTCAATGAAGTAAAAGAGAGAAAAGGAGAGAGATTTCTTTGAGCCTTAAAAAAATTGACTTATATAACTCGTATTTAATTATTGTAACTGGTGTTTTACAATGGATTGCAACACCCATTTTTTTTAAAACTTTAGAGGAACCTTCTTTTTGGTTTTTTAATGGTGGTATTACATTGGTGTTGCTTGGATACTTAAATATATTCCGAATACATTATGGAACAGAGATTCAATTTATTAGGAAATTCAGCAAATTTGCTAATTCTCTTGTATTTATTTTTTGGATTAGTATGTTATATTTCTTGTTTTATAAATTCGTTAGATATCCTTTCACTTTTATTGAGTTAATTATATTAGCATTAGCTCTCTTTCTATCCTTGAAAAAAAGTAAATAAATAGAGAATTAAAGCTGTAATAAATTATTTTTTTGTTGATGAATCCGGGGATACAAGCCTACTGGTTGACTTATATGATTTTAAACCAAATTGGGATAATTTTTACAACCGGAGAAATGAATTCGATACTAATAAAATAAGCCCATTGTAGCTAAGGACGTAATGACCGCACGGCATGAAGCCGACTTTCGCATATAAAGGACTTTATTTAAGGAGGTTTTTAATGCTAGTATTTAAATCATTATTAAATTATCCCAAAGGCACCCTAGAATCCATTCTTATTGAGTCATATTCCCCTTTCCATGAACGTTATCCGGAATATATTGAAGAAAATCTAAAAAGTTTTAATGATTGTGATACCTTTTTTTACGAAAATCCTGAAATCGGTGAAAACTGCAGCTTTGTTTCCGAATATGAAGGGGTAATAGCTGGAATGTGTTGTTGGGATCCTAGAGAAAACCCAATTGTCATTATAGGGCATAATTGTATTCTGCCAAAATTAAGAGGCAAAGGTCTTGGAACTTATCAGATGGGAATGGCTCTCAATCATTTGAAGGATAAAGGATTTACTAAAGCCAAAGTATCTACAGGTATAATGGATTATTATATTCCCGCTCAAAAAATGTATGAAGCAGTTGGCTTTAAAGAAATAAGCCGAGATAATTCGAAAACTTCAAACAAAACAATACATAGCCTTATATATTACGAAATGGATTTGAAATAAGGAAAAAAAGTTTCCGGGCAATCCGACAAAGTCATACCGCTTCTGGGATCCTCTTAGGGTCTCCGGCTAGGTCACAGATTGGCATGGACACTTCCAGGAGGTTCTCGAAGCCATTGAAGGAACACCTTAAACAGCTTAAGCTTCGGTATTGTGGCAATCGAGGACTGAAGTAAATGTGAGAGTCATTATTATGTTTGGATCTTAAAACGACAATGTTGTAGCGCTTTTTGGAAAATTATTATGAAAAGCTTTTATATTTACTTATGTGGTACTGATTACGAATATATCTGAAAAAGAAAAGCGAATTGGGCGAGAAATCACTTTTTCTATGAAAGATGATGCAAGACCCGCCGTCCGTAGCGGGATTTGCTTGGAAAGGCTCTGGGGTTTTATTTATTGCACGTTAGTTTAATAGTGTAAGCCCAAGCTTATTTATATTAACGATTAATGGGGGATTATAAAAATGAACATCACATACACAAACACCATCTCCGCTGAAGATTGTAATAAACTACGCAATTCTGCCGGATGGCCCCAAATGCATCCCGATCAAATTAAAAC
>JAEYRX010000104.1 GCA_023435225.1 Bacillota bacterium
GTTTCCGTTTTTTTAAGACTCTTTTGACATTTTTCATTGTTTACCCCTCCGAACGTTTGTTCATTAATATATTATCACGAACATACGTTCTTGTATAGGGGTTCCTTATTAAACTTTATAACCAAAATTTATTATATTCAATTACTAAGGAAGCGCTGATTAATTCGATTTTGTGTTAGCAAATATGCGGTATTAGGCATTTTACGAAGCGCAAAATCGTCACTTATTCAATTAATCAGCGCTTCCCTAAAAATTATTTTAACCACGAGATGCGCGAAACACACGAAAAAACAATTTATGAATCAGCTTTCGTGGCTTACGTATTTAAAAATCAGTATTTATTTTTATTCTCGAATTGTTTAATAGATATTGGGTGATTTCTTCACGCGCTTCTTCGGACAGATTTAAAAAGTTAATCCCGACCCCTAATTTATTATTCTCAACTATTTCAGTCCGGACGATCTCTCCTTGAAGCTGAAGCGGCTTTCCATCAGGCAGCTTTAGTTGAAAATCAAGATGTGATCCTAGTAGAAATTGGGCATCCGGATTTAGAACTACAAATAATCCGCCGACTGATAAATCAATAATCTGACCAATATGAACATTTCCGTCCAATAAATAAAAAGGTAATTCCACATTTACCCGGAAATAGCGGCGTAATGAAGCAACATTGACTTTCCATGGCAAAACAACATTATTATCGAAATACCTCCGTAGTAACTTTTGATTTGCTTTCCAAGGTTTAGCCAGGATAAGTATCGGTCCTTCCTGGGAAACATGGGCGATTTTATAAGCTCCAAAAAAGTATTTCTTGCCGTCTTCATTCTCATATTCAATGGTAATTTCCGAACCCTGCTCCAATAGATTGGCTAGTTCTTTCTCTTTAGTCGCTACATATAAACCTTCATCCTGAAAAGCGGTTACAGTGGCGGAAAACTTTTTGATATTCCCAATATACTCTGAGAAGATTATTTGTATGGAATTCCCGGGGCTAAAAATTTTCTCCACTGACAGAATATTTTCCACAAAATTACCTCCTTGGATAAACCTCGGTCCGGCAAGTAAGTTATATAATTATAGCAAATTCAAGTCAACTTATTTATTAAATCCTCATATTGAGGATACAATCGGATTAACTCTGTTCGGGTTAATAACTCAAAATCCTGAAAATCAAAACCCGGTGAAACCATACAACCAACTAGGGAGAAAGAGTCCTTCTCATTCACCATCGCTCCGAAAATACTGCCGGCCGGAACGATAATCTGGGGAGTCTCACCTGCTTCCAAACTTAATCCGAGCTTATATTCTTTCAACACGCCTTTAGTATCTATTGTATAGATAGTTACTGCGGAGCCGGTATGATAATACCATATTTCTTCAGATTTCAAGCGGTGAAAACGGGAAACATCGCTTGAAGTTAATAAAAAATAGATACTGGTAGCCAAGTTTCTTTGACCATCAAAGCCGGCGGTTAATTGTTGACTATTGATTAACTCCGGATGGCGATATACTTCTTTAAAGTATCCGCCTTCCGGATGTTTAATTAATCCAAGCTTATCAACCAACTCTTGAAAATTATCCGCCATTTATTAAGCAGTCTCCACATTCTCGGCATCCCGTAAATTTAACTTCTCCACCAGCATTTCCCGGAGTTTGTATTTCTGGATTTTCCCGCTTGCAGTCATGGGATATTCAGGTAAAAATACAATATAACGAGGGTGTTTAAACTTGGAAAGCCGGTCTTTAAAAAACTCCCGGAACTCTTCTTCACCAGCCTCAACACCATCCTTCAGAATGATACAGGCGGCAACCTCCTCACCGTATTTTATATCCGGAACTCCGACCACCTGGACATCGCGGACTTTGGGATAGGTATATAAGAATTCCTCAATCTCACGCGGATAAATATTTTCTCCGCCCCGAATGATCATATCCTTTTTCCGGCCGGTTATCTTTAGATATCCGTTTTCATCCATCGTCCCCAAATCTCCGGAATGAAGCCAACCATCTTCATCGATGGCTTCAGCGGTAGCTTCCGGCATTTTATAATACCCTTTCATTACTAAAAAACCACGGGTACAGATTTCCCCCGGCACACCCCGCGGTACTTCTTCCCCGGTTTCTATATCAACTACTTTAATCTCTACATTCGGTAATGCCCGGCCTACTGTTGAAACCCTTAGCTCAATAGGGTCGTCGGTCCTGGTCTGGGACATAACCGGAGAAGACTCGGTTAGGCCATAAGCAATGGTCAGCTCCTTGGCTCCCATTATATCGACTACTTTCTTCATAACCTCAATTGGACATGGAGAACCAGCCATAATTCCAGTCCTTAATAAACTGGTATCATAATGCTTTTCCTCTAAAACCTGCAACTCCGAGATAAACATAGTTGGCACCCCGTGGAGTACCGTACATTTTTCTCCCTCTACCGCCTCCAGCACCTTTATGGGGTTGAAGGTTTCCACCGGGACCATTGTTCCTCCATGAGTTACACAAGCCATAGTTCCTAGAACACACCCGAAACAGTGGAAAAAAGGCACCGGAATACACATCCGGTCCGCCGGAGTAATCTTCATACAATCCGCAATATAATAGGCATCAGCAACTATATTCAAATGGGTTAACATTACCCCTTTAGGAAAACCGGTAGTTCCGGAAGTATACATTAGACAAGTAATATCATCCAAATCAATCGAACGTTGGCGTTTAGTTAATTCTTCATCACTGATCTTATTTCCTAACTCACGAAACTCTTTCCAGGTAAACATCCCCGGATACTTGGCATCTCCCAAAAATATTATATTTTTAAGATAAGGAAAACGGGCTGAATTTAACTCTCCAGGTTTACAATGATTCAACTCCGGGCAAAGTTCGTAAACAATTTTTACAAAATCGACATCCTTTACCCCTTGCATTAGAATTAGCGTGGTAGAGTCGGATTGTCGCAATAAATATTCCAATTCATACATTCGGAAAGCGGGATTAACCGTTACCAACGGAGCACCCATTTTCCCAGTGGCAAATTGGGAAATTACCCATTCTGGATAATTAGTTGCCCATACTGAAATATGATCACCTTTACCTTGCCCCAAAGCCATGAAAGCTTTAGCTACTTGATCGCATTCCTTTTTAAAATCCAAATAGCTCATTCGCAGGTTCCGGTCATGATAAACCAGGCAATCACGATCCGGTTGTTTACGAGCCCAATCATCAATTAAATCACCGATCGTCATCTTAAATAACTCTGACATATGATTCCTCCTCATTAAGATAAGAGTCATTATTTAAGCAATTTAATAAACTATTTTCAGATACTTATTTATATTGATTTACATGACAAAATTAAAAGCCTTTCATCTCATAGAGACGAAAGGCATTGCTTCCGCGGTACCACTCTTTTTGGTTTAACATTTAAAATCAACAGAATTCTTAAATGAAAACCCTACTTTGCCGGATAACGGACGGTGCCGACTGACTCTACTCTTACCTATGGTCCAAATCTATAGATAATTTTGAACAGTACTCAAGGGTGAGTATCTAAAGTTGTTACTTGTTGTCTTCCACCTCCGACAACTCTCTGGTATATAACCATACTTTAGAATAGTCCCTATCATCGCTTTTTGATTTTAGGGGTTGTAAGTGAGTTCCATAATTACCTTAATGAAGTTTTCGATATAGTAGAAGATGCTATCGATGCTTGTTGTTTACATCAAAAAAAACTTATTTATTAAGGATTTGATGTAAACAACCATATAGTGAATAGCCTAGAAACGGCTATCAATTATTGTATCGAAATGTTAAATTTTAGAATTATGAAAATTCCTTATATTATGTGATTTTAAAAGTCCCTTAAATTATATCTTTCAATTAGTTAGCTGTCAATATGACTTTTCTTTGACAAAAAACAATCGCTTAACCCATAAGCTTCCATTTAATTTATAAATCATCAAAAAAAATTACCACCCGAAGGTGGCCAATTTAAAAATCATTAAAATTAAAAAGTTTAAAACATTTAAAACCGAAAAACCATGTGAACCTAAACAAACCATTTAAATCCGTCCCACTCCGGATGCCGGCGTATCCGGAAACGGGATGAGCATCTGCTTGTCCGCCGACGTCTGCGTCAAGAAAACGCTCGTCAAGTCTCTAGAACATAACCCGTACACCTAGAGACTGTAAAACTATTATAGCTTAGAATTTCAATTAAAACAAGACCTAAATTTGGCAAAATCGGAGCAAATTATAGATTTTTACCATAACAGCAGTGATTATTATGGCAATCGCCCGGTAATGCACGCCAAATCTAGCTTTTTTCTGTGATATCTCTCATTTTCAAATATATAAAGAGACTTGCAGTAACCTTATCTCCGGCTACCGCACCACGTTACGTGGATACCTGCAACCTTTCGGCTACAAACACCCATTACACGTACTACGATAACCTTTGACCGACTGCCATTGAAACTTGGGGATCTGCCTGCAATCTTTCGACTGCAAACAAACCCTTTCGCTCCAATAACAATCTGGGCTCGACTGTTACAGATAAGTTTCCCTACCACGACGATCTCACCAACCGCCGTAATAAGTTGGCCCACCTGCAACAATCTGCGCTCAGACCAATATGGATCAAAGCTTATCAACCCATATTGATCAGTTGCTCGACTGATAACGACCTGTTGGCCTCTGGGGCAGGGCCGTTATCAATCTTCGCCTCGGCCACTACAAATCTCTGAGTATAGATTGACCATTATCCTATAGAGATATTCGTGGAAAAATATAGAAATATAATAAAGGCAACAGGCAACAGGCAAC
>JAEYRX010000032.1 GCA_023435225.1 Bacillota bacterium
AACATGATGGTAAGCCAGGTGTCAAAGTCTTATGGCGCGGCCTACAAAAACTTAATGAAGGACTTTTATTTGTTGAATATTTTCGATCAATTCAATCTTCTTCCCAAGATATGGGTAATGGTTAGCCAGACGGGGAAAGGTGGCCTCGCAAGGCTGGATAGGGGTCTTTACCCAAGTTTTCATATACATTTTCACCTAAACCAATCAATCAACAAAAATAGGCGACTTTGGTATCACATTTACAACTTTCGCCTATCGCCTCGCGCCTTTCGCCTAAATTCCACTCCTAAAATTCCTCCCCAAAAGATAATTATTTCAACCTAACCGAAATATATTGACAATAGCGCCAAACGATCATAATATAATACTGTAGGGGGTAGGGTATAAATGGAACAATATCAATCAGCCACCAAAACTCGCTATAGTGGTTTAAGCCAACAAAAGTGTTCGCTAAGCTGTGGACGTAATTTGGACTTTTTGGAGTTAAAACCGGGAGAACGGGTGTTGGATCTCGGGTGCGGACGAGGTCTGGAAACAATCGCCGCCGGTAAATTGGTAGGAAAAGCCGGTTTAGCGGTTGGTTTGGATCTTACTCCGGAAATGGTTCAAAAAGCGGTTGAAAACGCCGGAGTTGAAAAAGTTAATAATATCGAATTTGCAGTGGGCAACATTGAAGAACTGCTCTTTGAAGACGAAAGTTTCGATGCCATTATCAGTAATTGTGTGATTAATCATGCTAAAAACAAACAACTGGTCTACCAGGAAATCCACCGGATACTCCGCCCCGGCGGCAGAATAGTAATATCCGACGCTACCTCTAAACTTCCTCTCCCGGAACATATTAAAAACGACCCGGCTCAATGGGCGGCCTGCTTTGGCGGAGCCGTCACCGAATGGGAGTATCTACAAATAATCAAGAACGCCGGGTTTCCAAAGATAGAAATTCTGAAAAAAAGAGAATATCCGAAAAACGGTTATGACTTCATTAGCTTAACAATCAGAGCTTTCAAAGGAGGTGATAAACGATGAAACAAGTTACCAAAAACACCGGCAACAATAGTTGCTGTTCCGGTTTTAAAACCGCCCAATGCTGTTCCAAGTCCTCCAATGTAGTGGCTGGCTGCCATGACTAGGAGTCGGTAGTTTTGGAGTCTCAGACAGTAATCAATAGTTTAGGAGCCAGGAATCCCAAAAACAGGAGTTAGGAGTTTAGAAGTCAGGAGCCAGTAGTGAAAGTGAAGATATGTGGGCTTTTAAAATCTACATTATCTCGTTTAATCATAAACGACTGGAGTTTGTTCTTAACAATCTAAATCCCTTTGGATAGGCTTCGAATAATTTACGGAGCCCGTGAAAGCGGGATTTGGATAGATTTTGTACATCAGCCCAGGGGTTTAGCCCTGGGTGATGAAATGACAAACGATTTTTAAGACCCCAATAACACATAGCTTCGAAGCAATTTCAAGCATCTCCTGGCTACTGACTCCTTTCTCCTGACTCCTGAACACTTTTGACTTAAAATATGGAAGACAGGTGATCTCTCGATGCATTACAGTAACAATAATGTTATTGTACCAATCTGGAATAGTCAAGAACCGGGATACGCGATTTTAAACCCATTGACGGGTAGTTTTGATCTGATGAATGAATTGGAATATCAGATAGTACATGGTTTTAAAGAAAACGGTACTGTTGATCCTGAAAATAAGCAATTTTACGAATATCTGCTTTCTAGAGGATATTTGTTTAATAATAAAGAGGCTGAGAATGAAAAATTTGAAACGGAATTTGCTAAATTTCAAGCGGAAATTGATAATTCCCAAGTCCAGTTGCTACTAATTCCTTCTTATGGTTGTAACCTGGCTTGTACTTATTGTTATGAACATAGCCTTTCCGGGAGAGGAAAATTAATCACCAAAGAAACAGTAGATGCTTTTTTTGACTATATCCAAGTCAATTTTGCCGGGAAGAAAACTCGACCTTTTATTACTTTATTTGGCGGAGAGCCTTTGATTGACACTCCGGCTCATCAGGAGATTATTAGTTATATTATAAATCGTTGCGCCGCTGATGATTATGAAATCGCCGCAGTTACCAATGGATACGCTCTGGCAAGTTATGTCGAGATTTTGGCTAAAGCAAAAGTAAAAGAGATACAGGTAACTTTGGACGGTAGTCAAGAGGTCCATGATAAAAGGCGGGGAACGGTTCAGGGTGGCGGCAGCTTTGACCGGATTATTCAAGGTTTGGCAAAAGCGGTAGAACATCATTTCCCTATTAATCTACGGACTGTGGTGGATTTTGAAAATGTCGGGGATTTGATTAAATTAGCGGAATTTATCAATGCCAAAGGTTGGTTGGACCTGAGACCGGAGCTTTTTAAAACCCAGATTGGGAGAAATTATGAGTTGTTCGATTGTTATGCCAAACCGGAGCATTTAATGTCTCAAGTGGAGCTTTGGGCGGAATATACGAAATTAAGCAATGAAAATTCAATATTAAAAAAGTTTCATCGTCCCGACTTCAAAGGAATCAGGCATCTGGTAGATACCGGGACATTGTATCCGGCTAGTTTTGATACCTGCCCGGCTGCTAAGACCGAGTGGGTTTTCGACTTATATGGCGATATTTACGGTTGTACCGCCAGTTGCGGCCGGGAAGAATTAAAGCTGGGTTCTTATTATCCGGAGGTTTCGTTAAACCGGGAGCGGATAGCGGAATGGCAAAACCGTAATGTTTTAACAATTCCGGAGTGCCGGGACTGTAGCTATAATATTATTTGCGGCGGAGGCTGCGGGGTGATCGCCGCCCATAAGAATGGTTCGGTATTGAGCCCAGATTGCCGTCCGGTTCAGGAATTAATTGATATAGGCGTGAATTATTATCACCGCGAGATTGAAAACATGGCTAATCCGGAACCGGTATTTGAGTCGGGATGTGTAATTTGCGGTAAGGAATTGGTATATCATGAGCACTCTTCTTTGGCGACTTGTAAAATTTGCAGCCGGGAACAGCTGACCACGGTAACTTGCCGCGACGGTCATTTTGTTTGTGACCAATGCCACAGCCGGGATATTTTAGAGTTACTAGAGCAGTATTGTTTACAAACCGACATAAGCGACCCAATCAAACTGGCGGAACAGATTTTTGAGTTACCGGGTTTAAAGATGCACGGACCGGAATACCACAGTATTGTTCCGGCAATAATTGTGACCGCTCATGGTAATAATACCAAACAGAAGAATGCCGCCGATATTCATACCGCAATTGAAAGAGGAAAATCCATTCCCGGTGGAGTTTGCGGTTCCCATGGCGCATGCGGCGCCGCTATCGGGGTAGGAATTGCCTATTCAATAATTAACAGTGTAACTCCCTTATCCAAAGAATCCAGAGGCGAAGACAATCGGTTAACGGCGGAAGCTTTATTAGCAATCAGTAAATACGGTGGCCCACGTTGTTGTAAGCGGGAAACTATAACAACTCTGGAGTTGTCCCGGCAATCTATTCCAGGCTTTAAACATAATCCGGATATAAACCATCAATGTAGTCAATTTGAACGGAATAAAGACTGCCTGGGATCAGAGTGCCCTTACTTTAGGCAACAGGGAACAGGTTGAAAGTGATAAATTTAGGCCCATGTTTAATGTGTTTAGCTAAAATTGACATGTATAATACTCTTAATTTTTTCTGTTACCTGTTATCTAGTCCCTATTCCCTAATTTCAAAAGTAGTATAACTTTAGAAAGGATGATTTTCAAATGAGTGACTTGATAAAATACATCAATGCCGGGGAGTTTGAGACGGAGGTTTTAAAAAGCGACCAGCCGGTGATAGTTGATTTTTATTCCGAAGAGTGTCCGCCTTGTGAGGTATTGGCGCCTATATATGAGAAGATGGCCGGGAAATATGGAAAGCATCTTAAATTTATTAAAATATTACGTCAAGATAACAGGGAGTTGGCTAAGAGCTTGAATGTCAGCAGTAGTCCGACAGTCTTGTTTTTCAAGCAAGGTAAGGAAATCGGCTCCAGGTTGAATGGATATTTGAACAAACCGCAAGTAAGAAAAGCCATCGAATCGATATTAGGTGATTTTATCCCTGCTTCAGAAATGAAAAGAATTAATAGTGACGTAATAATCTTAGGGGCGGGGGCAGCCGGTTTGTCGGCGGCTATCTACGCCTCACGGGCTAAACTAAAAACCGTAATAATTGATGAAAGCGTTCCCGGCGGGCAAACCGCTTCTACGTATCATGTAGCTAATTATCCCGGTACACCGGGAGTCGTCAGGGGGAAAGAAATTATCCAAAATATGCGGGAACAGGCCCTGTCTTTCGGAACAGTTATAGAGGATTTAAAAGAGATCTTTGAAGTAAAACTAAACGGTTCCACTAAATATGTCAAGACTGAGGATACCGAATATTTCGGTAAGGTTTTGATCATCGCTACCGGCGCCGAACCCCGGGCTTTGCCGGCTGAAGGAGCGGATGAATTTAAGGGGCGGGGTGTTCATTATTGCGCTACCTGCGACGGAGCCATGTATCAGGACCGTAAGGTTGTAGTAGTCGGTGGCGGCAACTCGGCAGTGGAGGAAGCAGTCTTTTTGACTAGGTTTGCTTCGCATGTTACGATTATCCACCAATTTGATCATTTTCAAGCCGGGCAGAGTGCCCAGGAAGAAGCTTTTCTTAATCCAAAGATCAACATTATCTGGAATTCGGAAGTTCGCAAGGTTAATGGCGCCGGGCATGCGCTAACCGGAGTGGTGATTGAAAACCTTAAAACTAAAGAACTGATCGAAGTTCCGACGGAGGGAGCCTTTGTCTATATTGGAACGGCGCCACGTTCTGAATTATACCGGGGCGAACTCCAACTCGATAAATGGGGTTATATAATAGCCGGAGAAGATACTAAAACGAATCTGGAAGGGGTGTACGCAGCCGGTGATATCCGCAACAAGCCGATCCGTCAGGTGATTACCGCCGCTGCCGATGGAGCCATCGCCGGAATCATGGCCGAAAGATACCTGACCGCGTCTAAGCAGGCAATGACCGCAGGTGTTTAGCATGAAAAAGAATAGAAATTCCAAATCAGGAAGAATCATCCGCCCAAGCTTATTAAGTTGTATAAGAATAAGTTTTAATCTTTGTTAATCCTTTAAATCTGTGTTAATCCGTGTCTAAGTTTCTTTATCTTTTAGCCTTAATGCGCTTTTAAAATTTTGTCTGCAACTTGTTCTAATGTTTTACAGTCTTTGCAGCCATTGTTTGGGCCGCCTTGTTTACAGGAATCCAGGCAATGATTGATTGACATTTTGATAACTTCCAGTTCTTGGTCATTTAAAGATAAATTGATCATATTATTCACCTCTAATTATATTATGACGATTAATTGATAAAATATCCGGCCTTAACAAAAAAAATCAATCCCAGATTACGAGCTTATGAAGTGAAGATTCAATTAGATTATGATAAAATGAGTTGTAATGGAATTCTTAACGAATATTAAATTCATTATTTAGGAGAGTGTGGAATACTTTTTAGCTTTACCTCAATTGAAAGCTTCGGCATCATTAAAAATTAAGTAACTTAGACGAACATAAAAAAGAAGACAGAAGAATAAGTGAGATATATCTATGATTTCTCTCCTTCTTACTAATTGGATTAAAAGTTAAAAAAAGAACCCGTGTGGGTTCTTTTACATGTGACTCATATTCCGGCACTCAGTAGCGCATTTACGGCACTCATCAGCGCATTCTTGGCAATGATCATCTTTGAACATGGCGCATTCACCGGCGCAAGCATCACAGACCGTGGCGCAAGTACTACAAAGGTCCTTGGCAAATTCACTATTACTCGATAAGAACTTGGCTGATAGGTTGCAAATATCAGCACAATCTTTTAAGGTGGAAAGACATTTTGCTCTTGCTTTAACATCCGTTTCCTTAAGACAGGAATCAAAGCATTCCTCGCAAATCTGCATACAACGATTACACTCATCAATACATTTTTGATATTTTTGAACTGATGTTTCTACTACCGGCATTATTGTTACCTCCGTTTTATTTATTTTCATCGTAGTTTATATTATCTCGATTTTACATTTTATTATGTGAGGGAGTTTTATATTTACTGGTGTGGACGACGAATACCAATTAAAATCTTCATTAAATCTTCATATGAATCCAATATAATCAGTTATATCATCTAATTTTTGAAGGGAGATTTCTTTATGATTAAACGACTGAATATGGGTATTAAGATTTTAGGTTTGGTAATCATAGCTTTAACCGGTTTTTTGATTTTCCAAAACAATGTTATAAAAGGTGAAACTGGTAATAATAGTGAGTTGAAGATTTTAAAAAGTGCAGTGACCGGTAAAGCCAAATTTTATCCTTATACCGTTGATGGAGTAAAAATGGAAGTTTTTGTGGTAAAAGCAAGCGATGGGACTGTTCGTACGGCTTTTAATACTTGCCAGGTTTGTTATGATTCCGGGCGGGGTTATTACATCCAGGAAGGTGATGAAATGGTATGCCAAAATTGCGGCAACCGTTTTAAAATTGACCAAATCGAAAAGATTAAAAATGGCTGTAACCCGGTTCCAATTACCTCCAACCTCAAATCCGACGACGGCAAGTATATAACCATACCCAAAGATTCAATGCGTAAAGCAAAGTTCCTGTTTGAAAATTGGAAAAGATAATTTACAATCATCTTCATAAAATATTCATTTTAGCTTGTTATAATTAAATTAATTCATCTATCTCCTCCCTTTTCTCAATGAAACGGAAATCTGATTAAGAAATCCGTTTCTTTTTTTATTTTTAGTTCTTCATAATATCTTCACACTCTTTCGTTATTATATCTTTGAAGATATTGAGGAGGGATTTTATGAAGCGTGAATTAGAAAGCATCAAGTTAAGCGCCCGGGGGATGACCTGTCCCAGCTGTGAACTAAAAATTGAGAATGCATTAAGAAAAATTGAGGGTGTCAAAGAAGTTAAAGCTTCCTTAGCTAAATCGGCAGTAACTGTAAAATTTGACCCTGCGTTACTTAACATTGAGAAAATCAAGGAAACTATATTTAAGCTCGGATATGAGATTGAGTCCAATAATAAAGATGATGTTCCTAAAGACGACAAGAAAAAATCGCTTAACCAATTAATAGGCGCCGGAATCATAATTTTTGCTTTATATATGATTATCAAATCTACGGTTGGTTTTAATTTTATTCCCCAGGTGGATAAGTCTGTCGGTTACGGAATGTTGTTTATAGTTGGTTTTTTAACTTCTTTACATTGTATCGCCATGTGCGGTGGAATTAATATATCACAATGTGTAAGCAATAAACCATTAGAGAATAATGATAACGAATTAAAATTTTCCAAATTTAAACCCATTTTTTTTTATAATTCCGGTAGGGTTATCTCTTACACCATCATCGGCGGTATAGTTGGGACAATAGGTTCAGTAGTCAGTTTTTCCGGGGCGGGCAAAGGGATTGTAGCGATTGCCGGTGGGGTTTTTATGATAATCATCGGCATTAATATGTTGGATATATTTCCCTGGTTACGCAAGATTAAGATTAGTACTCCGAAGTTTTTCGGGAACAAAATTTATAACAACGCCGGTAAACATGGGCCTTTCTATATTGGTTTATTAAACGGATTAATGCCGTGTGGTCCTTTACAAACAATGCAGTTATACGCTTTAGGTACCGGAAGTTTCTTAGCTGGAGCCACTTCGATGTTCCTGTTTAGTCTGGGTACAGTCCCGTTAATGTTTATTTTCGGCGCCGTAAGTTCCTTGTTAAGTAGGAAATTCACTCACCGGATGTTAAAAGTCAGCGCTGTGTTGGTTGTTGTACTGGGATTAACCATGGTGAACCGGGGGTTAAGTTTATCAGGGGTATCCCTGGCTGCTGCGGCAGTCCCGATTTCTACTAGTTCCGGTAATGTCGCCAAAATCGAAGGCAATGTACAAGTTGTTACTACTAAACTGGAGTCAGGTCGCTATCAGCCTTTTACTGTTCAAAAAGGGATTCCGGTCCGCTGGATTATTAAAGCGGCAGCGGAAGATTTAAACGGTTGTAATAATCCGTTGACGATACCAAAATATAATATTCAAAAGAAACTGGTTCCCGGGGATAACGTTATTGAATTCACACCTACGGAAGAAGGTAATATTACCTATACTTGCTGGATGGGAATGATCAGCAGTAATATCAAGGTAGTTAATGATTTATCTAAAACTTCCCCGGGAGATAATCTTAGTGAGAATAGTGACGATCAAGACTTAAGTGGCGGAAGTTGTTGTGCAGCCAGTGCTAAGGCAACTAAGTTTTACGGAGGAAAAATTCCTATCGATGATCTACAAATTGCCAAAATTAAGGGAGGAATTCAGGAGGCTTACATCAAAGTAAATGATGAAGGATATTCACCGGCTGTGGTTATTCTCCAAAAAGGAATTAAAGCTAAAATAAAATTTATTACCGAAAAGTTGAACTCCTGTAATAATATATAAGTTGAATTAAATTTCTTCTATACATCACGTCCCTAAAGCCAGCCGTGATGATTTGGGTAATGAATTTAATTCAACTTATTACAGCTGTGATAGAATGAAGTAAATATCAATTTATGCCATTTGCATTCGGCTTTAAGAATGCAAATTTTATATAAGAAATTTACTTCATTCTATATAGTAGTCTTTCCGGAATTTGAAGGCCAACTTAATTTAAGCCGGGGAGAAACCGAAACTCCACCAATCGAAGTTGAACAGGATTTTACCTTCCAATGTTGGATGGGGATGCTTCACGGTTATGTTAAAGTTATCGATGATCTTAATAAAGTTGATACTGACTCCATTAAGAAAGAGATCGGGGCTTACCGACCGGCCGGTGGTGGCGGAGGTTGCTGCGGTGGAGGATATTAAAAATGAAGCCAAAACAGCGGACTATTTTAGTAGTGGAAGATGAAGAAAACATTGTTGACGTGATAAAGTCATATTTGGAGAAAAGTGGTTTCAGAGTCATTAAGGCTTATACTGGTAAGGATGCTTTGAGCTTGTTTGAAAAATACCAGCCAAGTCTGATTATATTAGACTTGATGTTGCCGGATATCCCTGGTGAAGAAGTATGTAAAATAATTCGGAAAAAATCTCACGTCCCAATTATTATGTTTACCGCTAAAGTGGCTGAGGAAGATTTTCTCAACGGACTTGGCATTGGCGCTGATGATTATCTGACCAAACCATTTAGCCCCCGGCAATTGGTAGCTAAAGTGGAGGCTATTTTACGAAGAGTCGATGGGCAACAGGTACCTTTGACCAATTTACTTTCTTTTAATGATGATTTAGTAATAGATAGCTTGAAGCGTGAGGTTAAGAAAGAGGGCAAAATAGTTAACCTAACTCCCAATGAGTATAGTATTTTAATTATGCTGGTCAGGTATCCCAATAAAGCTTTTACCAGAGAAGAATTGATAGATATGGCTATAGGCGAAGCTTACGAAGGTTATCAGCGAACCATTGATACTCATATTAAGAATATGCGGCAAAAAATCGAGACTGACCCTCACAATCCACAATATATTCTAACGGTTCACGGAGTAGGTTACCGGTTTGGCGGTGAATAAAATGTTATTTAATTTAAGGGCACGATTAACTTTATCTTTTTTAATTGTTACCTTAGTTAGTATATTACTGATCAGTGTATTAGCCAACTTTTTTTTAGAAAGTCAATTCAGGCAATATATTAAAATTAATTTAGAGCGTCAGAACAAGCAGATTATAGATGAAATAAGCAGGCAATATAGGTTAAAAGGTTGGAATAAAACCGATATTACCGAAATCGGTATGAATGCGCTTACTCAAGGTTTAATAGTCAAACTGGAAGCTCTTGATGGCACGGTTATCTGGGACGCCACCGAGCATAATAATGGATTATGTCAGCAGATGATTACTCATATGGCTCAAAATATGCTCAGCCGTTACCCTAATTGGAAAGGAAGCTATGTTGAGAATAAATACCCGATTATCAAGAATTCTAAAATTATCGGGACTATAAAGATTGGTTACTATGGACCATTTTATTTTAAGGATGCTGATCTGGCCTTTATTAATACTTTAAATAGAATTCTGCTTGGAGTAACCTTGTTGGCTATATTTCTGGCGTTTTTAATCGGCAGCTATACCGCGAAAAGGTTAAGTATGCCGATTGCCAAGGTTATCAATACAGCTTATGAGATTTCTACCGGTAACTTGGATGCCCGTAGGGTAGAAAAAACTAAGATTAAGGAGATTAACCAATTAACGGAAGCTATTAATCATTTGGCAGAAAGCCTGAAGCAGCAAGAGACACTACGTAAAAGGCTTACGGCAGATGTCGCCCATGAACTCCGCACACCACTCACGACTTTACAGAGTCACATGGAGGCAATGCTGGACGGAATATGGGATATGGACCAAGCACGTTTAAAAGTCTGTTACAGCGAAATCATGAGAGTTAATCGAATGGTGAAGGACCTTGAGAAGTTGGCCAAATATGAAAGTGAAGATTTAAACTTGGAGACTACAAATTTCAATTTGAAAGAGTTAATCCAGCAAATAATTATCAGTTTTGAATCGGAGTTTTATCAAAAGAAAGTGACCATATATTTTTCCGGAACAGATACTCAAATTAAGGCGGATCAGGATAAAATCAGCCAGGTAATAGTTAATTTGTTATCCAATAGTTTGAAATATACGCCCGCTAATGGCCGGGTAGAGATTGGATTAAGCGAGAACAAGGATGAAATAGAAATGATAGTTTCCGATACTGGAAGTGGAATACCGGCGGAGGATCTACCCTATATTTTTGAACGGTTTTATAGAGTTGATAAATCCCGCAACCGGATCTCCGGAGGATCGGGGATTGGTTTGGCAATTGTGAGATCAATTATTGAAGCGCATCATGGAACAATTCAAGTTGAAAGTGAATTGGGAATTGGAACCAGATTTATTATAAAGTTACCCAAAAATGTTGACTAAAGGCAATGTCATTGGCTAAGATTGTCAACCGGGCCGTAAACGGTCCGGCTACAAGGTGTAAGGGCTCCGGCCCTGTTTTAGCATATTCGCCTAAAAATATAGAAGCTCTTTATAGCCCAAAGGGCTTCCATATTGTAGCCGGACCAAGACCAGGATGCTCCAAGATACGGCTGTTCATGGAGGGAATACAGCCGGGTGGCTTTAGCCTCCGGTCGGCGAATATTTCGGGCAAATCTTATCCACGTTAAATCTGATGACATTGGGGCTAATGAGATGAAACAATTTGAAATGAGGTATATTTACCGGTAGTGGTTATACTACAAAAAGACTAGGAGTGGAGAGATTATGGAAAAAAAAGATATTAAGATTGAAGGAATGTCTTGTGCGGCTTGCGCATTGAAAATAGAGAAAAATCTGGCTAAAATTCCCGGAGTTAAACAGGCGAATGTAAACTATGCCACCGAAAAAGCTACAGTTGAGTATGATCCGGCTACGGCTACCACCGGACAATTAGAAGAGACAGTCAAGAAGTTGGGATACGGGATTATACGGGATACTGTGCCTGAAGAAAAGGCAACTCTAAAGATAACCGGGATGAGTTGCGCCGCTTGTTCGGCCAAAATCGAAAGAAAACTTTCAAAAATGGACGGGATGAAAAAAGCGGCGGTTAATCTGGCTACCGAAAAGGCTACTGTGGAATTTGACCGTTCCAAGTTAAAAATGGCCGATATCATTGCTGTAATTACCGCGTTGGGATATGGGGCGGAACGGGAAGAGACGGAGAGCGCCGACCGGGAGAAGGAAGAGCGGCAAAAAGAAGTTAAACGGCTCCAGCGGGAGTTGATCATCTCAGCTCTTTTGAGTTCTCCGTTAATAATAGCGATGATTTTGAGTATGTTTGGTATGAATATTGCTTTGATGCACGACTGGCGGTTTCAGATTATCCTGGCAACTCCGGTCCAGTTTTTTATCGGTTACCGTTTTTATCGGAATTCTTATTATGCGCTCCGGGCTAAAAGTCCTAATATGGACGTATTAGTGGCCATGGGAACTACGGCGGCTTATCTTTACAGTACCTACAATGCTTTATTTCAAAAGTTAGCCCCGGGCGTTATGATGAAAGATTTATATTTCGAGGCTTCGGCTACGATTATTACCTTAATACTGTTAGGTAAATATTTCGAAGCGGTTGCCAAAGGAAAAACCTCCGAAGCAATTAAAAAGTTAATGGGACTGCGGCCTAAAACCGCCCGAGCAGTCAGAGACGGCAAAGAGATCGATATTCCGATTGAAGAAGTTGTAGTGGGAGAAATAATAGTGGTTCGACCGGGTGAGAAGATTCCGGTTGACGGTCAAATTGTCGAAGGAAAATCGGCGGTTGACGAATCAATGTTGACCGGGGAAAGTCTGCCGGTGGAGAAAAAAACCGGGGATACGGTTATTGGAGCTACTATTAATAAACATGGTTCTTTCAAATTTACCGCCACTAAAATCGGGAAAGAGACAGTGTTGGCTCAAATCATTAAAATGGTTGAAGAAGCTCAAGGTTCCAAGGCGCCTATTCAAAAAATCGCCGACCAGGTTTCGGGAGTATTTGTACCGATTGTATTGGGTATTGCCTTGCTGACATTTCTGGTTTGGTTGCTGGGAGACCAAAACCTACGAATGGCAATTATTAGTGCTGTAGCAGTATTGGTTATCGCCTGTCCATGTGCTCTCGGATTGGCTACTCCTACCGCAATAATGGTGGGAACGGGAAAAGGCGCTGAAAACGGCATTTTAATCAAAGGCGGGGAATATCTGGAGAAAGCTTATAAAATCAATGCGGTTGTCTTAGATAAGACGGGTACAATTACCAAAGGCCAACCGGAAGTGACCGATATTAAACCGTTAACAGCTTCTAAATCAGAAGAATTATTAAGAATGGCGGCGATCGCCGAGAAAAAGTCGGAACATCCTCTTGGTGTTGCTATCTTTGAACATGGGAATAAAGAGTTTGGGAATATTAATGATCCAACTGAATTTAACGCTATCCCCGGTCAAGGAGTTTTTGCGGTAATTGATAATAAGATAATATATATAGGCACTCGAAAACTGATGAACGAACAAGGGATTGCCATTGATGACAATGAGAAGGAAGCCGCTAAACTTGAAGACGCCGGAAAAACGGTAATGTTTATGGCGATAGACGGGAAATTAGCCGGACTATTGGCTGTGGCTGATGTGGTTAAAGAACATTCGGTAGAGGCGATTCGTGAATTACAGTCGATAGGTATTGATGTTTATATGCTGACCGGTGATAACCGGAGGACTGCTGCTGCTATAGCCGGACAAGTCGGCATAGCTAATGTTTTGGCGGAAGTATTGCCGGAACATAAAGCGGCAGAAGTTGAAAAGCTTAAAAAAGCCGGTAAGATAGTAGCAATGGTGGGTGACGGTATTAATGACGCTCCGGCTTTAGCTACCGCTGATATCGGAATGGCGATTGGAACCGGTACGGATATTGCCATGGAAGCCGCCGATATCACTCTGATGCGGGGCGATTTGCGGGCAATACCGACTGCGATCCGGTTATCCCGGAAGACTATGCAAAAGATTAAACAAAATCTTTTCTGGGCTTTCTTCTATAACACAATTGGTATTCCTTTCGCTGCTTTGGGAATGCTAAACCCGGTAATTGCCGGAGGCGCTATGGCGTTCAGTTCGGTTTCAGTTGTAACTAATTCATTGAGTTTAAAGAGGTTTAAAAATACCTAAAATAAAAAAGAAGAAAGGAAGTATCTACTATGCCGAATAAAAAAATGATCTTTGATGTAGAGGGAATGTCTTGTAATCATTGTGTGAACAGCATTAAGAATGCGGTTGGTTCTTTAAATGGAGTTGAGTCAGTTGATGTTGATTTGAAAGGCAAGAAAGTAGCTGTTGATTATACTGATGGATTGGTTACGGTTCAAACCATCAAAGAAACAATCGAAGATCAAGGTTATGAAGTTATATAAAATCCGCTATATTTTAAGCCCCTTCTTTGAAGGGG
The DNA here is from genome assembly GCA_023435225.1 of Bacillota bacterium. GTDB lineage: Bacteria > Bacillota > UBA4882 > UBA8346 > UBA8346 > UBA8346. Next base: position 14,060 of record JAEYRX010000032.1, read on the forward strand.
TTTTTGTTATTATTATATGAGGGATTTTCATAATTAAATAATTTGACATTTGAATACAATATATTGATAGTCGCATCTGGGCTATTCACTATATATTGTATTCAAAACTTAATTATGGAAATTATAAAACTCCCTTATATACAAAATAACTCAATAAGGAAAATTTAAAAGGCCTGGTTGACAATATCGCAAAAAACCGATATAATTAAATCGTAAATTAACGATATAGTTGGTGAAGTTAAATGGACATAGTGAAGATTTGTAATGCTTTAGGTAATAAAACCCGTTATCAACTTATAAAATCAATGAAATGCCAAACAATCGGCACTTGCTGTGAAAAGATCGAGTATTATGAGAACGGAGTTAGTGTGGGAGACGTGGTTAAACTGACCGGCCTGGCTCAATCAACCGTTTCACAACACTTAGCTGTACTTGAAGAAGCGGGTTTAGTTATCAAAGAGAAAAGAGAACAATGGAGTTGTTATTTTATCAATACTGAAGTTATTGTGGAGTTCTTAAAAGAGATAAACCGGGATTTATCTCCATCAGAGGCATGTACATTAGAATAAAGTTTATAATGTTAAATTTTTTGTTCTATTATATCGTTAAAATGCGATAAACAAAGGAGGGGAAAGAGATGAAAAAAATGTTCAGGTTATACACGGAGATACTACCGAAAATGATGGTATCAATCATCGAAAATTACGCATTATTCAGAGTTCAATGTTGTAAATAAAAATTTTTGCAATTGTTAATCGTAAAAATACGATTCACTTATTGTGAATTCCCCCAATACTAAAAGGAGAAAAGATTATGATAGAGATATTTTCGTTATTGCCGGAGTTATTCTCCAAAACAATTATGGCTGTTATCCAAAGCTTAAGTCACAATTGGATTCCGCTTAGTTTAGCCATTTTAACCGCAGCAATTTTAAAAGCGCATGTTGATACAGAAAGACTTCAAGAAACTCTACACCGAAGAACTAAGATATCAATTTTAGCAAGTGTAATACTTGGGGCATTTACACCGTTTTGTGCCTGTGGAACCATGGCGGTTATTATCGGAATGCTTACTACTGCATTACCTTGGGGACCGGTTATGGCTTTTTTAACTTCTTCGCCTTTGATGAGCCCGGACGGATTTATAATGATTGCCGGTATAATTAGTTTTAAGTTTGCTGTTGCCTTAACATTGGCCTCGATTGTTATTGGTTTGGGTTCCGGGTATTTAACGCATCTAATTGAGATGAAGACGGATTTCCTAAAAAAACAGACCAGATTTTCTAATGAAAAAGGAATTCAAATTGCAAGTTGCGGTGGTTGTAGGGGGGATTATCCTCTTGAGTTTGGAGGTTGTTGTACACGGGCTTCGAATAAAGAGGAGGATAAGAAAAAAGCTATAAGTCTATTCGCGAATTTTTGGCAAAGAATAAAATGGCGGGAGATTCTTCAAAGCATAATAAATTTAGGATTAAAACAAATACTACCTAATTTTGCTCTTTTTGTAGCTATCGGATTTTTAGTTAATTACTTTGTACCCACTTCAATAATTATGAGGTTGTTCAATGCCAAAAACATTTTTGCAGTACCTTTAGCAGCTTTAATCGGTCTGCCGTTATATGTTACCACTGAGTCATCGATTCCATTGACTAATTCATTAATGGCGGGAGGGGCTAGTGGCGGAGCTATGTTAGGATTTATAATCACCGGTTCAGCGACAAGCGCATGGGTTATTGCCGGTATTTCAACATTTATGAAGAAAAAAGTTATTGGGCTGTATATTCTTCACATATTATTGGGTGGAATTATTTGTGGATACTTATTTGACCTGTTTTTGGCAATAAAGTTATAAGGAACTTTGATAATAATCTTGACTAAATAAATAGGATTACTTATAATTAATTCTAATAAAATCAAAAATATCCACTTATCCTTGATGATTGTATTAATAATCTCTTTCTTAAAACAAGGATTAATTCTTTAATTAGGAGTGGTTAATATGCCGATTAAAATCCCGAATAATTTACCGGCAACTGAAACGCTTAGTAATGAAAACATATTTGTAATGAATGAAGACCGGGCTTTTCATCAAGACATCCGGCCGCTTAAAATCGCCATATTAAATCTGATGCCCCTTAAAATTACAACAGAGACCCAGATTCTTCGTTTGATTGGAAACTCCCCTTTACAAGTGGAGATTGTTTTATTACATCCGGAGAGTTATCAGTCGAAGAACACTCCGGAAGAACATTTGATTAATTTTTATAAAACCTTTGCCGAGGTCCGGGAAGAGAAATTCGACGGTTTGATTATTACCGGAGCGCCGGTTGAGCAAATGGAGTTTAAGGAAGTAGATTATTGGGAAGAATTGGTCCGGATTATGGATTGGGCCAAACACAACGTCTATTCAACTTATTATATATGTTGGGCTGCTCAAGCCGGCTTGCATCATCATTTCGGCATTCCCAAATATCCATTAGCAAAGAAAATGTTTGGGGTATTTTCTCATATACCCGGTAGAAAATATGTAAAGTTACTACGCGGGTTTGATGATGATTTTTTGGCTCCGCACTCACGTTATACTGAAGTGAGAAGGGGCGATATAGAAAAAGTTCCGGAATTAGAGATCTTAGCTGAGTCACCCGAGGCTGGAGTTTATATAGTGGCTACCAAAGACGGGAGGCATATTTTTGTAACCGGGCATTCGGAATATGATCCCTTGACGTTAAAGCAGGAATACGACCGGGATATTGCCAAAGGACTTAATATAGCTGTACCCAGGAATTATTACCCAAACGATGATCCAACCAAAGAGCCAATTGTGAAGTGGCGCGGTCATGCTAATTTGTTATATGTTAATTGGTTGAACTACTACGTATATCAAGAGACACCTTATGATTTGAATGAACTAAAATAATATAAGATTAGATTAAAAGATTATTTTGGAACACAGAGGCACTGAGACATAGAGAACACGAAGTAAAAGTGTAAAAAATCTCAGTGTCTCCGTTTAATGTATTTAAGCTGTTATACAGATTTCTCACCATTTTAAAAAGTAAATCTTGACATTTATCTCAATGGATTGTATTATAATTAATAATTCCTACTAAATAGATAGGATTTAAAGGAATTTATTATCTTGAATTTGGGGGAATGAAAATGTCAAAAATAGCTAAAAGTCTGACGGATTTAATCGGGAATACCCCTTTATTGGAACTCTCAAATTACAACCGGAGTAATAACTTAGGCGCCAGAGTAATCGCTAAACTTGAATACTTTAATCCGTTAAGCAGTATTAAAGATCGGATTGGTTATGCCATGATCAAAGATGGCGAAGAGAAAGGAAAAATTAATAGGGATACTGTAATAATTGAACCGACAAGTGGAAATACCGGCATTGCGCTTGCCTTTGTATCAGCTGCCAGAGGATATAGATTAATTTTAACCATGCCGGAGACTTTTAGTATTGAGAGACAGAAGTTGTTAAAGGCGCTTGGAGCGGAATTGGTCCTAACTCCCGGAAACGAGGGGATGGCGGGAGCAATTCGCAAAGCCGAGGAATTAGCAGAGCAGATACCTAATTCTTATATTCCCCAACAGTTCGAAAATCCGGCCAATCCCGAGATGCACCGCCGGACGACAGCCGAAGAAATCTGGCGAGATACCGACGGAGAGGTTGATATTTTTATCGGTGGGGTAGGGACTGGAGGAACAGTCACCGGTGTTGGAGAAATATTAAAACAGCGAAAACCTTCTGTAAAAGTAATAGCAGTTGAGCCGCATGATTCACCAGTCCTTTCCGGTGGTGAAAAAGGTCTGCATAAAATCCAAGGAATCGGCGCCGGCTTTGTCCCAAAAATCTTTAATAAAAAAATCGCGGATGAAATTTTTACGGTTAAAAATGAAGATGCCTTTGAAACTTCCCGGGTATTAGCTAAAACAGAAGGATTATTGGTAGGTATTTCATCAGGAGCAGCCGCTTTCGCTGCAACCCAAGTAGCTAAGAGGCCGGAAAATACAGGGAAGATAATTGTAGTTGTTTTGCCGGATACCGGGGAGCGTTATTTATCAACGGAACTATTCCAGGATACTTGATGTCCCAAAGGTATTTGTTTTATTTAAATCCTGTTAATCCCGTTAATCCTGTCTATTAAAATCTTTATTTTTGACAGGATTAACACAGATTAACACGGATTTTTAAATCATATTAAATATAATACATTGGTTCTTTAGGTAAAACAGCCCGGGCCCGGTCAGCTAAATCTTGGAGGGTAGTATTATCGAGGAATTCATTAATTACACTCCCTAGCTCTTCCCAAAACGATCGGGTTATGCAATGTTTTTCCCGTTCACAGTCGGATTCACCCACACAATGAACCGGAGCAATAGGACCTTCAAGAGCCCGTAAAATATCGCCAATCTTAATTTCAGCAGCGGGTTTACTAAGTTCATAACCGCCTTGAGCGCCACGGGAAGCTCTGACCAGACCTGATTTTCTTAGGTTGGTAAAAACCTGTTCCAGATAAGACTCGGAGATACCTTGCCGCTCGGCAATAACTCTTAAAGCCATCGGTCCTTCGGTAGCATGTAAAGCCATATCAACCATTGCCCGCAATCCATAACGGCCTCGGGTAGAAACTTGCATAACAATACCTCTTTTCATTTTTTGAGGGGTATTAAAAGTTATTATCTGGTTCTTTAATTCTTAGTAATATGATAGGATTTACATAAATTCTAGCATAAATTAGATTGGTATTCAAGTAGGCTATTTGATTTGATTACGTATTTGGAGGTAATTTACTTGAATAAATTGGAAATGTTAAAAGACTTATTAAGTAATTTCTCCGGAGCAGTAATTGCTTATTCCGGCGGTGTTGACAGCACTTTTTTAGCTGTTGTCGCTCAGGAGGTTTTGGGAGAAAGGGTTTTATCGGTAACGGCGGTGTCGCCAACTTACCCGGAACATCAACTCTCAGAAGCTAAGGAATTGGCTGCCCGTTTTGGAATTAATCATATGATAATAACTACCAATGAATTTGCTGATCCCAATTTTACCGAAAACCCTCCGGAACGTTGTTATTATTGTAAAAAATCTTTGTTTTTACAAATTAAAAAAATTGCTGAAGAAAAAGGTAATTGGGTGTTGATAGATGGCGCTAATAAAGATGATTTATCCGATTATCGACCAGGTCATCGTGCAACACAGGAATTGGGGGTGCGGAGTCCTTTACAGGAATTAGCTTTCACTAAACAAGATATCCGGGATTATTCCAAAGAAATGTCGTTACCAACCTGGGATAAACCTGCCTATGCTTGTTTAGCTTCCAGAGTGCCTTATGGAAACAAGATTACCCCGGAAGTTTTAAAAAGGATTGAACTGGCGGAAAGTTTTTTGACTTCGCTTGGATTGATTCAGATCCGGGTTAGGGACCATTTCCCGATTGCCCGGATTGAAATTGGACCAGCAGAGTTAGATAAAACATGGCAAAATCGAGAAATTATATCCAAAGAACTTCACCGGATTGGATACCCATATGTGACTTTAGATATGGATGGACTTCGATCCGGAAGTATGAATGAGATTTTAAAGGTAATAGAAAGATAAAAGGAGCCGAGGGGCTCCTTGATAATGTTATTTATTCGCGATAGTTAAGGCTTCATCAAGCGCTTCAATAATATCATCGAAATGTTCCAGTCCGATTGAAAGACGAATCAGTTCAGGAGTAAGTCCACTTTCACGTTGCTGTTCCTCACTTAGTTGGGAGTGTGAAGTTGACGCGGGATGAAGGATCAAGCTTTTGGCATCCCCAACATTGGCCAGATGGGAAAAGAGGGATATATTATCGATAAGCTTTACCGCTGCCTTATAACCACCTTTAACTCCGAAAACCACCATACCCCCGAAACCGTTATTAAGATATTTCTTAGCTACCGGATAAGAGGGATCATCCGGTAATCCCGGATAACGAACCCAGGCTACCCGTTTGTCCTGCTTCAAAAAATTGGCAATTCTTTTAGCGTTTTCCGAATGTTTTTGCATCCGTATCGGTAGTATCTCAATTCCCTGAATGAAAATCCAGGCATTATCCGGTGAAATTGCCGCCCCCAGGTTACGCAGCGGTACCGTGCGGTAACGCAAGGCAAAAGCAATTGGCGCTAAAGATTCAGGTAGATCATAAGCCCATTTCATACCATGATAATTAGGGTCCGGTTCGGTAAATAAAGGGAATTTCGAATTCTTCCAGTTAAATTTACCGGAGTCGGTAATAATTCCGCCTATTGCTGATCCATGACCGCCGAGCCATTTGGTTAGTGAATTAATCACAATATCAGCTCCATAATCAATGGTTTTTAAGAGATAAGGTGTTGTAAATGTTCCATCGACAACCAACGGTAGATTATGAGCATGGGCAATCTTTGCCACTTCACTGATATCGGTAAAATCAAGAACCGGATTACCGATTGTTTCTAAGTATATCAATTTTGTCTTTTTAGTAACGGCTTTCTCAAAGTTCTGCGGTTCTTTCGGATCGACAAATTTGGCAGTGATACCGAATTGTGGCAGAATGGCGTCGAACATGGTATAAGTACCGCCATACAGGTTATTAGCTGAAACAATCTCATCACCTTGTTCAGCAATATTAATAATTGCATAATGAATGGCACTGGTCCCCGAAGCCACCGCTACCGAAGCGGCTCCGCCTTCAAGAGCGGTAATACGGTCTTCCAGAATCGTAGTAGTGGGGTTGGTAATCCGGGTATAAATGTTCCCAAGTTCCTTAAGAGCGAATAAATTGGCCCCATGTTCGGTGTTTTTAAAGAGATAAGAACTGGTACGGTATACCGGAACTCCCCGCGATAAAGTACCGGCATCCGGAACATGCCCGGCATGGATAGATAGTGTTTCAAAATGATATGATTTTTTAGCCATAAAGAAATTCCTCCTTTATTCTTATTAATATAATTCCTATAGGTTTAGTAAGATTTAAATAATTATACTATGGTTAAAATTGACTGTCAACTAATAACATCCAAGAGTTTTTATAAATTAGCATAGTTGTCCTTGTAAATTTTAGCAAATAAGTATATAATCACGGTGAGTAAATACTTACTTACTGAAAATAATGGAAATTGTATTATATACTACGATACTTTAAGTTTACTCAAGGAGAATTATGAAAAATACCAAAGAAACAACCAAACAAAAGATTATCGAAGCCGCCATTAAATTAATTTCGGCAAACGGATTTAACGCCACCACCACTGCTTTAATAGCCAAAGAAGCCGGCTTTTCCGAAGCCATTATCTATAAATATTACCGGGATAAACAAAGTCTGCTGCGGGAAATAGCTAAAAAAGCCATTGATCGGATTATTGAGAATATTGCAATCGTTCCACTATTGAAAAATATTGAGTTATCAAAGGAATATCCTCCGAAAGAATTTATCAAGTCCATTCTAATGGAGCGGCTTGAGTTTGTCGCTAAAAATATTGAACTCATTCGGATCTTATTGATGGAGATTCAATATAATGAAGATTTATTTCTATTAGCCCAAAAGACGATTTTTGAAGAGATAAATATAATTCTAGAAGGTATACTGGAGACACTTTCGGAAAAATTGGGAATTACAGAAACGAAAGCCCGCGCCATTGCCAGATTGGGAATTGGATTAATGGGCTCCATCATTATTCAAAAATATTTCTTAATGATGGATTTTAAGCCGGGAGAGATGGAAACCGAAATTAACACTGCCCTTGATATAATTTTTGCTAATATTTGAATATTCAAGAACCATAAAGTTTGAGTCGCAGTTCAATTAAAAACAATTAAGTTAAAACATTATAGCCACAAAGACACGAAGGCCCAGAGATGAAAAACGTATTATAAAGTTCTCTGAGTCTCTGTGCCTCTGTGGCAGATCTTAATAAATCTCTGCCCTTTGAGGAGGTATTTATGAAAATCGGGTTACCATCGGCGCTGCTGAACCCTTATTATAGGGTGTTTTGGCGGACCTTTTTTGAAGCTTTGGATGTAGAGGTGGTGGAGACAGGTTCAACTACTAAATCAATAATCAATAAAGGTATCAAGTATGCAGTACCGGAGATCTGTGTTCCAATTAAGATTTATCTGGGACATTTGATTGAATTAATGCAGCGTGGAGTTGACCGGATTTATCTTCCCAGATTTGTTTCCATAAAGAAAAATGACAGTTTTTGTCCTAAATTTTTAGGTCTCCCGGAGATGGTTAGATACTCTATTCCCGGCATTGAACCAAAGCTAATTGTCCATGACTTACATTCTGATAATGATAATATAGCGACTGAAAAAAATTATTTGGATATTGGACGCTCTTTTACAAATAACAATAAAAAAGTTAAAGAGGCTATTCGAATCGGAAAAGAAAAATGGTCGCAATTTCGTAACCTTTGTTGCCTGGATGGTTATAACTCCCGGGAAGCCAATGAGTACATTTTGAATGGGAGACCAATTATTAAAAAGAATTATTCTATTAAATTAGGTGTAGTCGGTTATGTTTATAATATCTATGATGATTTTATCAGTATGGATATTATAAATAAGTTACAACAATTGGGGGTTAGTTCCGTTACTTTTGAAACCCTCAATGGAAATCAGATCCAAAAACAATTGCAACGGTTTCCAAAAAATCTTTTCTGGACCTTCTCCAATAAAACAATGGCTGCCGCTTATCACTTCTTTGAGGATGAGACCATTGACGGAGTTATTCAGGTGACTGCTTTTGGTTGCGGCCCTGATTCTTTTCTGGGAAAAATGTTGGAACTGGATTCTCAAGATTATGAGAAACCTTTCATGATTATCAGAGTAGATGAACATACCGGAGAAAATCACCTCCAAACCAGGGTAGAAGCTTTCGTGGAAATGATTGCTAAACGGAAAAAGGAAAAAACCGCTTGAATATAGGCATGGGGCGAAAGACAACAGGGAACAGTAGTGTTTGTAGATTTTCCGGAGCCGAATAATAAGTTTTGTTAAGCAGGATTCAGGATGGTGTTTTGTTGTAGTATTGAAAGCATTGAGATAAAAGCTTGGGAAAAGGGGTATCTCCGGGATGAAGATTACTTATCCCTTTATGGGAACAACTTTAATTTATAAAAAACTATTTGAACTTTTAGGTCATGAGGTGGTTCAGCCACCACGACCTACCAAACGTACTATTGATTTGGGAGTAAAGTATAGCCCGGAATTTGCTTGTTTTCCATATAAAGTTTTACTGGGCACATATATTGAAGCAATTGAGACGGGTGCCGATACTATTGTTACTTCGGGGGGGAGCGGTCCATGCCGGGCCGGTTTGTATGCCGAGATTCAAGCCAAAACTTTAAAAAGACTTGGTTATCAGGTGAATTTTATTGTTTTTGACGATATTGGCCGAGATCCGCAATTGTTTTTAAAAAACCTGAAGAAGCTTCATGGAAAAAACTCCGTGGTAAAAACAGTAGGAGCGATTTATACTGCTTATAAAATAGCTTGTTCTTTGGAAAAATTAAATAAATTCGTTGAAATACAAAGAGCTTATGAAATAGAAAAGGGTTCTTTTACCAAAGCTTTTGAAAAGATTACCCGGAGATATGATCAAGAAATTTTTTTATCCGGTGATATTAACAAGGTTGAGCAAGAATCTTTATACCTATTGAAATCAATTCCGACGTTGCAAATTCCGGAAAAACAAAAAATACGGATCGGTATTGTCGGTGAAATATATGTAGTAATGGAGTCGTCAATTAACATGAATATTGCTGAAACCTTGAATCATTTGGGCTGCGAAGTTAACCGTTCTATGTACATCTCGGAATGGGTAGATCATAACATCTGGCCTAAATGGTATACTGCCAAGTCTGATGCTAAGATTATCCGGGAAGGTAAACGCTATTTCCCTTTGGGAATTGGTGGCCACGAAAGACATAATATCGGTAATATTATTATCTATAAAAAACATGGTTATGACGGAGTAATTCACTTAATGCCTTTTGGATGTTTACCGGAACTGGTCACTCAAAGTATTATGCCCAGGGTTTCTAACGATTATGAGATCCCGGTGTTAACTTTAGCTTTGGATGAGCAAACCGGAATGGCTAATAACTTGACCCGGTTGGAAGCATTTGTGGAACTCATTCGAAATCTAAAAAAGGTAAATTTAGGATTTGCTCAAAAATAACTTCCACTATTATTTTTCTGAAACGCGCATTAGATCATGAGCATTTCAGAAAAAAGTGGAAAGTAATTTTTGAGCGGCTCCTTACCTGAGGAGGAGAAATATGCAAGAGGTATATTTAGGAGTAGATGTTGGTTCAGTCAGTACTAATCTGGTAGCTGTGGCGTCAAACGGTCAGGTATTATCCGGGCAATATGTCCGGACTAACGGCCAACCAATGGATTGTGTCAAAAAAGCCTTAAAAAATCTGCTTCACGAGTTACCTGGGATTAAAATTGCCGGAGTGGGGACCACCGGTAGTGGGCGACAAATGGCTGCGGTATTAATTGGGGCTGATGTTGTCAAAAATGAGATTACCGCTCATGCATCGGCTACGGTTTTTTTCTATCCCCAGGTACGAACCATCTTTGAGATCGGCGGTCAAGATTCCAAAATAATCCTGGTCAAAGATAAAATGGTAGTTGACTTTGCCATGAATACGGTTTGTGCTGCAGGTACCGGTTCATTTCTCGATCATCAGGCGGAACGGTTGAAGATTCCCATCGAAAAGTTCGGAGAAATGGCTTTGTCATCAATGGAAAATGTTAGAATTGCCGGTAGATGCACGGTTTTTGCCGAATCGGATATGATCGCCAAACAACAATTCGGTTTTTCCAAAGCGGATATTATTAAAGGATTATGTGAAGCTTTGGTGAGAAACTATATAAATAACCTTGGCCGTGGTAAGTCTTTAGAGCCGCCATTTGTATTCCAGGGAGGCGTAGCCGCCAATCAGGGGATAATTGCCGCTTTTGAAAAAGAAATTGAGCAACCGGTAATTATTCCGGAGTATTACAATATTATGGGGGCTATCGGCGCCGCTTTATTGGCCAAAGATCACTTGGAAAACACCGGAGCCAGGACCAAATTTACCGGTTTTGACCTCATGGATATGGAGTTTAAACCAAGAAGCTTTAATTGCAACGGCTGTCCTAATGTCTGTGAAGTAATTGAGGTAGCTGCCGCCGGCGAAGTTATCGCCAGATGGGGAGACCGCTGTGGGAAATGGACCAATGCACTAATGAACAAGAATATTAACTTGGAGGCTGCCGTTGCCGGGGAAGAGAAGAATACCGCATAAGGAGGATTACAGAGATGGAAAATTTCGTTTTTCAAAATCCAACCAAAATAATTTTCGGTAAAGGGGCTGAGAACCAGGTTGGAAAAGAGGTTAGTCAGTATAGTAAAAAGGTGTTGCTCCACTATGGCGGCGGGAGTATTAAAAAATCCGGCTTATTCGACCGGGTGGTAGCATCGCTAAAAGAAGCAGGCGTAGTTTATCTGGAGCTTTCCGGGGTTAAACCCAATCCAAGGTTAAGCTTGGTTCAGGAAGGTATTAAGCTATGCCGGGAGAATGAGGTAAACTTTATATTAGCGGTTGGCGGCGGTAGCGCTATTGATTCGGCTAAAGCCATCGCCATGGGTGTGCCTTACCAGGGTAATGTCTGGGACTTTTTTACCGGAAAAGCGGATTTAAAAGAAGCTTTACCGGTTGGGACTATTCTGACCATTCCGGCTGCCGGGAGCGAGGCCAGTACCGCCAGTGTTATAACTAATGAGGACGGTTGGTATAAACGCGGTTTTAACTCGGATATTATTTATCCTAAGTTCTCAATTTTAAACCCGGAACTTGCATTTACCTTACCAAAATATCAGGTAGCATGTGGTATCTCCGATATTATGGCCCACTTGATGGAGCGTTATTTTACCAATACTTTAAATGTTGAGCTTACGGACCGTTTAATTGAAGCTACCCTTAAAACAGTGATTAACAATGCTCCTTTAATTATAGAGCAACCAAATAATTATGATGCCTGGGCGGAGATAATGTGGTCCGGAACAGTAGCCCATAATAACCTGCTTAATACCGGTAGAACCGGAGACTGGGGTTCTCATGATATTGAACATGAGATCAGCGCTATTTATGATGTAGCTCATGGAGCAGGGTTGTCGGTTGTTTTCCCGGCGTGGATGAAATATCTTTATAAACATGATCTTAAGAGATTTGCTCAATATGCGGTCAGGGTTTGGAATGTTGATTATTCATATTGGAATCCGGAAAGAACGGTTCTCGAGGGAATTGTCAGACTGGAAAAATTCTATCAATCTATTGGACTTCCTGTTAGATTAAAAGATATGGAGGTCGGTGGTGACCGTTTAGAAGAGATGGCCGAGAAATGCACCAACTCCGACCGGAATACGGTAGGTAATTTCGTGAAATTGAAGAAAGCGGATGTGCATCAGATTTTAAAATTAGCGGAAATATAATTGCAGAAATTTCAACGCCCAGGGCTCTCAAACCCCTGGGCTGATTTTAAAATCAATTTAAACCCCATTTCACGGCTACGTGAATTCTTCGAAGCTTAACCTAGCCTTATAGACCCTCATAATTTTTTTTAATTCCCACCAATATCCCTAAAGCTGGATTGTCTTTAAATTCCGGAGTTCGCATTATTTTTTCTTCTTGATAGTTGGAGAGGAAGCCGACTTCCACCAAAACACTGGGCATATTGGTTTCCCTAACTACTACAAAGTTTTGTTCTTTTACTCCCAACCCGGCGAATCCGGTTGATTTTATGATTTCTTGAAAAATGTTCGTTGCCAGTTTCATGCCTTGATTACGCCCCTGATAACTAAAGACTTCGATCCCATTAACCTTCAAGTCGGGATGATTATTGATATGGAGCAACAGGGAGCGGGTTTGATTGCCGATCAATATAAAATTTACGATTATTAGCATAAAGTTTGATGTTTGTTTTACCGAATTTAAGAAAAACATCTTCTTTTTGAAAATCCCTGGCGGTTACAATATTAATCCCGCCCTTTGAGGGCATTATTTCTTTTTTATAATATAAAATACCTGCTAAAAGTATTAATGGTAATAAATGCTTCTGGTTGAATTTCAATGAATCCTATTTAACCATGAAAAGCACGAAACACACAAAAAGTTCGTTTTTTGTATTATTAAATTCATGCCTTTCGTGTGTTTCGTGGTTAGAAACAATTTTTTGATTTTGCCATTTTTCTACTACGGCTTCTTGGTTGTTTTGGAATTAAATGTTTTATATAATTTAAATAAGTAAAGCTAGAAGTTTATTATCCAACATATAAAAACGGAGACTAATTATGAAAAAACAAGTTATTTCAGGTGCTGTCTTTTTGCTGCTCATTTCGGGTCTGGTTATTCATTTAAAACCGGGAAGGGCTGAATCAATCCCTGAAAATGAGTTTAAAACGGCAAAATCCTTATATTATTCCGATATCGACGGTAGTTTTGAAAAATACAACCAATTAGTCGCTAAGGCCTCCGATAATGACCGAGTACGATTTGACATGGTACATATTTTACTGGAAAAGGGAGACTATCAAGAAGCTGTTGCTAATTTAAAGCTATTACTCAAACACAATCCGGGTGAAGAACGGTATCGGCTGGCCATGATCAAAACTACTTACCTGGCAGGAATGCCGGCGGAAACCGTTAACTATTCTGCCAATGCGGGTTTGACACCGGAAGAGATGTATTGGAGAGGCTTAGCTCTGAAGGATCTTGAAAAAAACGATGAAGCTAAAGAAATTTTGTTGAAGTCCCTAAACACCAAACCTTATAATCCCCAGGCTTATTATTGGTTGGGAGTCCTTTCTCAAAAAGCAGCCGATTATGAAAATGCAATTTTCTTTTACCGGAAAGCTGCCTCCCAGGACTCAAATTTAACCGCTGTCTATATGCCGTTGGCTCAATGTTGCGAAGCCACCGGCAAGCTTTCATTGGCTTACAGTTATTTAAATCATGCCAGAGCAGCTTATCCCTGGGATTTGGATATAAAGGCGGCTTTAGAAAAATTCCGTAATGATCACCCGAATTTTTGGAAGCAACAAGAGATCAATGACCAAAGAGAGCGGGAACAAAAGATCCCGCCCCGAGTAACTGCCATTAAGAAAAACCGCCAAAATATTCCCGAACTCCGGATCGGGCTGGCGGAAAGAGTTAAGCTTCTTCAATTGAAAGCCGGAGGTTCTTTCCGGTTATCAAATCAATATACCAGCCGGCATTTTAAAATAGCTTCCAATATCAGATTAACCGTAAAACAACGAGGATCCCGAATCGAAGTCTGGAGTGAACGGGGTAATTTGTTATTCAGAACTTCTCATAGTGTATATCTAACCTATGATAATCCGGAATCAACCACTATTATATTTGATATTAAAAATGGCAACGGCAGGCTCTTAAGCGGCCACGGCGACCGGATTTACCGGGGAAAAATGCAATTTATACCAAAGTCTAATGGGTTAACTTTAGTTAATCGTTTAAACATGGAAGAATACTTATATGGAGTTGTTCCGGGAGAGATGGAATCGACATGGCCGGCTGCAGCCCTTGAGGCCCAAGCAATTGCTGCCCGTACTTATGCTATTTCCCATCGGGGATACTTTAAATCCCGCGGATTTGATTTGTTACCAACTGTTGCCTCACAGGTCTACGGTGGAGTCAGGATTGAAAAACAAACGACTAATGCTGCGGTTGATGCCACAGCCGGTAAAATTATCGTTTATAATGGTAAAACTATTAGCGCTTTTTATACCGGTAATAACGGCGGTTATTCCGCCAGTGCTGAAGATATTTGGGGGGCCGATATCCCCTATTTACAAGCTGTACCGGATCGATCCTTGACTATGGATTCTCAGTTGTTAAGCCCAACCGAACTGGCGGAATGGTTGACCAATCCTCCATCAACCTATAGTTCAAATCCGCAATACTCAGCCCGCTGTCATTATCGTTGGACTGCCTGGATACCTCGGACTGAGATTGAACACCGTTTGGGAAAGAGTGACAAGATAGGGAATATTATTTCGATAACAATTGTTAACCGTAGCGAGGCCGGAGTTGTTACCGAGGTATCAGTTAAAGGAACCAACGGCGAATGTACCCTTACCGGCGATGCTATCCGTTCAAAATTGGGAAGATTACGTAGCAATATGTTCATAGTGGCGCCCAAATTAAAGGCCGGCGGCTTAGTGGAATATTTTATATTTAACGGTGGCGGCTGGGGACACGGAGTAGGAATGTGTCAGAGCGGAGCGGCCGGTATGGCGGCTGATGGTTATAAAGTGGAAGAGATCTTAAACCATTATTATCGCGGAACCGAGCTTAAAGAGTTGTATTGAACTATTGTTCTATCATCATCTAGGGCAGGAGTAGGAAATTTTCGTCCTCTCATATCCCCTGGGCTGTTGCTTACAAACCATATCAACCCCGCAAAAGGGCTCGTCTAGGTTTTTGGCTTTTTCCCAAACAAGGTAAAAGTTAATAAATAACGTTTTGATTTTTATATAATTATCTCCTCTCCATAAAATCTTCACTTTTCTTTGGTATTATTTATATATCCAGGGATATTAAAACCGTAGGGACAATCCTCACGGAAGCCCTTATGATATCTTAAAAGAAAGGTATGTCAAGGGTGAGATTAATGAAGAAGAATTTGAAAAGATGAAGAAACATCTTCAAGGTTAATGATATATTAACCGGAAACCGGAGGGTTCGCTTTGAAAAATTTATTATTAATAATTGTTGGTATAATAAGTGTCATAGTAGTATTTTTTACGGCCGGCGCTATGAAAAGTACTGGAAATAACGAAAAATTTGAATTTCAGAATATTACCCCCGCTGAGGCCAAAGAAAGATTGGCTGCTGAACCGGGAATTATTTTGCTCGATGTAAGAACTCCGGCGGAGTATGCCGAAAAGCATATACCTGATAGTAAATTGATTCCGCTGGACCAGTTGGAGCAAGAAGCGGAAGCGAAATTAAAAAATAAAGGAGCCACGGTATTTGTTTACTGCCGAAGCGGCCGTAGAAGCGCCATAGCTGCCGGAATTTTAGTAAAACTGGGCTATACGGATGTTTATAATTTGGGAGGAATAATTGATTGGCCATATGAAACGGAGTCTGGAAATTAAAAATAGAATTAATAAACCGGCGAAATCCGGTTTTTTGATATCATTCGTTACTGAACGTTAATTAAAGATTTCAGTCAAAATGACGATAGAACTACTAGAAATAGTTACAAAAGAATTTGTATTTTGCTTATCTCATTTTGTCTGAGGTGAAGATATGTCCTCGTTTACAAGATTAGTACTGGTTTGCATACTGTTGGTGATAATCGGTTCATCCAACGCATATTGCGTCTCTACTGAAGAGTTAAATCAATTGAACAACCAGATTGAGCAGACCAAGAAGAAACTATCGGAGACGAAATCCAAAGAACACTCTGTTTTGGGAAACTTAATTAGAACACAACAAGAGTTGGAGAAGATAAATGATAACTTGGACAAATTGAATGTTCAGATTAAAACCACCGTCTCCCGATTGGATACTGTTTCATCCCAACTAACTAGCGCCCAAAGTGAGCTGGAACAGATAAAGCTGGAAATAAGCGGTAAGGAAGGCCTTTTGGATCAACGGTTGGTTGCTTTTTACAAGTATGGTTATCAAGGTTGGGTAGAGGTTTTATTTACCTCACAGAATTTTATTGATTTTATCGAACGGATAGAGCTGGTTCAAAGCTATATTCAAAATGATTTCCGGATGTTACGGTCGCTTCACAACCGGCAGGAATTAATCCTTCAAAAAAAAGCTGAGATAGCTGATAAAAAACAAGAGTTAACCGGTCAGCGAACAACCTACATTAGTCTTCAAAAAAGGCATCAGCAGGAAAAAAGCAGGCAGTTGTATTTGTATGGACGTAATCAATCTCAATTAACAGCTTTACGCAATGACCGGAAGGCGTTGGAATCTGCTTTAGATGAGATGTTGCGTACATCCAAAGAAATGGAAGAAAAAATTCGGGAATACCAAAAAAGAAATCAATCCGGTTTAGCCGGAACAGGAATCCAAATTTGGCCGGTACGGGGAAGAATATCTTCTTACTTTGGTTACCGCTATCATCCGATATTAAAAAAACGGAAGTATCATACAGGGTTGGATATTGCCGCTTCGGAGGGTACGTCTATTTTGGCGGCTGATTCGGGAGTAGTTATTTTCTCCGGAAATAATGGCGGTTATGGAAAGATGATCGCTCTTGATCACGGGAAGGAATTCTCCACTTTATACGGACATTGTTCGGTACTGTTGGTTTCCGAAGGTGATAAAGTGGAAAAAGGGCAGGTTATAGCCAAAGTAGGGACTACCGGATTGAGTACCGGGCCGCATCTGCATTTTGAGGTTAGAATAAATGGTAAGCCGGTAAATCCGATGAAGTATTTGCCGAAGTAAGGAAAGGCCAAAGGCGATAGGCGAAAGGTGTGTGATTGCACTTTTTGCCTATTTTTTTGCATGGATTTTTAATCATAAAAAGCTTGAATCTCTTTATAACAACGGTTAAAATATACTAAAGATTTTCATAATAAAGAAATCTATGTTTAAATTCATGTAATAACTGGAGAGCAATATTGGAAAACACCTTACATTTTGGTTCAATGTTTATTATCGCCGCCCTGGCTTTTTTATTACCGTTATTGGTTAACCGAATAAAAGTGATCCGGATTCCGGTAGTAATCGCCGAGATCGCCGCCGGGATTATTGTGGGTAAGAGCGGATTCAATTTGGTTGCCAATGATGTTTGGATTGATTTTTTATCATTATTCGGTTTTGCTTATCTGATGTTCTTAAGCGGAGTGGAAATTGACTTCAGCTATTTTACAAAGACGGAGAAAAGACCGGATAATCATGCTAATCCTTTAGTGCTGGGCGGTATTATCTTTATTTTGACAGTGATTTTTTCATATTTAATTTCATTAATGTTGACCGGGTTTGGTTTTATTAAAAACCCCTTATTTCTTACCCTGATATTTTCAACCACCTCACTTGGTATCGTTATCCCGATTCTCAAGGAAAAAGAGATCCTTGATCAACCGGTCGGTCAGACTATTTTAATTGCGGCGCTTATTGCCGACTTTGCCACTATGTTGATGATTCCGGTAGTTTTATTTATCACGCGGGGAACCGGGGGTCTGGACTTATTTTTACCGTTAATCATCTTTGTCTGTTTTGCAGTGGTCTATTTTATTGGAAAACGTTTGCTTAAAATACATCCCTTTAAAAACCCAACTTATGAAACCTCGCAACTTAAAGTTAGGGCCGCGTTTGCTTTGGTTTTGGTCTTTGTCGCTATCGCTGAAGTGGTAAATGTGGAGATTATTTTAGGCGCTTTTTTGGCCGGTATTTTATTCTCATTATTATTCGATGAATTTCGAATGGAAATCGCCCCGAAACTAGATGCTATCGGTTATGGTTTCTTGATCCCGATTTTCTTTATTATGCTTGGAGTCAGGCTGGATCTGAAAACGGTGTTTACTTTACAATCATTATTGATTTTCCCGGTATTTATTCTGGTTGCATATGCGGTTAAACTTATTCCGTCCTTGATTTTAAAATTCTTTTTCCCATGGCGGCAGACCTTGGGAGCCGGGTTTCTTTTATCTTCCAGGCTTAGCCTGATAATTGCCATATCGTTGATTGCTTGGCAATCAGGGATCATCACGGAAACTACCCATTCTACTTTTATTTTGGTGGCCGTAGTAACTTGTCTGTTTTCTCCAGTAATGTTTTTAAGGATCTTCCCGGCTTTGGAGAAAAAACCGGAATATATAGTAATTGCCGGTAACCATGATTTAATTATTTCCTTAGTATCAAAGCTTGCTAATGGGAAGGAAAAGCTGATTATCGCCGAATCCAACGATAAAATACTGCATAAATTAAAAGAGTTAAAGATAGGTTGTGAATGCTGGGATAAATTCACTGAAGAAACTGTAAAACTCCGTTCTGATATAAAAATTAATACTTTCGTATCTGCTTACGATTTTAGTCTTAAAAGTATGAACGCGGCTGAGCTGGCCAAAAAACTTGGTATCGGCAATGTTATTGCTGTGATTGACGATCCTTTTTTAGGTCATCAATTGGATAAGAAAGGGATAAAAACGGTTACGCCATTAAAAGCCATGTTCACCTTGTTATATGGTCTGACTGCCTTTCCAGAATCCTTTGAAATCCTATATGGACCGGAAAATAATGATAATATTGATGTAATTGAGATAAAGATCGTCTCAGCCGGAATAGTAGGTGTTAAATTAAAACGGATTAAGCTGCCTGGTGATTGCCTGGTATTAATGGTAGCCCGTGAAGGTAAACGGATTATTCCGGATGGTAATACTAAACTGGTTAAAAATGATATCATAGTAATGATCGGCAGTAAGGAATATATGCATGAAGCGGTCGGGATTTTTAATTAAGCCGTTGAAAATTACCGGTTACCCCAAAGCTTAATAGCCGATCGTTTTGTTAAGGATTGAGCGGATTATTAAGGATGAAGAACATCATATAAAACCTTTTCAGAATGCCTTCAATAAATACTGCTCCCGGAGTAAATTATTATAGTACTTTCGAGATTATCTAAAATACCAACAAAACTCATCTAATCTTTTTTGGTTAGATGTTTTTTTATTGCAGAATTTCATAATTCCATTTTATTGGGGAAATCTATATATAAAGTTCTATCGTATATCCATATAAGTTGAATTAATTTTCCTGAATAAATATTACTTATATATCGAACTAAACGGAGGATTATCATGAATCAAGACGATCATAGCTCTAATTTTTGGATACAGCTTAGACAACTCAATTTGAAATCCGCCTTATTAGTAATAGTTATTACTTCATTGATTAGTAGTCTGGCTGTAGGCGGTTTAATACTAGGCCTTCAACCGAGAGGCAACCCCAATTTGTTAAAAGCCGGAGTTCTTGATAATACCTCTCCGGTGACTCAGATTGCGAAAAAGACCGGACCGTCTATCGTCGGAATTAGAACTACCATCAGCACCCCGATCAGTCAATTCTTCAATACCGGAGCGGAAGCAGCTCAAGCGGAAGGGTCCGGTATAGTTATCAACAGAAACGGTTATATCATGACCAACTATCATGTAGTTCAATATGCCGATCCCCGAAATGTCAACCGGCAAAAGGTAACTATGGAAGTTTTCCTGCCTGATAAACGTCAGGCCAAGGCGAAATTTATTGGTGGCGATCAACTTAATGATTTAGCGGTAGTAAAAATCGACTTAAGAAATTTACCTGTAGCCGATTTGGGGGACTCCACCAAACTCAACGTCGGAGATTTGGCAGTAGCTATCGGAAACCCATTAGGGTTAGAGTTTGCCGGCTCGGTTACCAGCGGTGTGATTAGCGCTTTAAACCGGACGGTCTCGGTTGAGGACCGGACACTGGATCTGATTCAGACTGATGCTGCTATTAACCCGGGGAATAGTGGAGGAGCATTGGTCAACTCGGAAGGAAAAGTAATTGGCATCAATACTATTAAAATATCGGTATCGGGAGTGGAAGGATTGGGTTTTGCCATTCCGATAAATACCGCTAAACCAATTGTCAACCAGTTAATTAAATATGGGTATGTTAAAGGGAGGCCATTGATCGGTATTAGCGGTCAAGAGATTACCGAGCCGTTATCCAGATATTATAATCTGCCGGTTGGCATTTTTATTATCGCGGTGACCCCGGGTAGCGGCGCCGATAAGGCCGGCATCCGAAAAAAAGATATTATGATTAGTCTGGCCGGGAAGAAAGTCACCAATATGCAAGATGTGAACCGGATTAAGAAAGGATATAAAGCCGGAGATACCGTGGATACGAAGGTTGTTAGAGGCAAGAATAAACTAACCCTCAAACTGACCTTTTCGGAGGAAAAATAAATCAGGAAATGAAGGATAATCAATCCAAAGCCGAACGCTTTTGGGAGATAGATTGCGCCAGGGGTTTGGCGGTTGTCTTAATGGTTACTCTGCATTTTGTAGAGGACCTTTCTTTTTTTAAAGCGGCTAATTTTCAATGGAATATAAATCTCTGGTATTTTTGGCAACGGAGTACGGCAGGATTATTTTTACTTTTGGTAGGAATCTCTTTAAGTTTGAGTTATTACCGAACTCGAACAAGCGGAGAAGCTCGGATTTTTAACAGGTCCTTGAAAAGAGGAGCAGGATTAATCGCTTGTGGTTTAGTGGTTACAATAGTTACCAAACTCTTTCTCAAGGAAGGTTATGTGGTTTTTGGAATTCTTCATTTTATCGGAATTGCCGTTATTCTGAGCTATCCTTTGGTAGTTTTCCGTTATTTAAATTTATTTTTAGGAGTATTGGCCATTAGTTTCGGGATCTATCTGAATGGCTTAAGGTTTGATTTTCCTTGGCTGGTTTGGGCCGGATGTATCCCGGGTAATTTTTTTACCGTCGATTATTTTCCGCTTTTCCCCTGGATTGGCCTGGTCTTAATCGGCCTATTCATTGGAAATACATTCTATACTGATTTAATCAGGAAATTCCCACTTAAGGACCTTTCAAAACTTTCTCCAATCCGCTTTTTATCTCGCCTTGGCAAAAATTCGTTAATAATCTATCTGGTACATCAACCGTTATTTGTGGGTGTAATTTTGCTGGTTAAGTTTTTAAAAGCAGGAATTTTTCGTTCTCTCTAGTAAATAAATATTATAGGGAGCGAGGCGATGAAGATGGATCGGAATACTACGGTAACATGGGAACTTAGCGGCAGTTGCTATATAATGACTTTTAAATTTCCTAAACAATATGTGCTGGATAATTTTTTAGCTGAGCCTTTCCGGAAAAATTATTATGGAAATATCGGAACGATTTTTTTGGCTGATTACCAGAGTTCCAACATGGGACCCTTTAGAGAACTGTTCTTTGTGCCGGGCAAATTTCGATTCCAACGGCGAAATCTGCAAACAGTCTCCCGGGCTTTCGTCTCCACCGAAGCAGCTATGAATAATGCTGGTCAAAATTGGGGTATTCCCAAGGTAATGGCCGATTTTGATCTGGTATGTCCGGACCGGGAATCGGAGAACTTAAAAGTTACTGTAAATGGAGTGCCGGTTATGGATATCATAATCAGAACTCCCGAATCGGGTTTCCCATTTCCGGTTAATAGCTTCGTTCCCAAAAGATTAGTACAACAATCCGAAGGCAAGACTTATTTTCTAAATTTGCAGGGAAGAGGGTTTGGTAAGTTAGGGCAGATCTTAAAAGTAGATGTTAATCCCGCACTGTTTCCTAATTTTGCCTTTTTTAAACATGTAGCTATTATCCGGGTTAGGAATTTCCGGCTGAAAATACCGGCGGCGAAGACAATAAATCAATGGAGAATTGAAAATTGAGAATTGATAATTATGATTAGTTGAACAATAAAAAATTGATACTAACAAATAATTACTAATTATTGGAATTGCTAGAAAAATCCTCTTTTACCAGAGGATTTTAGTTTTTTCCATGGAATTTAATTGTATTGGATGGATCCAGTCTTTAATTCTATATATGTTGAAAAAATTTTGAGTAAAACATTCACAACCTTAAAGCCGGCTGTGAATGGGCGAAATTGTCTGAATTTTTTTCAACATATAAATCAAGGAATATATGTTGCCTTGAAAATCCGCATGCAAAAAAATTATTGCACATATGGGAAAGGACTTAACGCAGATGAAATCTACAATTAAATTTAATCTTCGAGATTTAAATCTTTGCGGTGAATGGGATGAGACCAATAAATTGGCTTTGATTACCGAAATTAAAGGAGATTTGGGCTTGGAAGGCAAATTATTGGGGGTGCCGGTAACTTTAAAGGGGACTGTGGGCGCCGGGATGGATAATCAGCTCCAGGTGAAGGTCCGTTCCCAAGGTGGATTGCCAAACTTTTTCATCCCCGGTATTCTAAATTTACTAAAAACTGTGAACCGGAAATTTGCTAAAGCAGCTTCAGTCCATCAAGATATGATTTTGGTGGATCCGAACCAATTATTGCCGGAGTCGAGTGAGATTAAAATACTAGTGCAACCTAACGCTATTGAGATATCTGATGATTCGATGAAGACCTTGAGAGAACGGATTATCAACTGGACTGAGAAGAATGCCGGGAAAATAGCTAAGGAAATTGTAGATATAATTATGACTATACCGGATTTGGTAATTTTGTTGATCAATTTAGCTAGAGATCCCCGTATTCCCAAAGAGTTGAAGTTAAGAATAGCTTTATGTATTGCTTACATATTTTCTCCGGTGGATTTGATCCCGGAGATTTTGGCGGGTCCTTTAGGGTTTACCGATGATACGGTAGCGGTAGGATTTACTATTTCCAATCTGGCAACTACAATTTCACCTGATATAATCCGGGAAAATTGGCATGGCCGGCCGGACGTTTTGGAGTTATTGATTAAAGGTCATTCATTAATCTCATTAAACAGTGGTTTACCGGAGCTGGTCTTCAAAAAACTATCTTTAATATTTGGAAAATCAAAAACGAAAGTAGCGGTGGCAAAAAGCTAATCTATGAAGAAATTTTTCACTGAAAATCAGGATTTTTTCGGGCCTCTCCTAACGATGGCCTTACCTCTGGCGTTTCAGAACTTGATTGCCGCTTCATTAAACATGATTGATACCGTAATGATCGGCCAACTGGGACAAACTGAAATTGCAGCAGTAGGTTTAGCCAACCAGTATTATTTTGTAATACATCTATTTCTTTTTGGGATTAACAGCGGCGCCGCCATTTTTGTAGCCCAGTTTTGGGGGCAAAAAGATACGGTAAATATCCGCCGGATACTTGGGGTTAGTTTAATCGCCGGTATTTTGGTTAGTATGATATTTACATTAGTGGCATTTTTTAAACCGGAGATGGTTTTAGGGGTTTTTTCCAAAGACCCGGCGGTCATAATTCGCGGAAGCGAATATCTGCCGGTAGTAGCCGTCAGTTATCTGGTGACCGCAGTCTCCTTTAGTTATTCATCAGTTTTACGCAGCACCGGCGAAGTTATGCTTCCGGTGAAAGTTAGTATTTTGGCTTTGATAACCAATACTATCCTGAATTATCTATTGATTTACGGGAAATTCGGTTTTCCACGAATGGAAGTAGCCGGAGCGGCATTGGCCACTACTATTGCCAGAGCCTTGGAAACCTTTTTGCTGCTAGCGGTGGTATATGGCAGAAAAATGATACCGGCGGCCAAAATTAAGGAATTAATTGACCTAACAATTGCTTTTGTTGGCCGGTTCTTAAAAACCACCGTCCCGGTAGTATTAAATGAGTCATTATGGGCAGTGGGGGTGACAATGTTCTCCATAGTTTATGCCAGGATGGGAACTGCCGTTATTGCCGGTGTCAATATTTTTTCAATGATTGAAAGGTTTGCTTTTGTGCTCTTTTTTGGCCTGGCCCAGGCTTGCGCGGTGACGGTCGGCAATGATATCGGCGCCGGGGAGGAAGCCAAAGCATTAACCAGGGCCAAACAATACTCATTATTTGGGCCGGTTTTTAGTTTGTTAATCGCAGTCGGACTGTTATTTACCACCGACCCGATTCTTTCTTTATTCCGGGTTTCCCAGGATACAATCGAAGTAACCCGTAGGATTATATTTATCTTTATATTCTTTTTACCGGTGAAAGTATTCAACCTGATTAACGTAGTCGGTATCTTACGGGGAGGTGGGGATACTCGGTTTAGTCTTTTTTTGGATATTGGCGCTCTTTGGTTAATCGCAGTCCCGGTTTCCTTTTTAGCTGGTTTGGTTTGGCGCTTGCCTCCGGCTATGGTTTATCTGTTGGCCGGCTTGGAAGAAGTTTTTAAATTAGGGATTGGTATAAACCGGGTATATTCGGGAAAGTGGATTAATAATCTGACTCATTCGATGCGGGAGACGGTGGAGAAAGATCTAATAGTTGAGAGTTAAGAGTCTAGTTGACAGTTGACAGTTAAAATATTCACCCATTAAACAATAAAGTGCTAAATTGCTTAGAGTTGAGTAAGAGTTGACAGTGATATAAATTGAAGTTTTTAATATGTTGAGAATTTGTTTAGTTTTACCGATTATAATATTCATATGGAAACAGAAATTTAAAAGGGGGAACTTTTATGAGAAAACAGATTTGGATTGGATTATTAGCGTTTTTATTAATTTTCACAATGGGATTAAGCATGGTAATGGCGGCTGGAACTGAGTTTTCAGCTGATATGAGTATTACCGACGCTAAAGGGAAAATAGCTGCAGGGAAAGTTTTTATTAAAGGTATCAATAAAATTCGTCAGGAAATAACGGTTGAAGGTCAGGCCAGTATTACAATTTTACGGCTTGATAAAAAGTTGTCATGGACTTTAATGCCTGAACAACAAATGTATATGGAAATGGCTTTGCCGGTTAATCCGAATGAGCCAAATCCGGACTATGAATATACTACCACCGACCTTGGGATTCAAAAAATAAACGGATATGATTGTAAAGGAACTAAATTTACATATAAGAACAAAAAATATGGTGAATTGATTCAATGGATTTCTGATAAGCTGCAATACTCAGTAAAAATTGAAGTTTTGAATTCGAAAGGTAAAATTACCAGTATTATTGAATATTCAAATATCAAACAAGGACCACAACCGGACTCCCTTTTTGAAGTCCCGGCCAACTATCAAAAGTTTTCGATGTTTCCCAAAATGTAAAAAAAATGAATAAAAACCGCTGGTAAATCCAGTGGTTTTTTAATTATGTTGCCTCGAACTGATGTTCGTGGTATAATAAACCAAACTGATGTTTGTTAATACCATTGAATGAATGGAGAACCGATTGTGGAACTTCTGGAAAAGGTTAAAATACTGGCATCTGCGGCTAAATATGATTCCTCATGCGCTTCCAGCGGTAGTAACCGCAAAAACGAATCCAAAGGACTTGGCAATGCCTCTACATCTCCGGTGGGTATCTGTCATAGCTGGGGGGTTGACGGGCGCTGCATTTCTTTGTTAAAAATTCTCTTTACCAATTACTGTATCCATGATTGTGTTTATTGTATTAACCGCCGTAGTAATGATATTCCCCGGTGTTCATTGACGGTCAATGAATTGATAAACCTGACTATCAACTTTTACCGCCGGAACTATATCGAAGGACTTTTTTTAAGTTCCGGGGTTTTCCGGAGCCCGGATTATACTATGGAAGTGTTAATCCGGGCAATTAGGGAGTTGCGGAGGACACATAATTTTAACGGCTATATTCATCTAAAAGTTGTACCCGGAACCAGCCGGGAGCTAATACGGGAAGCCGGTTTGCTGGCTGATCGGTTAAGCGTCAATATTGAGCTGCCGTCGGAACAAGGTTTAAAACAATTGGCGCCTGATAAAAAAAGGGAAGATATTTTATTGCCAATGTCTTATATCGGAAACAAGATTCAAGCTAATACTGAGGAAAAAAAGTATTTTCGTAAAGCTTTATCCTTTGTACCTGCCGGTCAAAGTACTCAACTAATAGTAGGAGCTTCACCCGACCCCGACTTTCAAATTTTAAGATTGGCTGAAAATCTTTACCGGCGGGTTAATCTACGAAGGGTTTATTACTCAGCCTATATTCCGGTAAATAATAATAACCCTTTACTTCCAGCCCTACCGATACCCCCGTTAAGGAGGGAGAATCGTCTTTACCAAGCTGATTGGCTGATCAGGTTTTACAAATTCAGGGCGGAGGAGATTGTTAATCCTCAAAAACCACAACTTGAAGTTGATTTAGATCCCAAAACCAGTTGGGCTTTACGGAATCTCCATCAGTTTCCGGTAGAGATCAATAAAGCTGATTATGAGACTTTATTACGGATCCCCGGTGTAGGATTAAAATCAGCGGAAAGAGTAATTAAAGCCCGGCGTTTCAGCAATTTAAATCTGAATGATCTGGCCAAGCTGGGATTGGTTTTAAAAAGAGCCCGTTACTTCATTACTTGCCAGGGCAAGTATTTGGAGAAGCTTGATAATGAGTTGGAGATTCGAAGTAGGCTTTTAGTAGACTATTTAGAGAAACCAAAACCGTTAGAAATGGAGCAATTAACGTTGTTTCAGGAATTATAGGAGCATCATTATGATCCATTACCTCTATGACGGAACCTTTGAAGGTTTGCTTACCGTTATTGCCGGAGCTTTAAAGAATTACAAAGAAATAACCAATATATCAAGCGCCCGGGATATTCAACCGGATTTATTTACTGAATTTATCGAAATAAATACCGACCCGGCTTTAGCGGAAGAGTTTTTCCAACTGTTATCAAAAAAAATTACTAAGATTACAATAACCGACATTTGTTATTGTTTTCTTTCGGAAAAACGCGGTATTGAAATGCTTATTTTAAACTATATCCGGTTATTGTTGGAAAACGGCAATCGAGCTTCCAATAAAGTTTCCGATACCACGGTTTTTCAAATACAACGAATAAGTGAACAGGTTAGCCATGAAATACTCCGGTTTTATGGTTTTGTCCGTTTCCGTAAATTAAAAAACGGAATTTATTTTGCCGCTATTGAACCGGATTATAATATTGTTCAATTTTTAGCCCCTCATTTTACGGCCAGATTTGCCGATCAACAATGGCTGATACATGATCGGAAAAGAGATACCGGCATCTACTATGACGGCAGTCAATGTACTTTTATACCGTTAATGGAAATAACCCCGGAGGCAGCTAATATAAGTACTTCTGATGGAGCGGGCAGGGAATCTCCGGTTTTAGATCCTGAAGAACTTAATTATCAAAACATTTGGAATCAATACTATCAACAAGCTGCAATTACTGAAAGAGAAAATAAAAAAGTACGTAACCAGCGAATGCCGGTTAGATATTGGCGTTACTTAGTGGAACAAGTCAAAAAATGAAAGTATTGAGGCGTTAAGGCATGAGTGAAAACAAGTAGTCAGTAGTTTAGGAGTCAGGAACCAGGAGTGAAAGTTCCTGACTCCTGTCCCTTATTACTATCTCTTAAGCATTACCCAGCAATTCCAAATAATACCCCAAGTCTCTCCCTTGGGCATTAGATAAAGGCTTCAAGCTTTTGAAGGTTTTAACGTATTCCCAGGATTCCATGAGATTGATTAAACGATCCCTATCCGTCAGTGGAGATAACCGGATAAATTCAGCCAGGTACGGGATAACATGCTGATAAATCATTTGGATTAAATATTCGTTTGAAAACCAAAACTCCACTACTTTTGAAGGGATTTCCGGCTGTTTGGCGCCGATTTGAGAATAACCTTTATCTTCAACGGCTGGAATGGCAATTTTATTGAGGATTCTTAATAAATAGGCCGGCATTTCAAGTGATTGGTACAAGTTTGGAATTTCTTTCATGTTGTTAACATTCCAGGCGTGAGGTATAACATCCAGTTTATTCTCAAAAACTTGACAATTATTACCGATAATTTGATTCGAATAGTTGGCGAACGGTTGATTACCGGCGGTAGGGCCGGCATAGCCATAGATGGAAATATGTGGTTTACAAATATTATCCGGCCAATGTTCACACAGATATAGGGCAAAAGTGGGAGATAAAACTCCCCCTAAGCTATGGCCGGTGATATAGATAGTAATCGGTTGCTTTGAATCTTCGGCTTGTTTTTGTAAAAAAGAACAGATATCAATTTCCTGATCATTTATTTGTTTAAGCAGGATATTCATGGCGTTGTTGATTCCAAAAGAGACAGCCGGTGTATCCGGAGATGGTGGGGGCGGCGGCAGCAGTTTTTCATATGGAACGGTTTTCCAACTTATTAACGAGCCAACCCAGAAATCCTGAAAAAGCCATTCGGATATGGTGAGAGGAGTGGTACCACGGATGGATACAAAATATTCATTCGGGTGGTTTAAATCTTGGACAATATAGGTCATGCCATCGGTTTTCTTCAACAAACTATAATGAAAAGCCGGACCCCAAACAATAGAATACCGTCCGATGACCGGCTCCAAAGACTTCAAATTAGCCTCAATCGCTTCTGCTGATTCCTCATAAGCTAAAAAAGATAAAGCTAAAGTAACTTGTTCAATTTTGGAGTTTTCGACACTAGACATGAAAACCTCCGCTTTTAATACAGTTGATAGTTGACAGCTGATAGATGACAGTTTAAATCAGTTTAAATCAACACTAGGCCCCTCTCTTTCAAGACTTTCAAGAGAGGGTTCGGGTGAGTTGGATTTTATATACCTATTACCGGTCTTGCTTCGCAATCATTTCAATTTCAATCCTAGCCCCAAGCGGTAAAGCGGCTACACCTATAGTTGTCCGGGCCGGATAAGGTTCGGCAAACTGTTTGGAATATACTTCATTCATTGCCGGAAAATCTTTCATATCGGTAAGATATACATTTACTTTTATCACATTATCCGGAGTTAATCCGGTGGCTTTCAAAACATTAAATAGATTTTTGAAACATTGCTCTGTCTGAACCTTGACATCACTTTCGACCAACTTTCCAGTATTTGGATCTAAAGGAGTTTGACCGGAGAAGAAAATTAAATCACCTGAATCAACTGCTTGTGAGTATGGACCAACTGTTACGGCTCCCGGAGCGGTATAAGATTTTCTGGGCATTAAATTCATCCTTTCATCGGATATGCATGATTAATTGGTCATAGAGTCGTCCATGCCAGCTTCTGATGTGCACCTGAAAGTTAGGAAATATGGCTGGGTATATAAGTTAATTTAAATATCTACCATATCAACACATTCTTAACGCCGAATGTATTGTTAAATTAATGAATTTAAACTAACTTATATCAGCTGTAATAGACTGAAGTAAATTCTTTTTCGATACATTTACATTTGGCTTTAGAAATGCAAATACTGGGGGTGAAAATTTACTTCATCCTATCTGACAAGCCTCGATAGCATTTTCTATAGGCATAAGACACAAAGTATTTGCTTTAATATTATTAATTACAATTTATTTTGTCAATGTCAATTAAAATAAAATATTAAATTTAGGTGAATGAGGATTTTATGAAGGATTTTAATTAGAAATCATTAACTTTTAAAGAAATATAATATTAGGGAGCTCAATTATGAAACAACAAGAAGAGATTGGAGATAGTCAATATAAAGTTTCCGGGGTTTGGTACGCTATCATTGCTTTTTTAACCTGGGGAGTTTTTCCGCTTTACTGGAAACCGCTAAAAGTAGTCCCGGCTATAGAGATCTTAGCCCATCGGGTCTTTTGGTCCTTTGTTTTTATGGTCATTTTAACTTTTTATTATAATCAATGGAATGAATTGAAAGCAGTCTTAATTAAACCACGGAAGCGTCTGGCGGTTATTTTAAGTTCCCTACTGGTCAGTTTAAACTGGGGACTATATATCTGGGCTGTGAATGCCGGTCATATTGTAGATGCCAGTTTGGGTTATTATATCAACCCATTGCTTAGTGTTTGTTTAGGAATGCTGGTTTTAAAAGAACGCCTGAATTTTTGGCAATGGATTTCATTATTAATGGCTGCCGGCGGAGTGCTCATCTTTGGGGTTCAATACGGTAAGATTCCCTGGATCGCCCTTTCTCTGGCTTTATCTTTCGGTTCTTACGGTCTGGTAAAGAAAATGGCTAATATTGAATCGATAATCGGACTAACCTTAGAAACAGCCGTAATGACTCCTTTAGCAGCCGGATATTTATTATGGCTCCAATTTCATGGATTCGGAGCTTTCGGAAATTCTCCGCTTTGGATAACCTTAATGTTAGCCGGCGCCGGAATAGTAACGGCAGTTCCACTTATATGGTTTACCAGGGCTACTCAACGGGTACCACTATCGGTAGTCGGATTTATTCAATACCTGACTCCAACTATGATTCTGTTTTTAGGTGTTTTCTTATATCATGAAACTTTTTCACCGGTTCATTTAATTGGATTTGGGACTATCTGGGCTGCTTTATTGCTTTTTTCTTGTTCTCATTTTAAATTTATGCAAAGATATCAACCCTCAAGATTTAAAGGCAGACAGGATATAGTTGAATTACCGGTGACGGAAGAACTATAAACGAGTCTGAAGTCCAGAATACAGAATTCAGGAGTCAGAAGTCAGGAGGTTTATGCTTTTGACTTTTGACTTTCGACTTTTGACTAATATGTAGTTTTATGCTGATTTATCGATAAAGATGGACCAAAGTGGTCTGGGACCGGCTAAAACGTTTCTGACAATATTTATATCGCCACTTTTATTTAGTCTTCGTTCCCATTTAACCAAAGCAATTGTTCCACCAACTAATTCCATACCGGTAATCCCATCGGGGTGGACGCAACTACCGTCATTAAAATAAGGAGCTTCTCCGGGACTGGGAAAAACCGGCCGGTGAGTGTGACCGGCAATCATCATTTGGTTATTAGTCGTAACCCATTCAATAAGTCTTTTTTCAATGGTATTCTTTTTACGATGATTTACAGCCGGACTAATAGGATCGTTAACACCTAAAAATTCCAAAGGTCTCCAAATATTTTTAGTCAAAAACCGGCTTACTCTCCAATAACGATCATTAATCGGATCTCCCTGATGCCCGTGGATTAGAAATATCTTAAATGGAGTACCGCTATATTTTAGTATTAATCCCTCAAAGGCTTCAATTCCTGGAAAAAGTGGTTGATCATCATCTTTGCTAAAATAAAGATTATTCTTTCTAAATGCTAGCTCTTTTTTGACGATATCATGATTGCCCCAGACCGCTAAATAACGGTTATGAAGGTAAAACCGCTGTAAGATTTGGAAAATATCAGGATAAGATTGGAGAATGTTTGTATATGTATGTGCTTCCCAAAGTTCATCGGCATCTCCCAGCTCTATATAGGTAAAGCCCCGTCGGTAATAGAAAAGTAAGCTCTCCTGATATATTTTTTTATTGGGAGCAAAGTCGTCGGCTTTACTGCCGTCACCCCGGTGACAGTCACTCATCAGGATAATTCTGGAGTAGTTACTGAAGCTAATCTCCTTAGCCGAGGCAAATATCTGATCCAATCTTTTAGAGGTATACATTCGGCATCTTCCTACTATTTTTAGGCGAGAGGCGAAAGGCGTCAGGCCAAAGTAATAAAGACAATCTGGAAAAACTTAAAGTTAATTAATAATTTACCGTTATTTCGTCTAGTTTTGGGTTTTACTATCGCCTGTCGCCTATTACCTTTCGCCTAACTTTTTTATCCAAACTATTTAATAATAAATTGTATGTATGGAAAAATGCCATTGTGAAAGATTTATGATTAATGGAGATATAAATACTTCATATGTAAAAAAAGGGTTTATAAGCTTGTAGCCTATAACCCTTTTTTCTAATTGCTTTAATCTTAAATTGCAAAAACATGATTTCCGATTCGATTGATAACCGTCCGAGTCCAAATCCAGGAGGGACCTTTTACTTTAGCGGGGTTATAAAAATATTTCGCCCCATAAGTTGGGTCCCATCCTTCAAGAGCGCCTTCCGCGGCTTTATAGGCATCTCCGGAAGGTTGCAGATCCCAGATTAGACCATTAGATACTGATTCAAATTCGTGCGGTTTGAAGATATTACCGGTAATAGTCACCGGGAATCTACCATCATTAATCCGGTTTAAAATTACTGATGCTACTGCGACTTTACCTTCGAACGGTTCAGCCCCGGCTTCGGCTGTAATCAGTCTAGCCAGTAAATCCATATCACGACTATTTACAGCCGGCGCAGCGCTTGATACTGCAGTAGGGATTGCCAGTTTGTTACCGGCATAAATCAAGTCGTTTTGGATACCGTTGGCCTGTTTCAATTCATTAACGGTAATTCCATTATTGGTTGCAATAATATACAACGACTCACCATATTTAATGTCATGGTTATATACTGCGGCATTAGCCGGTTTGACTCCGATTGACAGCATTAAAAACGAAGCTCCGACAATGAACATTTTTTTGATCATCTTTCTAACCGCCTCCTTTCGTATTTTTTTTAATCCATATTAATCAGGTCACCGATCATTCTAATTTGTTTTGCTTGAAAATTAGCTTATCTTTTTTTCGGTTTAGAAATTTGTTGTTAAGTTCAAATTTTATTTTATTTAACTCTTTGAACAGGCCAAATCTTCCAAGAAACTGTCAAAATTGAGTCTTCCAAACCGCGAAGGCCATTATAGCAAAGCAACAGTAACCGGTCAAAGAACAAATATTGGTAAATGGCTGGAAGTTATGATTATCAATGGTTAACAACCAAATTCATTTCAATAAAATTATTTAAAAATATAGCTATATCATCTAAAGAAGGGAATCAACCTAATAGTAAGATAAACATTAGCAGGAATGGATGACCAAGAAAAGAAGGGAAAAGAAATTGGATATTGAATGGATATTTAATAAGGAATAAAGGGGATTTTTTATGGACATATAGATGAAAAGGTAATAGAATAAGAGGTGTTAACTTTTGGCATATTGGTTAGTTAAAACAGAGCCAACCGAGTATAATTACAATGACCTTGAAAGACTTGGCCGGGACCGCTGGAACGGAGTCAGGAATTTTAAAGCACTTAATAATATCAAAAAAATGCTACCGAGTGACCTGGTATTTGTCTATCATACCGGGAAAGAGAAAGCGATAATTGGAGTGGCGGAGGTAGTTTCCAAACCCTACCCTGACCCGGGTGAAAGTGATCCCAAACTAATAGTGGCTGATATGTTACCGCGTTATCGACTCCCATATCCGGTTAGTTTAAAAACAATCAAAACAAATCCGGCTTTCCAAGATTGGGAACTGGTACATCTCCCGCGATTATCAGTGATGCCGGTAAGGGAAGATTATTGGCGATTGGTCCATCAATTAGCCGGAGGCTAAAAATAGGAAATAGGAGAGTTTACAATGAACTGGTTGGATAAAATGCAACGGAAATTCGGTCGATGGGCAATACCAAATTTAATGAACTATATTGTAATCTTAAATGCCATAGTTTACTTATTAACTTATCTCGGGCGTACCAGCAGAATTATTAACAGCTTAACTTTGGAACCGGCTTTGGTAATGCAGGGTGAGATTTGGCGGCTGGTCAGTTATATATTTATACCACCGATGACCTCACCGATATGGATAATATTCACGTTGTATTTCTACTATTTAGTTGGAAACGGCTTGGAACAAGCCTGGGGTAGTTTTAAGTTTAATTTCTATTATTTAGTTGGTATGATTGCAACTACTCTAGTTGCTTTCTTAACCGGTGGAGGCGCCACTGCCATTTATCTTAACCTCTCTTTGTTTTTAGCTTTTGCTTATGTATTCCCGAATTTTGAAGTTTTGCTTTTCTTTATTATTCCAGTAAAGGTTAAATATTTAGCCTGGTTAAACTGGATATTTATTGCCTATGCCGTTTTCACTCAGCCATTTCATGGGAAACTGATAGCTTTGGCTTCAATTGTCAATTATCTACTTTTTTTCGGAAAAGATTTATTGCAATACTCCAAAAGACGCCGGGAAGTATATAACAACCGGAGAAGATTTCAGGATGCGAGTAATTATGAGGAACCGGTTCATGTCTGTGAATTTTGTGGAATGACCGAGAAGACCGATCCCAATATGGTTTTTCAGCATTGTTCCGAATGCAGTCCGCAGTATGAATACTGTACCAAACATATAAATAATCATAAGCATATCTTATAGGGAAGTATTCAGTAGTCAGAAGCCAGGAGTCAGGAGAAATTAGCGTTTAGTATGCTGAAGTCTAAAACTTTTGGGTGTAATACTGACTCCTGATTACTGTCTCCTGGCTCCATATCAAAAATAATTTAAGTTAAGCAAACCCATGTGAAAAGCTGGGTTTGTTTTTTTGTTCACCTCCAGTGTTTCCGGTATACCGCATACTTGATACCCCGTAACTTAATGTTAACCATAAATGTAATATTTGTGTCAGTTTGTTAATTGACTTTTTTACTTTTTATGTTAGTATTTTATACATAAACTAACACAAACATTACACAAAACAGAAATGAAAGGTGGCTATGATTATGCGAAAGATTGCTATTTATGGAAAAGGTGGTATTGGTAAATCCACTACGACTCAAAATACTGTCGCCGGATTGGCGGAGATGGGAAAAAACGTTATGGTGGTTGGTTGTGACCCAAAAGCGGATTCTACCCGTTTGTTATTAGGAGGCTTAGCCCAAAAGTCGGTTTTAGATACTTTACGGGATGAAGGCGAAGAAGTCGAATTGAATGAGATTATGCGCACTGGTTTTAGCAATACCTCTTGTGTGGAATCCGGCGGGCCGGAACCGGGAGTCGGTTGTGCAGGCCGGGGAATAATCACCTCCATTAACCTCTTGGAACAACTGGGCGCTTTTGAAGAAGATAAAAAGCTGGACTATGTTTTCTTTGATGTTTTGGGCGACGTTGTTTGTGGTGGTTTTGCAATGCCGATTCGTGAAAAAAAGGCGGAAGAGATTTACATAGTAGTTTCCGGTGAGATGATGGCCATGTATGCTGCGAACAACATTTGCAAAGGAATCCGTAAATACGCTGAAGCCGGTGGAGTTCGCTTGGGAGGTTTGATTTGTAATAGCCGGAAAGTCGACAATGAACAACAAATGATTGAAGAATTGGCAAAACGCTTGGGTACTCAAATGATTTACTTTGTACCCAGGGACAATATGGTGCAAAAAGCGGAGATCAACCGGAAAACAGTTATCGATTTTGATCCGACCCATCCTCAAGCGAATGAATATCGAAACTTGGCCAAACGAATCGATGAGAATGATATGTTTGTAATCCCAAAACCGCTCTCCATCGACGAGTTGGAAAAGCTGTTAATTGAATTCGGAATTGCAAATTAGGCGTGAGGCGAGAGGCAACAGGCAACAGGCAACAGGCAACAAGAAACTTGGGGTTAGGAATGTACTTTGGCAACAGAGGTTAGACCTTTCTTTCCCCCCGCTACGGGGAAAGCGAGATAGGGGTCTTCACCTAAATTGGAATGTAAGGGAAAAATGCGAGGAGGCAAAAAGAAATGTTAATGGTTAGAGCGATTGTCCGTCCGGAAAAGTCCGATGAAGTAATGGCGGCGTTAATGGATGCCGGTTTTCCAGCTGTAACTAAAGTGGCTGTATTTGGCCGGGGAAAACAACGTGGTTTAAAAGTAGGTGAAATACATTACGATGAACTCCCGAAAGACTTATTAATTATGGTGATTCCCGACAAGGATAAGGAGTTTGTAATTGAATCTATTATGAATAGTGCACGAACCGGTGACAAAGGGTCATTCGGAGATGGTAAAATCTTTGTCACACCGGTTGAAGAGGTATATACCGTCAGTTCCGGCGTAAAAGAGGTCTGAAGGAGGCGATTCTGATGAAAGAAATTATGGCTGTAATTCGGATGAACATGATGAATAAAACTAAAAAAGCCTTGGCTGATGCCGGAATTTCGTCTTTTACCGCCACCGGCCGGGTGATGGGTCGCGGTAAGGGCAATGTAGACTTTAAATTGTTGGAAGGAGCCAAAGAAGGTTATGAAGAGGCTATTTCCCAATTAAGCAAAAGTCCGCGTTTAATTCCTAAAAGGCTTCTTTGGGTGATAGTTCCGGATGCTCTAGTCCAAAAAACTGTTGAGACAATAATCGAAGTCAATCAAACCGGGCAACCGGGAGACGGCAAAATATTTGTGATGCCAACCGCCGAAGCATATCGGGTCCGGACTGGTGAATCCGGTGATAAGGTTTTGGATGAAGTTTGAATATATAAAATGAAGAAAATTTTGTAATCAAGTTTCACATCCCAAATGCCGGCTGTGAATTAACAAACCATTGTATTTTCTTCATTGTATGAATTTATGAAATATGTTGAATTCAAAAAACTTAATTCAACATATATAGAAGGAGGTATCCTCAATGTCTAAAAATATAGCGCCGGAGCTTGAAGCAACTCGTGAAGAGTTGCTAAAGAAATATCCCACTAAAGTAGCGCGGAAACGTTCCAAACAAATGGTGGTTAATGACCCGTCTCCTGAAACTATGCCGGAGATCCAAGCCAATGTGCGTACAATCCCCGGGATTATCACCCAACGTGGCTGTACTTATGCAGGATGTAAAGGAGTGGTTCTCGGACCAACCCGGGATATTTTAAACCTTACCCATGGACCAATCGGTTGCGGTTTTTATAGCTGGTTAACCAGGCGGAATCAAACCCGACCACACGGCGATGATGATTATAATTTAATGACTTATTGTTTCTCCACCGATATGCAGGAGGATAATATCGTTTTTGGCGGTGAGAAAAAATTACGCCAGGCTATACGTGAAGCCTATGAAATCTTTAAACCAAAAGCAATAGGTATCTTTTCCACCTGTCCGGTGGGATTAATCGGCGACGATGTACACGCCGTGGCTCGGGAGATGAAAGAAGAGCTGGGAATTAACATCTTTGGGTTCAGTTGCGAAGGTTACAAGGGTGTCAGCCAATCCGCCGGTCACCATATCGCCAATAACCAATTGTTTCGGCATGTAATTGGTCTTGATGATACTCCTGGCAAATCCAAATTTAAGATTAACTTGTTAGGTGAATACAATATCGGTGGTGACGCTTTTGAAATCGACCGGATTTTTAAAAAATGCGGCATTGATTTGGTAGCGACTTTTAGTGGTGATTCATCTTATGATAATTTTGCCAATTCACATACAGCGGATTTAAACTGCATAATGTGTCACCGTTCCATTAATTATGTAGCGGAAATGATGGAAACTAAGTATGGGATTCCCTGGATTAAAGTTAACTTTATCGGAGCCAATGCCACCGCTAAATCTTTACGGAAAATCGCTCAATATTTTGAAGACAAAGAGCTAATCAACCGCGCCGAACAGGTTATTGCTGAAGAAATTCTGGAAGTTAATAAAGTAAAAGGCGAAATCAAAGCAAATTGTAATGGGAAAACCGCCATGTTGTTCGTTGGTGGTTCGCGAGCCCATCATTATCAAGAGTTATTTTCGGAGATCGGCATGAAAACCGTGGCAGCCGGATATGAATTTGCCCATCGTGATGATTATGAAGGACGTCGGGTTATGCCAACCATCAAAGTTGATGCGGATAGTCGCAATATTGAAGAACTTACGGTAGAAGCCGATCCTGACCGTTATCGTCCACGAAAAACCGAAGCAGAGGTGAAAAAATTGGAGAAAGACGGTTTCCGCTTCAAAGATTATGATGGAATGATGGCGGAAATGACCCAGGGTACTTTGGTGATTGACGATATCAGTCATTATGAGATGGAAAAACTGATTGAAATCCATAAACCCGAT
The DNA here is from genome assembly GCA_023435225.1 of Bacillota bacterium. GTDB lineage: Bacteria > Bacillota > UBA4882 > UBA8346 > UBA8346 > UBA8346. The sequence goes on from JAEYRX010000032.1 coordinate 52,431, forward strand.
GTATTTTGCGCCGGTATTAAGGAAAAGTACGTTATTCAAAAAATGGGGGTTCCATGTAAACAACTACACAGCTATGACTATCGCGGACCTTATGCCGGATTTCAGGGCGCCATCAATTTTTATAAAGATATCGACCAGATAGTTCATACGAAAATTTGGAAACACATTAAAGCTCCTTGGCAGATTAATCCAGAATTGACTGCCACATTTGAAAAAAATTGACATAAAGGGGGTAACACCGATGCTATTGCGTCATACACCGAAGAAAATAAAAGAACGTGAAGCTCTAACCATTAATCCGGCCAAAACATGCCAACCGGTTGGCGCTATGTATGCAGCTCTTGGTATTCATAATTGTTTGCCGCATAGTCATGGTTCACAAGGGTGCTGCGCTTATCACCGGAGCGCTTTGACCCGTCACTACAAAGAACCGGTTATGGCTTCCACCAGTTCATTTACTGAGGGAGCCTCGGTTTTTGGCGGCCAAGCCAATTTGCTGGAATCAATTAATAATGTTTTTTCAATTTATAACCCGGACATCATTGCGATTCACACTACTTGTTTAAGCGAAGTTATTGGTGACGATATTGCCCAGATAATTTCCAAAGCCAAGGAAGAGGGTAAAATTCCCGAAGGTAAATATGTTATTCATTGCAATACTCCAAGTTTCGTCGGTTCGCATGTGACTGGTTTCTCCAATATGGTTAAGGGTATGGTTACTTATTTTTCCGAATCTACCGGGACCAAGAAGAAACAGGTCAATATTATACCCGGTTGGGTTGAGCCGTCAGATATGCGGGAGATTAAACGCTTAGTAGCTGAAATGGGAATAAAGAGCATCCTTTTTCCTGATACCTCCGACGTACTTGACGCTCCACTCACCGGTAAGCATCAGTTTTATCCCAGAGGCGGGGTTACAGTTGACCAATTGAAGTCTACCGGTGATAGCCTTGGCGCCATTGCCTTAGGAGCGTTTGCTTCTTTAGCGGCGGCAGAAGCTTTAGATGCCAAATGTAAAGTTAAATATGAATCATTGGAGATTCCTTACGGATTATTGGCTACTGATCGTTTCATCGACGCCTTACGCAAGATGACCGGGGTAGATGTTCCTGACTCAATCAATCTGGAACGAGGCCGTTTGATGGATGCCATCAGCGATATGCAGAATTATTTCTATGGCAAACGAGTCGCTTTATTCGGAGATCCTGATCAGCTCATTGGTTTAAGCGAATTTTTAGTAAGTCTAAATATGCGTCCTGTCTATGTAATAACCGGAACTCCCGGCAAATTGTTTGAAGAAAAAATGGCTGCCATCTTAAAAGAAATTCCGGAAGCGAAATTCAAACAAGCCGCCGATGTATTTTTGTTACACCAATGGATTAAGAACGAACCGGTGGATCTGTTGATCGGCAATACTTACGGCAAGTATATTGCCAGAGATGAAGACATTCCCTTTATCCGTTTCGGATTCCCGATTTTAGACCGGATTGGACATTCCTACTTCCCGAATGTCGGTTATACCGGCGCTTTAAGATTTGTAGAAAAAATTCTTGACGCTCTTATGGATCGTCAAGACCGGGATAGTAAGGAAGAATGTTTTGAATTAGTAATGTAATTTTAATTTAATAAAAACACAAATAAAAGAGTCGAGGTGAGTGCGGTGAAGATACTCGAAGAAAGAAAAAATCAAGTTTTTCGTAACGGTGAAACTCAATTTCAAATTGAATGCGAGAAGCAAAGTGTAGCCGGATCAGTAAGCCAAAGAGCTTGTGTTTTTTGCGGTTCCCGGGTGGTACTTTATCCAATCGCCGATGCGATTCATCTGGTTCACGGTCCCGCCGGGTGCGCGGCATATACGTGGGATATCCGAGGTTCACTTTCTTCAGGTCCGGAGCTGCATCGCCTCAGTTTCTCAACTGATTTACGAGAATCGGACGTTATCCATGGGGGCGAACCAAAGCTTTATAAAGCGTTAACCGAATTGATCGACGGTTATCATCCCGAAGCCGCTTTTGTTTACGCCACTTGCATCGTAGGAGTTATCGGTGACGATGTCGATGCAGTTTGTAAAAGAGTTGGCGCTGAAAAGGGGATACCGGTAATTCCGGTTCATTCAGAAGGGTTTAAGGGCACCAAAAAGGATGGATATAAGGCTGCTTGTTCGGCTTTAATGCAATTAATCGGCAAAGGCTCGACTGAAGGTATCTCCAAATATAGTGTAAATATATTAGGTGATTTTAATTTAGCCGGTGAAATTTGGATTGTTAAGGAATATTTCCGGAAGATGGGCGTGGAAGTCGTTACCGGTATCACTGGCGACGGCAGGGTTAAAGAGAACGAACGGGCTCACGGCGCAGCTCTTAATCTGGTCCAATGTTCCGGATCAACAAAATATCTGGCCCAATTGTTAAAAGAAAAATACGGTACACCTTTCGTCCAAGTTTCTTATTTCGGTATTGAGGATATGGCCGAATCTTTGTACAGTGTGGCCCGCTTCTTTAATGACCCGGAAATAATGAAGCGGACCCAAGAATTGGTCCGAGACGAGATTAATGCCATTTATCCACAGATTTTAGAATATCGAGAAGCGCTTGCCGAAAAAAAAGCCGCCATTTATGTGGGTGGAGCTTTCAAAGCTTTCTCGTTAGTAAAAGCATTACGGTTATTAGGAATGAAAGTCGAAGTAGTCGGCTCCCAGACAGGGAATAAGAATGATTATAACACTTTAAAAGATCTTTGTGATGAAGGTACTATTATCGTGGATGATTCTAATCCATTGGAATTATCAAGTTTCTTGGATGAAAAAGATGTTGATCTTTTTATCGGCGGAGTTAAGGAACGACCAATCGCTTATAAATTAGGTATGGGTTTTTGCGATCATAACCATGAACGGAAAATTGCCTTAGCTGGTTTTATCGGTATGCTTAACTTTGCCAAAGAAGTTTATGAGTCGGTAATGAGTCCGGTCTGGCAATTTGCTCCGCGCCGGGAAACTAAATTAACTGATGGAGGTGCCTTTGATGAACTCACCGGAAGCTGCCCGGGCAGCCGCAATTAATGCCTGTAAACTTTGTAATCCCTTAGGCGCATCTTTGGTTTTCCGCGGTATCGAAGGCGCTGTTCCTTTATTACATGGCTCTCAAGGTTGCGCCACCTACATCAGGAGATATATTATAAGCCATTTTAAAGAACCGATTGACATTGCCTCTTCTAATTTCAGTGAGACCAGTACCATCTTTGGCGGCGGTCAAAATTTGAAAAAAGCTATCAAAAATGTAGCCGCCCAGTATAAACCGAGCTTAATTGGGATTGCTACCACTTGTTTGAGTGAAACCATCGGTGATGACGTGCAAATGATCCTTCATGAGTTTAAAGAAGAAGATACCTCACAAGATAAACCGGTTATTGTATCGGTTTCTACGCCAAGTTATCAAGGTTCCCATATTGATGGTTTTCATGATACTGTCCGGGCGGTAATCGCCCAAATGGCAACCGGCGGACCAAAAACAAAAATGGTGGCGTTTTTCCCCGGAATGGTTTCTACGGCGGATTTAAGATTGATAAAAGAGATCTTTGCTGACTTTGAACTTGAATTATTATTATTGCCGGATTATTCGGAGACAATGGATGGTGTTATCTGGGATTCATATAGCAAAATTTCTCCCGGTGGAGCTCCTATTGCTAAAATACAAGCTGCAGGTCGAGCGAAAGCTGCGATTCAACTAGGACGGACCATTAGCGATTATCAAAATTCAGCCCTATATTTGAAAGAGAAGTTTGCGGTCGAATGTTTTCATCTGGGGTTGCCGTTAGGAATTAAAGAGACTGATCTTTTTATGGAGAAACTTTCCAGGATCTCCGGTAAGGAAATTCCCTTAAAATACCGGCAAGAACGGGGCAGATTGGTTGATTCATACGTGGACGCCCATAAGTATTTGTTCGGCAAGAAAGCGGTTCTCTACGGCGAACCTGATTTGGTATTAGGAATGGCGGCTTTTTTAGCTGAAACCGGAGTTATCCCAGTTATTTGTGCTACCGGAACGGAAACTGGAAAGCTGGAAAGCGAATTAAAGGGACTTTTACCCACATTTAAATCGCAAATGACGATTGTCGAAGGAATTGATTTTACGGAAATTGGTTCGATGGTTGAAAGAGAAAAACCGGATTTTTTAATAGGAAACAGTAAAGGGTATTCGTTAGCGCGAAAATTAGATATTCCTTTAATTCGTGTAGGGTTTCCCATACATGACAGAATTGGAGGGACCCGAATTTTACATCTTGGTTATAGAGGCGCCCAACAACTCTTTGACCGTATCGTCAACATCTTAATTGAGGAAAAACAAGAGAATTCTCCGGTAGGATACAGTTATATGTAGGAGGTTGATTACAATGACTCAAAACCGTTTAAACCATCCGTGTTTTAACGATCAAGTCCGCCATTTATATGGTCGGATACATTTACCGGTAGCGCCCAGGTGTAATATACAGTGCAATTTTTGTAACCGGAAATATGACTGCATGAATGAAAGTAGGCCGGGTGTAACCGGGAAAGTACTTACTCCGGTTCAGGCCATTTATTACCTGGAGAAAGCTTTGGCAAAAGAACCCAACTTAAAAGTTGCCGGAATTGCCGGGCCTGGTGATCCTTTTGCCAATCCGGACGAGACTATGGAAACAATTTCTCGGGTTAGGCAGTTGTTTCCCGATTTATTGCTATGTGTGGCTACCAACGGATTAAATATTGCACCATATATAGGCCAACTGGCCAGAGCTCAACTTAGTCATGTTACCATCACCATTAACGCAATTGATCCGGAGATTGGCAGCCGGATATATGCCTGGGTACGTGATGGTAAAGTTGTTTATCGCGGATTGGAGGCGGCTCAATTATTATTGGAAAGGCAGCTGGAGGCGGTCAGGGAGTTAAAAGACCGGGGTATAACAGTGAAGGTCAACTCAATAATAGTTCCGGGAATTAATGACCGGCATATTGAGGCAGTGGCCAAAAAAGTAGGTGAATTGGGGACCGATATTATGAATTGTGTTCCGCTTTATCCGGTAAAGGAAACGGCTTTTGAGAATATTGAAGCCCCTTCAACAGTAATGGTATCTCTGGTTCGCAATGAAGCAGGCAGATATCTGACTCAAATGGAACATTGTACCAGGTGCCGGGCTGATGCCGCTGGTTTACTGGGTGCGCCTTTACATAAAGAATTAGCGGCCGTTATGAATGAAGCCGTTGATCAAGATAATCTCAACCGGCCTTACGTAGCAGTTGCCAGTTTGGAAGGTTTATTAATCAATCAACATTTAGGTGAGGCTTCCCAATTACTGATTTATGGCCGGACCAAAACCGGATTTGAATTGATTGAAACCAGAAAAACACCGGAATCAGGTGGAGGTAAGGAACGCTGGTTGGAACTAGCCGGGATTCTTTCGGATTGCAGAGCCGTTTTAGTAAGCGGAGCCGGTGAATCACCAAAATCCGTTTTAAAAGATAGTGGTTTAAAAATAATCGAAGCCGAAGGCATAATAGATGAAGCTTTAATGAACATATACAGCGGCCGTGAAATACGTAATTATAAAGCAAGTCGTTCATGCTGTTCGGGTACTGGAGTAGGATGCGGGTGAAGTTAATTGACCATTGACAATGAACAATTGAAAATTAAGAACCAAAATGATAAACTTTGTTGCCTGTTGCCTGTTTCTTCAAAACTATCAACTATAAACTATTAACTCTAAACTAAACAAAGGAGGTTATTACTATGAGAAAGCCAAAACATCATATTTTAGTATGTTCCAGTTCCAAATTTAACGGAGAGCCAAAAGGGATGTGCCGTAATAAAAATGCAGTCGATTTGATTCAATATTTGGAAAACGAATTGATGGACCGCGGGATGGATGAAGTATTGGTTACCAATACTGGTTGTTTGAAGCTATGTGACCGCGGCCCGGTAATGATAGTCTACCCTGAAGCTTTTTGGTATGGAAATATAAACGAAAGTGCTATTGATGAAATATTGGATGCTCTGGAAGAAGGAGAAGCGGCGGAGCAGTACCTTTTGTCCTAAGCTATTGGTAACCATTTTTTGCTTCTTTTTGTATTACTATCACACTTGACAAAAAAGGACTATTAATGGTACAATAATTTTCGCTGATGGGGGAGTAGCTCAGTTGGTTAGAGCGCTACGTTGACATCGTAGAGGTCATTGGTTCGATCCCAACCTTCCCCACCATTAATTCTAATAAGTTAAAGACAAGCAATTAATAAGGCTTGTCTTTTTATTTTGAATTATCGCTATTTTGGACTGCTCAATTTCGGATTGCGAATTTCCAATTTCGGATTTTAAAATCAAAGATATTCCAGGGAATTTTAAACTTGGGTAAAATTCTTGTTGTTTTAAAATCGGCAATCCGAAATCATCTTAAATCGCATTCTTAAATCAGAAATTTTTATAATTTTTTTCTTGCCTGTTATTCTGGAAAGATGCAGAGTTTGTTCCTTTGTTCTACAGTATACTAACAAAAGCGCTCACATATAATAGTGCTAAGAACGGAGGGGTGTCGAGATGTCGGAAATCACAATCAGTACCCTCAACTTAGCCAAAGAAGTGAAAAACAGCCTTATTAAAGAGATTCACTTTTTAAACCGGGAAGGTGTTAACGTTCGATTTGCAGAAAAGGAAACCGATAAGTTTTACTTTTTGGATTGTACCGTAGATGAAGAAGATTCGGGAATACAAACAGCTCATGAAAAAATATTTAAGTACTATTTGGCCAATATAATCACTGATTTATTGATGAACCCAATTACTAAAGAATACATAAACCGGATTGCTAAAAATAAATACCGTTTTTTGTCTCCCGCTGAGTTGAAAATAATTTTACAAAATGCCTATAATTTTCTAAATAATCTTCATGAGAATGGTGATATTGGATTAACCTTACACCGCCATAATCAAATTCTTTCCGAAGTCAGTCAATACCTTGATAACAATCAAAGTTTATTTTTAGAAGGTTTTTTACGATTTCGTCTTAAGGATTATTTTTCCGAACTAGAGCGTTCAGTAGATATTTCTATCGATAATTATCTGGTAGAACAGGAATACCATGAATTCATCCGGTTGCTACAGTATTTTGTGGAAGTTCAGGAACCCAGGATTGATGAAGTTCATGTCCTGATAAAAGATAAACAGAATTTTTTCCTTTTAGATGAAGAAAAGCAACCAATCGACCAACAACAGCTGCAAGGTGTATTGGCGGAATTTAACCAAGATATTGACTATGAAGATTTGCTGTTAAGCGCTTTGATTACAATATCCCCTAGAATCTTGATTTTACATGTCCGTACCCGGATTGAAATTGTCGAGACAATTATTAACGTTTTTCAAGATAGGGTTAGTATATGTAAAGGATGTCCTCTTTGCACTGATCAAGCTTCTAAAGCTCAAGTAAAACCTTTTATTTAGGGAAGCGCTGATTAAATCAAGTGACGATTTTGTGCTTAGCAAAATGCCTAATGCCGCATATTTGCTCGCACAAAATCGGATTAATCAGCGCTTCCTTAGACTAAGTAAGGACACGGTTTAAAACAAAGGAGACAGAAGTCGGAAGTGTAAGCGATTATATCATTATAATCACTTTCATTTATTCTGTCTTCTGATTTTTTTATAAGCAAAAATCGGGCCTCATTTTAGTCGAAAAATCGACTTGATTAACGGAATTTTTGTATTTTTTTGCAGGAAATATTATAGGATAATTAGAATATTTTAGTTTTATATTCACAATTGCTACTGGAAAATGCTATCGATGTTTGTCATCAAACAATAATTGGGCAGAAAGCCAAGCTCAACTGGAAAAAGTAAATGATTATCCTGATGTAATTATTGCTGGTTGTGGAGGCGGCAGTAATTTTGCCGGGTTAACATTCCCCTTTGTTCATGATAAAATAGATTGGAAGGATGTTAAAATTATCGCGATTGAACCTACCGTTTGTCCGACTTTAACAAAAGGTGTTTAAGCTTACGATTACGGTAGTACGGCAAAAATGCCTCTTAGGCGCTTATGATATGTACTTAGCTGGAAAAATAGAAGACTATGCTTATCCGGTCGAAAAAGTCGCGGCATCCTTAAAAAAATTACTCGAGGTGTAAAATTTGAATTTAGCCTGTTGGATAACTTCGATTCGTTTTATTTTAGCACCGTTGATATTCTGGCAATTGACCACTAAATCTACTGAAGGAATGATTTGGACCTTAAGTCTGTTATTTTTATCCGGTGCTACTGATGTATTGGACGGTTGGGTGGCTAGAGCCAGGAATGAGGTTAGTGAGTTAGGAAAAGCTTTGGATCCGTTGGCTGATAAATTAGTTATATTCTCAACTTTGCTGGGTTTAAGCTGGTGGGGATTACCTGCTTGGATGCTGGTGGTCTATTTTGTAAAAGAGACTATGCAGGTTCTAGCCGGAGTTTTTCTGCTAAAGAAGGTTAATCAATTAATCCCGGCTAATTGGTGGGGAAAATCCTCTACTGTTATCTTTTTCATCGGATTTGTAGGTTTTTTTTGGAATCAATTCTTAGGAACATTAATGATTGGGGTCGCAATCTTGGTTTCCATTTATGCTTTATATACATATTACCAGGCTTATCTGCTGCTGAAAAAAGATTGAACAAGATTTAACAATTAATTATTAATTATAATTTTAGTTATCGGACTAATTTTGATAACCCTAAGGAAGCGCTGATTAATTGAATGAGTGACGATTTTGCGCTTCGCAAAATGCCTAATGCCGCATATTTGCTCGCACAAAATCGGATTAATCAGCGCTTCCCTAATTAAGTTAGCTAAATAATTTCTATATTTAGCTACAACCTAAATATTCAGTTTTAAAACTGCTAAAGTAAACTAAAAATTCAATACCAGAGGTTTCAGCAATTTTTTCAATTGGTTTATAAATATGCCGCATTGTCATCTAAAACACCTTTTTTAGAAAGCTTATTTTAAGTATATTACATAATTGTCTTAGCTGTCTATAATTTATATTAATAACTATGCTAATACTATAATAATATCAATTTATATATTATATACCATATTTCAGTCCCGCCTAAATACCGGATAAGGTTTTGATTTAGGTGTAAAATTTATACTCGATGGTTAACAAATAAACAGGAAATTAGAAATAGGATTTTGAATATGTAGTACAATACTATTTTTAAGAAACCAAGAGTAAACGGTTAAAAATGCGAAATAAGAAAAGGGGCGTTAAGATGGAAGAACAGATTAAATTGGTTGCTGAACGGATTAAAGAAATGCGTAATATTTTAAAATTATCCATTGATGAAGTAGCCAAAGGGCTTGATATTTCCGCTCAAGTTTATGAAGGTTATGAAAGTGGGACGGTTGATATTCCGGTCGGGATATTAATTAAATTAGCCAAGCGTTATAAAATTGAATTGTCAACTTTAATAACTGGAGATGCCCCACGGCTACATACATTTGAAGTGACCAGGAAAGATAGTGGTGTTTCGGTTGAACGCCGTCAAGATTATAAATATCAAAGTCTAGCCTATAATTTCATCCATAAAAAGGCAGAGCCTTTTTTGGTAACAGTAGCACCAGAACCTGCCGAAACCCCGGTTCATTTTAACAACCATCCGGGCCAAGAATTTAATTACGTCTTAGAAGGGACCTTAAAAGTGGTAATTGGAAAGAATGAAATTATCCTCAATGAAGGGGATTCCTTATACTTCGACTCCAATGTTGGACATGGTATGAAAGCTATAAACGGTAAACAGGCGAGTTTTTTAGCGATAGTGTTCTAGGGGCACGAGGCGTGAGCAAAAAATACAATACTTTAATATATGAAAGCGTTAACAAGTTTAGATAAATCTTGTTTAAATTTGCGGAGAGAGGTATAAAAAATGATAGAAAAATACTTGACAAAAGTCGATTTTGATTCATATGAAGATTTTCAACAGAATTTTAGAATTAATATACCGGAAAATTTTAATTTTTCTTACGATATTGTTGACGAATGGGCTGCTAAAGAACCTGAGAAAGTAGCAATGATTTGGTGCAATGATAAAGGTGATGAAGCCAAGTTTACCTTTAAAGATATGAAGTTTTATAGTGATAAAGCCGCTAATTTTTTTCGCTCGGTCGGTATTAAGAAAGGCGACCCGGTAATGTTGATTTTAAAACGCCGTTATGAATGGTGGTTTTGTATTTTAGCTTTGCACAAAATCGGCGCTATCTGTATCCCGGCTACTCATTTACTTAAAAAGAAAGATATTGTCTACCGGAATAATGCAGCCAGTGTCAAAATGGTTGTGGCGGTTGCCGGTGAGGAAGTTCTGGAACATATTGATGATGCCGCTAATGAGTCTCCAACTTTGGTTGCCAAAGCGCTTGTCGGTGGTGTTCGTGAAGGTTGGATTAATTTTGATCAGGAGTTAACCAAAGCTGACTCTAACTTTATCAAGCCTATCGGAGCGGAAATGCCCCGGAATAAAGATATTATGCTATTATACTTTACCTCCGGTACTACCGGTTATCCAAAGATGGTTCAACATAATTTTACTTATCCGCTGGGACATATTTTAACCGCCAAATACTGGCAATGCGTTCGCGAAAATAAGCTCCATCTTACTGTTTCCGATACCGGTTGGGCCAAATCAGTTTGGGGTAAGATATATGGACAATGGATCGCTGGTGCAGTAGTATTTGTTTACGATCATGATAAATTTACTCCTAAGGATATGTTAAATATAATTTCGAAATATAGTATTGCTACTTTTTGCGCCCCACCAACTATTTACCGCTATTTAATCAGGGAAGACCTCAAACAGTATAATCTTTCCAAACTGGAATACGCGGTAGTCGCCGGTGAACCTCTGAATCCCGAAGTATATAATCAATTTTTAGAGGCAACCGGGCTTAAACTAATGGAAGGATACGGCCAGACTGAACTAACCGTTACTATGGCTACTTATCCTTGGATGGAGCCGCATCCCGGTTCAATGGGAAAACCGTCTCCGGGTTACGATATTGATATTATTGATGAAAACGGTCGTTCTTGCGAGGTAGGGGAAATCGGTGAATTGGTTGTTAGGACTGATAAACGTACTCCGGCGGGGATGTTCGACGGTTATTACCGGGATCTGGAATTGACTAACAAGGTTTGGCATGATGACATTTATCATACCGGTGACACTGCCTGGAAGGATGAAGAAGGTTTTTGCTGGTTCGTAGGACGGACCGACGATGTGATTAAGAGTTCAGGATACCGGATTGGACCGTTTGAGGTTGAGAGTGCTTTATTAGAACATCCGGCGGTTTTGGAATGTGCTATTACTGCTGTTCCGGACCCAATGCGCGGACAAGTTGTCAAAGCCACTATAGTTTTAACTAAAAATTATGCTGCTAGTGAAGAATTGAAAGTGGAATTGCAGGAGCATGTTAAAACTGTAACTGCTCCATATAAATATCCCCGTATTATCGAATTTGTCACTGAACTACCAAAAACTATCAGCGGTAAAATTCGTCGGGTGGAGATTCGGGAAAAAGACCAGATTGATTAGTACAATAGTTCTTTATTAGTTATTAGTTATTGGTCAGTTCAGAGATTCAATAGTTTAAAAGTTTGTTGGGTTGTAATTTCAGTTATCGAAAAGAATAAAATTGAGTCTCGGCCTTGTTTTTTAGGGGCCGATTTTTTCTAGTAATAGTGATTGGTATGAAAAACATCTCCGAACTTAATAATATATTCATGAAACAGTTGGAGGTGGGTTATGCTTCGTTTGTTATTGTTATTAATTGCTTCTATTGGGCCCGGATTATTATGGTTATGGTATTTTTACCGGCAAGATCGTTACGAACCGGAACCCGGAAAAATGGTATTTAAAGTGTTTGTAGCCGGAATATTGTTGGTATTGCCGGCCGGATTATTGGAGCAAATCTGGCGCGGACAAATATTAGATGCAGTCCGTACTGCTAATTGGCCTTCGTTTTTAATAATGGCCTTTTTGGTAATAGCTTTGGTTGAGGAAGGTTTAAAAACCGGATTTTTATGGTGGCTGGTGGGAAAGAACCAGGAATTGGATGAACCGGTAGATGGGATAATCTATGGTGTTACGTTGGGTTTGGGGTTCGCCTCTTTGGAGAACCTTCTTTGGGCTAGTGCTTTTGGGTTCGGGGTAGCAGCCCTAAGAGCTGTAATCACTACTTTGGCCCATGCCTCTTTTACCGGCTGGATGGGTTACTTTATTGCCAAATATAAGTTTCAAGCCCGGGAAAAATTTTCAATACTATTAGGTGGGTTTTTATTAGCCTGGAGTAGCCATGGCTTTTACGATTTCTTATTATTTCTAAGAAACCCGATAGCTTCTTTTTTATCTTTTTTACTGATTGCTGTGTTATTATTCCGTCTTTATGGGATAATGAAGGACCAAGTTGCCAATTCACCGTTTAAAGGGAGACAGTAATATGGATTCTTAATTTAACCACAGAGTACACAGAGATTACAGAGGATTTTGTACAAATATTGATTTATTATTTTCTCCGTGTTCTCTGTTTAAAATACAATTCTCTATGCCTCAGTGTTTAAAAAGTTTTCAAATTTCAACACCTAAAGAAGAGAGACTTGATTTATCAATATCTTTTAGGTATACTTTTAATGGTGTTTATCGTTGTAACAGGAATACAACGTATATAAATTGAATTAAATTTCTTTTATACATCACGTCCCTAAAGCTGGCCGTGATGATTTGAGTAATGAATTTAATTCAACTTATTACAGCTGTAATAGAATGAAGTAAATATCAATTTGTTGCCATCTGCATTCGGCTTAAAGAATGCAAATTTTATATAAGAAATTTACTTCATTCTATATAGAAGCCATGGAAGGAGGTGTTGATTGTGTCTGGACATTCCAAATGGGCGACGATACGACGTAAAAAAGAAGCAATTGATTCGAAAAGGGCCGGCGCTTTTACTAAAATTACACGGGAAATCATTGTGGCCGCTAAATCAGGTGGTGGTGATCCCGAACATAATTTTAAATTAAGATTAGCGGTTTTAAAAGCTAAAAGTGTGAATATGCCTAATGATAATATCCAGCGGGCTATTAAACGCGGAGCCGGAGAAACCGGTGAAGTAAATCAATATGATGAGGTATATTACGAAGGGTATGGACCTGGTGGTGTGGCAATCCTGGTGCAGGGGTTAACTGATAATCGAAATCGTACCGCCAGCGATATGCGGTATATTTTTTCCCGGAATAACGGTAACCTAGGTGAAGCTGGTTGTGTCTCCTGGATATTTACCCCTAAAGGTTTAATTACTATTAATGCTGAAGATTGCAATTTAACGGAAGAAGAGCTGTTTGAAAAAGCATTGGAGGCCGGAGCGGAAGATTTAAAAGCTTCCGATGATGCTTTTGAAATTTACACCGATCCGGCTAATCTTGAGGAAGTACGTAAGTATCTTGATTCTCAAACTATAACTTTAAAATCGGTTGAGTTAACCATGATCCCCCAAAATACGGTGGAAGTTACCGGGGAGCAAGTTCCTCAACTAATGAAGTTAATTGATGCTTTGGAAGATAATGATGATGTCCAAAATGTTTATGGAAACTTTGATATTCCGGATTCGGAATTAAATGAATTATAAAGAGCCTTTGGGCTCTTTTTTTTGCTACATTAATTACCGTTTGAAGTTTTAGAGGAAAAGTAATAAAATAATTTTGTAAACCAAACGGAAATTGAGAAAGTGAACTATAAATATCTGCCTGATAATAAAGCAATTCAATAATATAATCCGGAACTATTGGAAAACGGCTTCAATACTTTAACGATGGTGAAGAAGTTTTCTTTATAAGCAACCCGGCTTTGGGTTTATGGGCTTTAAAAAACAATTTACAACAGAATGAACAATAATAGGAAGGAGCTGGAATGGGAGATTTAGCTGCTTTTATAAATATTATTTACCAAACAAATAATCTTACGGAAATTATAAACCAGGTAAAGCTGAAACCGGAGTTAACATTGATTTACCCGGATTCTATTCATGAGGTAAATGGTTCCTATGTATTTTTAATTAAATCAAACTTCGGGAAAAACTTAGTGGTAACCGGAGCAGATTCGGACATCTTCCAGGAAATTTCCGGCGATATCCGTGAAGAGAAGAATGTAAGTCTTAAATATTGCCCACTGACGGTTGCCAACAGCCGGGTTATCCGCAGGTATTTTCCTTTTACCAACCCCGTTTCTCTATCTAATAGAGATATTACGGTTGGTCTTGGGGACCGTCTTGGTTTGGCAACTCCCGGTCTCTTAAGTCTTTTAAAAGGCTTGAATGTTAGCCCGTTTTTAGCACAGCAATCGATTCGGGAATTAAATATAACCGGCAGGAATTATCATGAAATCTTAGCTGATGCAGTATGGGCAGTGTTTCAAACCGACTTTCAAGACGGGTTCGGCGCTGACGGCGACCACTTGAAAACAATTAAAGATATTAAAACGATTATAGATATAGGCTATACTAAGGTTACGCTGGATTGTTCCGATTGTATCAGCAATTTGCAAAGTAAAAGTATTGAAACGATTCAAGAAATATATTCTAATTTTGACCAAAGTTTACGACGATCTTTGGAAGCCAGATTTTCCGGAAAAAACATTGCAATCGGAAGCTTGTCAATGTATTATACGCCCGGATTATTACGCTATTTTACCGCTACTTATCAAAAAGCGATTAATTTTATTATCCAGGTTTATGATGAATTGATAAAACCGGTTGGCCAAATAGATTTGGAAATTTCCCTCGATGAAATACAAGCTCCTACAGACCCAATAGCCCATTTTTTTATAGCTCAGCAGTTGATGGAAGCGGGAGTTAAAGTAATTAGCTTGGCGCCTCGTTTCTCCGGTGAACTGCAAAGAGGAATTGATTATATCGGAGATATCAAACAATTTGAAAAAGAATATTACGAACATGAGCAAATAGCCAGATATTTTGGGTATAAGCTTAGTTTGCATTACGGCAGCGATAAGTTTTCCTTATATACGGTAATCAGCCGGGAAAGCAAGCGCTTCCACTTCAAAACAGCCGGGACTCATTGGTTGGAAGCTATTCGGGTAATCATTGAAAAAGAACCCGCCCTCTACCGCCAAATTCATTTGTTCGTCCTTAAGAATCTGGAGGAGGTCAAGAAATTTTATCCAATTTCTTTAGAACCGGATAAAGTTCCTGATATTTTCAAATTATCGGATGAAGGCTTGAAAGATTTAATGAATCAAAATGATACTAGACAACTTATTCATGCCGCTTTTGGTCTTATTATGCAATTAAAAGATGAACTCGGCCGGTATATCTTCAGGAACCGGATTTATGAGATCTTACAAAAGAATGAATCATTATATGCAACTTTTTTGAAAAAGAATCTCGGAAAACACCTGGAGAAATTGGGGATAGAAAAAGGCAATAGGAATTAGGCAACAGTGGTGAAAGTTTAATCATTGTTTCAAATTTTTATATGTCTTTAAAAAGTTTTTTCAACTAAAATGATATATTAATTATGCTTGGAGTTAATATGGGGAAGAAGTTTATTGACATTAGTATGACTTTATCACCGGATATTCCGGTCTATCCGGGCGATCCGGCGTTACAAATTACCGATATATTAAATATTGATCGCGGTGATATCGTTAATCTTTCGGCGGTCTCTATGGGAGTTCATACCGGAACCCATATAGACTCACCCAAACATTTTTATAAGGACGGAATGACAATTGAAGAGATCCCTTTGGAATATCTTATTGGTCCGGTAAAAGTATTTGAGATTGAAAATAAAGCTGTCATCGAAGTTGAAGATTTAAAGGAGTTTAATATTGAAAAGAACGATCGGATACTCCTGAAAACCATAAATTCCAGTTTATTACAGTATCGGGATTTTGCAACTGATTTTACTTATTTATCTCCCGAGGCAGCTCGTTATCTGGCTCAAATTGGAATTCGAACTCTCGGATTTGACTACTTATCAATTGATAAATATAATAGTAAAGACTTTGGAGCTCATTACGCCCTGTTAGGTCAGAATATAGTAATTATAGAAGGCCTAAATTTACAGGAAATTGAACCTGGTGAGTATTATTTAATCGTAATGCCGTTAAAATTGAAAGGTGGGAATGGCAGTCCGGCAAGAGCGGCGTTGGTAATTGAGAATTGACAATTGACAATTACTAAGGTCAGAAGTAAGCATTATAATATCTGTTTATATGCTCCTGGCTCCTGGCTCCTGGCTCCTGGCTCCTGGCTCCTGACTCCTGATTAATTTACTGTAGTAATTTTTTGGAGTGAATTAAATACAAATGATAAAAATATTCGCCGATAATTGTTAGCAATACCAAAGCAGCCATTCCCCAGGCGTTAACCCGCAGTCCATGAAATAACCTATCCAAAGTGTGAGCTGAGAGACCGGCTAATAATCCGTCAATTATTGAAGCCATTCCATTTCCCAGAGTATATAAAACCAATAAATCTCCTATTAAAAGGTTAAGTAAAGCCGTAATAAAAGCGATAATGGTAATCCAGGCAATTGAATTATGGTTTATTAAGCCAATGCTTAAAGCGGAAGCAATGTAAAGAATAATAAATTTAACCATGAATGGGATTGTTATTTTGCTCAAGTTGAACACCCCGATTAAAAATAAGGAATTTATACTTTAATTCAATCTTATTCTCCAGCCTTATAATTATCCAAAAATGTTAGGAAAAAGCAGGAAATAGTTTCATTTCAGAGAAATTTTTTACTAATAATTCAACTTTCACACTACAAAAATGTCTCGCAGTAAAGTCATATCAATTATATTAACTTTTGAAAACATCGAATGTTTTAATAATTTTTTTAGAAGTTGATATAGTTAAATTCTGCTTTTTAGAATTGAAGTGGGAAAGTACTATAAAAAATCAATCATTTTGAATGGAGGAACCGAAAATGAAGAAAATTTTAGGGGTGTTTTTTAAAGGAATAATAGCGCTGACTCCGGTGGTGTTAACGATATATATAATGTTTGTATTATACAGGTTTACAGATGGTTTATTTAAAGGGATGCTGCAAAAGGCAGGTTTTTACTTCCCTGGTCTAGGTCTATTGGTCACCTTGACCTTTATCTTTTTAGTTGGTTTGTTGACCTCATATTGGTTAACCAATAAACTATTCAGTCAGTTAGAGAGAGTGTTTGTAAGAATACCATTAATAGGAAGTATTTATGGTGTAATAAAAGATACAATTAAGTCCATATCCGGCAATAAAAAGGGTTTTGCCCGTTTAGTAATGATTAATTTGCCTAATAATATGAAACTATTAGGTTTTTTAACTAATGATGATGATCAGGTTTTTATCCCTGAAGGGTACGTTTCAGTTTTTATCATGCAATCCATGCAATGGGCCGGGACTTTAATTCTGGTACCGGAGAATATGGTCCAGCCGGTTGAAGCTTCAACCGAGGAAGCTTTGAAATTTATTGCTTCTGCTGGATTGGTAAAAGGTAAACCAAAAGTGTCTTTGGAAGGACTGGAAGATGGTAGAAGTGAATTGGAAAACTAAATAAAAACAGCCATTTTCCACTGGCTGTTATCATAAGATTAATTTTAAGAACATAAAACCATAATTTTACCATGAAAGTCACGAAATATACGAAATTAATTAGGGTTTTTATCTTTTTTCGGCTTTTCGTGTGTTTCGTGTTGGGTAAGATAATTAATTTCCTAGTGCCTATCCCAGGGTTTATCTTAGACAGTCAAATCTATCTGTTGGACAGTACCAACCGTACCGTCTTCTTTTACAAAAATCCCTGCTTTTTGTGCTTGGCCCAAAGTTTGATTTTCGTTGTTGTTCAAACTAAAGCCGGCTGAAATATTTCCAAGGAATATGGCTCCGATACCCTTTTGACCTAAAGCAAATAAAACATCTTTCCCATTGGAATCTTTGGTCCAAATCCGCAATTTGTCGAATACGGCATCACTTTCATCAATCCAACCGTTTTGATCGGTGTCATATTGGGCTAATTCTTCAAAACCATTACCGGAAGACGGACCGAATAACTCGGAACCATTATTAACGGTACCATCGTTATTTAAATCCAAAGCCAAAAATCCGCTGCCTTCTTTGAGAAAAGAGATCTGCTCCTCCGTTCCGTCGCTATCCAAATCAAAACTATACTTTACATCGGTTAAGTCTCCGGCAGTGCCGTTAAAATTAATAACCAGCGGGTCAATCAGTGCATCTCCGCCCTTAATAGAAATACTATTGGCCGCGGCAAACTCTCGGCTCATTGATAATTGGGTTTGAAAATTTATTTCTTTTCCGTCAGAGGTTTTAATGACACCTTGAGCGGCAAAAGTTAACCTCTCGGTTTCACGATAAGATTCATGACGTTCAAATATAAAACCCCAACCTTGAGGAGCCGGTGGGTTTTTAGACTTGATATTGATATTATCGATATTAGGTTGTTCCAGCTTCATTTTGGGAAGGTGGATTTTAACTTTACGCCCCAATAAAAAGCTTAATAACTCTTCCAATAAATCTATTTTGCGTTGATCTTCATCCGAAATCCAATAAAGATCTTTCTCGGTGGCGATATCATTGACATTTTGACAGTTTTTTTCTCCGAGAGCCTTTTTAGCTTCGGCAGAGAGTTCCAATTGATCCTGGATAAATGCTGGAAGGTTGTTAGCAGAAGGATTAACTCCCGGCTCGGCATTTCCGTTACGCCATTCCTGGAGCAACTCGCTTTTGGAGTAAGTTATCTCTTTTTCATGCAGACTAACCATAGCGATATTAGATTCGCTGATTTTCATAGTAAATCCCCCATCCTTGAGTTTATTTACAATGAAGTAAATTTTATTAAGAAATTTTTTCCGTAAAATTTCTTCTAATAAGATTATCGGTAGATTTTTGTTGAACAATTATAGTCTAATATATATGTGTTTAGCTTTGACTTTGTAAGCAAATACTTATGTTTCTTAGACTAAAAAATTTCAAATTATTTTTTATCTTTTTCTTTCCCAGTTTTGTCATCCTCTTTTTCGGGTTTTTCCTGATTGTTAATTTCTAGAAGTTCCTGATAAAGTTGATATGAACATGGAAACTGATAAATCAAGATAATGGTAAGAATTGGGCTAAAATTATCTAAGAAATTCTTCATAGTTTTAATAGGAAATGAAAGACTAAAATTATCAGGATAAGAATGGAGGGTATAATGTCTAAAATTTATTGCAGTATTGACAATTGTCATTATTGGGACCAGGGAAATTATTGTAATGCTTCGGAGATTTTAGTTACTGCAGATAGTTGGGCCGGTCAAGCGCCTGATAATATGGATGCTCCAAAGCATTCACAGATCCCTCAGATGCATGCCAATAATTGTATGGAAACTTGCTGTAAAACTTTTGTCCATAAAAATTCAGCCAATATCAATGCCGACGGAGTTACTCGAAACCCATATTAAGGAGGTTAAGAATGTTTTTACATGATAAGAAACCACTTCATGAAGTAAAAGTTGATAAACCGAATCCTGCGTATGCAGCTATGCTCCAGGAACAGCTCGGTGGTGGAAATGGTGAGCTAAAAGCCGGTATGCAGTATATCGCCCAGAGTTTCCGGGTATCTGATCCTGAGATTAAAGATATGATGTTGGATATAGGCGCCGAGGAACTTTCACATATGGAAATGGTGGCTATGTTGATTACCCAATTGAATGGGACAACCCTTCAAGCTAACAACGCTACTATCGGTGAGATAGAAACCCATGTTTTAACCGGTTTGGCCCCGGGGTTGGTCAATGCATCCGGACATCCTTGGACCGGTGATTATGTAAATGTCACCGGTGATTTGGTAGCGGATCTTCTCTCCGATATTGCGGCGGAGATGCGCGCAAAAGTAGTATATGAATATTTACACCGGCAGATAAATGATAATGGGGTCCGCCAAACTATTGATTTCTTATTGAACCGGGAAGAAGCCCATAATCAATTGTTCCGGAAAGCCTTGGGCAAAGTGGCTCAATCAGGCGCCAATAAGGACTTTGGCGTCACCGAGGATTCCAAGTTGTATTTCAACCTATCGACCCCAGGTGAACAACCCTTTGATTTAAGTAATATCCATGGGGTTCATTAAAGTTTACTTTATCAATTTTTCAAAGAGATACCTGAACTATAGGTATCTCTTTTTATTTGTTCTCTAATTCAATGATTTTCTTTGAGTACTCTTCCGGGAATGATAGCTCTGAAATTTTGTCTATTGTACACAGTTCTTCAGCCATTGAAAACATCACTTACTTTAAATAATTAACAATATATAACTTATAATACGTTTATGCCATTAGAACTGTGTTATAAACTGTTTCAAGTTTCTCCCATCAATTGCCCTATTTTTGAGATATCATAACCACCTATACCGGATATTTCGTTGCGGAAATCAGCAGAATGAAGTATTTCTAATAATATTTGAAAATTAGGCTGCTGTAAATCGGTTTTTCGGAAAACCAGATCATAACGTTCTTTATGCATAGGAATGAACTCGACTCCATCAACCTGGGAGGCGGTTTTTTCAATACCCAACCCCACATCGGCTTCCTTCCGGGCTACACTGCTGGCAACCGCCAAATGACTTGATTCTTCATTATCATAGCCATTTATTTGAGAATGTTCGATATTTAAAAGCCGTATCTGTTCATCCAACAGAACTCTGGCTCCGGAACCACATTCACGATTAATAAAGCGGATATCCGGCCTGGTTAAATCGGTCCAGGTATATATCTCTTTAGGATTACCCTTTGCTACATAAAACCCTTCCATCCGGTAAACCAAATTATAGACTAAAGTTTTATGTCCCGGAAGAATCCGCCGGATATAGGGTAGGTTATATTCTCCGGTATCTCCATCCCAGAGATGGGCGGTGACCAGATTGGCCATACCATGATAAAGTGCCATTAATCCGTCGATACTTCCGGTATACCGGCGGAGAAAACGCCCTTCCGGAAATTGTTTTTCCAGTTGCCGGGAGAGGATATCCAGAGCAAGATCTTGGCCGCAGATAATAAAGCCATCCCGTTTTTCCGGTGCGGTATTATTTTCCCTGACCGTAGATTGGCGAAGATAAGGGCTGCAGCAACCTTTGGCATTTTGTTTATATTGTTCCAGGTCTTTTTCTTCAACCCGGACTTTTCGGCCTATGCGATAGGCGGTTAGTTCGCCGCGTTTAATCAACTCATAAACGGTAAAACGGGATATTTTTAAAATCCGGGCTACTTCTTCCGGAGTAAAGGAGATATTATCCATATCAAACCTCTCCATGTTACTTTTGTGTTAGTTTTTTGAAAAGCACTTGTTTTTTAGTATAACATAAATTACAATGATGGCATAGTTTGTTTATGTTGGTTTTTGTTAGTTTATGTTAGGCAAAGGAGAAAATGAAGATGTTTAAGAGATGGAGTATAATTATAATAAGTGTTTTGATAATACTTACAGCTTTTACTGTTATTTCAGCCAAGCAAAATATTGAGTTGAATGTTTCGGCCGCCATCAGCTTGAAAGATGTATTAATCGAGATTCAAAAAAGCTATGAAGCTAAAAATACCGATGTAAAGATTAATCTTAGCTTTGGCTCTTCCGGAGCATTGCAAAAACAAATAGAACAAGGAGCTCCAGCCGACTTGTTTTTATCAGCAGCCGCCAAGCAGATGGATGCATTGGAGAAAAAAGGATTAATAATGAAAAACACTCGTTGTGATTTATTGAAAAACCAATTAGTTTTGATTATTCCAAGTGATTCGAAATTACAAATAAAAGATTTTGAAGATTTGGAGTCGCCAAGTGTAAAAAATTTCGGGATGGGCGCTCCTGAGTCGGTACCGGCCGGACAATATGCTTTACAAACACTACAAAGCCTAGGAATATGGGAGAAGATTAAAGAAAAGGCAGTTTTGGGGACCAACGTTCGAGCGGTTTTGGCCTATGTTGAAACCGGTAATGTCGATGCCGGAATAGTCTATCGGACGGATGCGGCTGTTTGTGAGAAAGTTAAAATAGTTGCAACAGCTCCGAAAGGAACTCATGAATCAATTATTTATCCGGCAGCAATCACCACCAATGTCAAAGAAGTTAAAGAAGCTGGAAAGTTCTTAGACTATTTGAGTACGTCAGAGGCAAAGTCTATTTTTGAGAGGTTTGGGTTCATTTCGGAGATGTAATTTCTGATTGTCTTATTTCGGATTGGGCATTGCGAATTTTGGATTTAAAACAAATTGAGTATGAAACTTAAATTCATTCGTAATTTATATTTGAGAGAATTGCATAATTCATTAGAACAACATTTTGATACAATATACTGATAGACATATCTGGGCGACTCACTATATATTGTATCAAAATCAAAATTGACGACATTATGCAATTCTCTGATTTCACAATCCACAATAATTTTAAATCTGCAATCCAAAATCCGCAATTGAAATGGGTGGTCTAATGTTTGACTGGCAACCGGTCTTTTTATCATTAAAAATTGCAGGTACTGCTTTAGTATTTATAGCGGCCGTGGGAATATTTTTTGCTTATTTACTAACTAGGCGGGAATTTCCGGGGAAAGATGCCTTGGAAACAGTTTTAACTTTGCCTTTGGTTTTACCGCCGGTGGTTACTGGTTTTGTATTACTGTTATTAATAGGAAGACAAGGTCCAATCGGCAAATTACTTAATGAGGTATTCCATACCCAGATCATTTTTACGCCGATGGCAGCCGGTTTAGCGGCAATGGTAGTAGCTTTTCCATTAATGTTTCAAAGTGCGAAAGCTGCTTTGCAAAGTGTTGATCGCCATTTGGAAGATGCCGCCCGGACTTTGGGTAAAAGCGAATTAAAAATTTTTGTTAGTATTACTTTGCCGTTGGCCTGGCCGGGTTTGTTGGCGGGTTTGATATTGTCGTTATCACGTGCATTGGGCGAATTTGGGGCTACCGCCATGGTAGCGGGAAATATTCCCGGTAAAACCCAGACAATACCGGTAGCTATATATTTTGCTTCCGAAAGTAATGATCTAACCACTGCCGGTTATTATGTATTGATTATCAGCGTCTTAACTTTTGGAATGGTTTATTGGCTTAACCGTTGGTCACGGAAAAGAGTGAGGAGAGGTTAAATTGCTACAAGTTTCACTGCAAAAAAAATTGCCCGAATTTCACTTGGAGATTGAGTTTAAAGCGGTCAATAATATTTTAGTACTCTTCGGTCCTTCAGGTTGTGGTAAAACAACTATTTTACGATGCGTTTCAGGGTTGTTGAAACCGGATGCCGGTAAAATAACTTTGGGTGAAGAAACAATTTATGACTCACAAGACAAAATTTTTATCCCGCCGAAAAGCCGGGGTATCGGTTATGTTTTTCAGGATTATGCCTTATTTCCACATCTTAATATCGAAAGGAATATTAAATATGGAATAAAAAATCATCATTCTTCGGTAGAAAAATTATACAGTGAATTACTTGGTTTATTAAAAATCACTTCGCTTACCAAACGGTATCCTGTTGAACTTTCCGGAGGTGAAAAACAACGGGTAGCCTTAGCCAGGGCCTTAATGGCCGAACCAAGAGTCTTATTATTGGACGAACCTTTATCGGCTTTGGATTACGAGATACGTTTTGAGTTACAAGCTGAGTTGTTACGAATTCAAAAATTATGGAAAATCCCATTTATATTAGTAACTCATAGCCCGGAAGAAGCCGAGAAACTAGGGGATGAAATTATTTTTATCGAAAAAGGAATGCAAGTGAAGGTGAATTAATTTCATTATAGAATTTATTTAGTAAATAAAATTTCTATTTTCCTCGGGGATCAAATTTCGTATCTTTCCTCTCTAGAATATTTAATTATTAACTCCAATATAATCCAAAGAGAAAACCAATTAAACTCCTTCTGATATCACCATGTTTACTAGTTAAGGGAGTTTTATAATTACCTTAATTTAATTTTAGCTAAAATATATAGTGAATAACCTGAATGTGACTATCAATATACTGTAGCTAAATGTTAAAATTTTTAATTATAAAAATCCTCAGTTAATTATTTCAATTGATGTTAATGTAATATGTACGTAATATATTTAATTTGTATGTTAATTTTATTGATAAGTAATTAAATTTGACTATAATCAAAATTAGAAGCTGTAATTGAGAATTTGGAATAGAATAAAAGTAGGTTTGAAGTCGCAAATACCTATATTGGAGATCAGGTTTTAACTCCTGACTATTTGCTCCTGTCTCCATTTACTCTAAAAGGACAAGGACTGATCTCATGTCGACCATTCTAATAAAAAATGCTTTGATAGTTACCATGAATAGTAATAGAGAAGTTTTTGAAGGTAATTTATTGGTGGAAAATGACCGAATTAAAACGCTGGGAAAGGAAGATTATCCGGCTGATATAATTATTGACGGTAAAGGGCAAGTGATAATCCCAGGACTGATCCAATCACATATCCATCTTTGCCAGGCTCTTTTTCGTGGGCAAGCTGATGACCTTGAATTGTTGGATTGGTTGAAAACCCGGATCTGGCCTTTGGAAGGAGCACATGATCCGGAGTCGCTTTATTATTCGGCCCTTTTGGGTATCGGTGAGTTATTCCGGAGCGGGAGTACAGCCATTATTGACATGGAATCAGTAAACCATACTGAAGTTGCTTTTGAAGCCATAGTGAAAACCGGACTTCGGGCTTTAAGCGGTAAATGTATGATGGACTGGGGAGAAGGGGTACCTGAAAGCTTATTGGAGAAGACTGAGGACTCACTGGGGAAAAGTATTGATTTACTGGAAAAATGGCATGGTCAAGGCGAAGGTCGATTATCATATGCATTTGCCCCCAGATTTGCAATCTCCTGTAGTGAAGATTTATTGAAACAAGTTGGTGAATTGGCCCGGAAATACCAGGTGAAGATCCATACCCATGCCTCCGAAAATCGGGGCGAAATTATGCTGGTGGAGAAAGAACGTGGGATGCGGAATATTGTCTATTTTGATCATTTGGGTCTGGCTAATGAGGATTTGATTTTAGCCCATTGCATTTGGCTGGACGATCAAGAGATGGATATTATCAAGCATAACAAGGTCAAGGTTGCCCACTGTCCATCTTCTAATTTGAAATTGGGCTCTGGGATAGCCAAGATCCCGGAGATGATTGACCGGGGGATAGAAGTTTCCATCGGTGCTGACGGCGCTCCCTGTAATAATAATCTGGATCAATTTATCGAGATGCGGACGGCGGCTTTGATTCAAAAGCCGATTTATGGACCAACCGCAATGCCGGCTGAAACAGTATTCGAAGCAGCCACTTTAGGTGGGGCCAAGGCAATGGGTTTGGCGACTGAAATCGGTTCATTGGAATCCGGTAAAAAAGCCGATCTGGCGATGGTGAACCTTCGGAAACTACATTGTACTCCTTTTGTGGGTTCCAATATCTATGCACAACTGGTATATCAAGCAAAAGGTTCGGATGTTAGCTTAACAATGGTGGATGGGAAAATTGTCTATGAAAACGGTGAATTAAAAACCATTGATGAAAAGGATGTTATCGCTAAAACCAATAAATTGATTAAGCACGTTTACGAAAGGGCGGGCTTAATAAGTTGAAGCAGATTAAAGTTGAAGAAGCGGTAGGAATGGTCTTGGCCCATGATTTGACCAAGATAGTACCTGGCTATAAAGGAGCCGCTTTTAAAAAAGGATATATTATCAAAGAAGCGGATATTGCAGAACTAAAAAACATGGGAAAGAATCACTTGTGGGTAGTGGAGCTGAATGAAGAACAACTTCACGAGAATGATGCTGCCCGAAGAATAGCTACTGCCGCTTCTTCTCCTAAATTAACCGTTTCTGAAGCCTTGGAAGGAAAAGCAAATATTAAAGCCGCCTTTGATGGAGTTTTAGAGGTTAATATTAAGGCCCTTTCGGAAATTAATCGAATTGGGAAAATGGCATTAGTAACCCTGCACAATAATACGGTAGTGAAAAAGGACCAAATTGTAGCTGCCGCTAAGATAATACCCTTAACAGTTGAACTTGACGATGTACACAAAGCAGAACAGATCTGCCTGGATAATTCTCCGATTATTGAAATTAAACCATTCTTTTCGCTTAAGACTGGAATTGTGGTTACGGGAACCGAGGTTTATTCCGGTAGAATCCAGGACCTTTTTGGTGAAGTACTTAAAAATAAGATTAATTATTATGGGGGCGAATTCCAAGATCTGCGCTATGCCCCGGATGATCGGGATTTTATTGAACGGCAAATTTTGGAATTGATTACAGCCGGAGCGGAAGTTATCTTGGTATCGGGCGGAATGGCGGTAGATGCCGACGACGTGACTCCGCAAGCGATTCAAAATGCTGCTACCGAGGTAGTGACTTATGGGGTACCCATATTACCGGGTTCAATGTGTATGATTGCTTATTATAATGAAACAGCTATTATTGGAGTTCCGGGCTGTGCTATGTTTAATAAAACCACTATACTGGATCTGGTTTTTCCACGAATTTTAGCTAAAGAACATATAACCCGGGATGAAATAACAATGATGGGTCATGGCGGGATTTGCTTACAATGCGAAACCTGCCGTTTTCCGGATTGTTCGTTTGGGAAGTAAACCAACTCACCCGAGCCCTCTCTTAAAAGAGATGGGCTTAGCGGATTTAGTGGGTCTAAGTTCATTAAGGTCATTATTTTTAAATGTTACGTAAAATTTAAGATCGCGCGCCCTTCTCTCGCGAGAGAAGGGCCAAGTGAAAGTAACTATTGAGACAATGACACGCGGGATGAGTTGATTTTAGACAGGAGAATAACAATGAACTTATTTCTTGAAGCCGGCAAATTACAGGATCAAGGCATATCTTTTGCAATTGCTACTATTATTGAATCACAAGGCTCGACTCCTAGAAATACCGCTAAAATGATTGTCAAAGGTGATGGCAGTATTGTAGGAACCATTGGCGGGGGGTTGGCTGAAGCTTATATTATTAAAGAATCTATCGATGCAATCAGAGAAAATAAATCGAAAACGGTTGGGTATTCGTTAGACAGTGAACAAACTGACGGAATTGAGATGTTATGCGGCGGTAAGATTAATGTTTTTATTGAGGTGGTATTGGAGGCGCCACGAATTGTAATGATTGGGGCTGGTCATGTGGGACTAGCCGTTTCCAAACTGGTGGATTTTTTAGGATACCATCTGGCTATCGTCGATGAACGGTCGGAGTTTGCCAACTCTAAGAATTATCCCATGGCCGGAGAAATCTATTGCAGCCGGGATATGGAGCAAGTAATGGAACAGTTGCGTATTGAAGGTAATACATTTATTGTTATAGCAACCGATGAATGGGATTTGCCGGCCTTAAAAGGGGTAATAAATTCCAAAGCTGCCTATATCGGGATGATCGGCAGCCGGCGTAAAGTAAAGATCGTCAAGGAAGAACTGCAAAAAGAAGGAATAACTCCGGAAAGGCTGGAATTTATTCATACACCGGTTGGCTTGGATATCGGCTCCGAAACCCCAGAGGAGATTGCTCTTAGCATAATGGCAGAGATCTTAAAAGTAAGAAACGGGAAGACTGGAAAATCATTGAAATTAATTGAGAATTGAAAATTGGTAATTGAGAATTATTAACTTACTTGTTGGGTGAAATATATAACTGCTTTTGTTCTATTTCTTTATTTCACTAATTAATTTCTCAATTCTCCATTGTCAATTGTTTTTAAGGGTGTGAAATTATGGATCTGCTAATTAAAAACGGGACTATCATTACTGCTGCTGATATGTATCAGGCTGATTTGGCGGTTAAGGACGGGAAAGTCGTTTTAATCGGACAAGGTCTTGATATAATAGCCGATCAAGTGATTGATGCGTCCGGGAAATATGTCCTGCCGGGCGCTATCGACGCTCATGTACACTTAGAAACACCGGTTGGTGAGTTTGTTTCTGCTGACGATTATGAATCCGGGACCAGGGCGGCAGCTTGCGGCGGAGTCACTATGGTTTTTGATTTTGCAGTCCAGGGTAAGGGCCAAGGTTTGGTTGAAGCCGTTGAAGAGCGGGTTAAATTGTTTAAATCCAAGGCATGTATTGATTTTTCATTTCATACGGCAATTACCGATCTGCGTTCGGAGGTGCTGGAAGAGTTTAAAGATTCAGTGGCCTTTGGAGTTCCTAGTTTTAAATTATATATGGTTTATAAGGATTTAATGGTAGATGATGGGGTATTAGCGGCAGCAATGGAACGTTCAAAGGAAACCGGAGCTTTAGTAGCGGTTCATGCCGAAAATCCCTATTTAATAGATGCCCGGATAAAAAAATTGCTGGTTGAAGGAAAAACTTCCGCCTGGGATCATTATCAAAGCCGGCCCGAATTTGTGGAAGCTGAAGCGGTCAAGCGGGCCATTCATCTGGCTAAATCTTTAAATGCTCCACTATATATAGTCCATTTGGCCTGCAAGGAAGGTTTGGAGGAAGTAACCAAAGCCCGTGATGAAGGGTATGTAATTTATGCCGAGACTTGCCCGCAGTATTTGAACTTCACTAATGAAGTATACCGGCGGGAAGACGGCCGGAGTTTTGTCTGTTCTCCGCCGATTAAAGGAACCGCCAGCCGGGAGGCCCTTTGGGAAGGAATTAGACGTGGCGATATATTAACGGTAGCTACTGACCATTGCCCGTTTCAAACATTTGAAAAAGATTGCGGTAAAGATGATTTCACCAAGATACCCAATGGTTGTATGGGAATAGAAAACCTTTACCCCTATATGCTAAGCGAAGCCAATAAAGGTAAGATTACTTTCAATAAAGCAGTCGAACTTTGCGCCGCTAACGTCGCCAAAATATTCGGTTGCGCTCCGCAGAAAGGCAACCTGATTGTCGGTAGTGATGCCGATATAGTTATTTATGACCCTAATATGCATTTTACCGTTACTAAAGATAAAATGCATTCCAAGGTAGATTACACGATCTGGGAAGGCATTGAAATGAAAGGCTATCCCATGATGACCTTTTCCAGAGGCAGGTTGGTATATAAAGATGGAAAATTTTTAGGGGAATCAGGGTGGGGTGAGTTTGTAAGATGCAAAGGATCGCCAATAGACCCCTTGCCACGGCTGTAATCCTTCCATGGACAACCTGTCTTTAACCGTCCTGGTTCTGGCCTGCCATAGGGGAAACCACCATCCTCCGAGATCTGTTTAGGCTTTCAGCGGTATGCTAATTCCTTTTAAGGGCTTGGGTCGGTTTTAGGCTTGAAATAATTCTACAATTATTATTAAAATTTACTACAAAAATTAATCCCAATGCAACATTATCTAACTTATCAAAGATATTTATGATATAATTTGTAATATATTTGAAATTTCAGACAGGCAGGAGAAACAATGCAGCTTAGGCGGAAAATATAATTCTAGTAGTAATAGTTATGAAATTTTGTCACAGGGACACGGAGGTATAGATTTTTATAAACAAAACTAAATCTTTCTCTGAGTCTTTGTGCCTCTGTGGCGGAAAAATATTTATTTTTTTATATTAAAGTTAGATTGATCAGTCAATCAAATCCGAGTAAAATCAGGAGCGAAAAAGATGAAAACAATTAAAAGCTTATTACAGACCTTAAATGAACTGGATTATCAAAAGATGTACAACAATGACTTCTTATTAACTTGGGAGAAAACCGATGACGAACTGCGGGCGGTTTTTACTGTGGCTGATATTCTACGCCAAATGCGGGAAAGCAATATTTCTCCCCGAGTTTTTGACAGCGGGTTGGCGGTATCGATGTTCCGCGATAATTCCACCCGGACCAGGTTTAGTTTTGCCAGTGCTTGTAATCTATTGGGGCTGACCATTCAGGATCTTGATGAAGGGAAATCACAAATTGCTCATGGTGAAACCGTTCGCGAAACAGCGAATATGATCTCTTTTATGGCTGATGTCATCGGTATCCGGGATGATATGTATATTGGTAAAGGAAACACTTACATGAAAAGTGTTTCAACCGCCGTTCAGGAAGGTTATCGTGACGGAGTATTGGAACAACGGCCAACCTTGGTTAATCTGCAATGTGATATCGATCATCCGACCCAAACAATGGCTGATTTGTTACACTTGATACATTATTTCGACGGAACAGAGCAGCTTCGGGGTAAAAAGATCGCTATGACTTGGGCTTATTCCCCGAGTTACGGTAAACCGTTGTCGGTACCACAGGGGGTTATCGGTTTAATGACCAGAATGGGGATGGAGGTAGCGCTGGCATATCCGGAAGGTTACGATTTATTACCGGAAGTAATGGAGATAGCTGAAAAGAATACCGCCGCTAGTGGCGGTAAGTTCACCAAGACTAATTCGATGCGGGAGGCTTTTAAAGACGCCGATATAGTTTATCCTAAGAGTTGGGCTCCCTATGCCGCTATGGAAAAAAGGACGGAAATGTATGGTAAAGGGGATTTTGACGGGATAAAAACGCTGGAAAAAGAGTTATTGGCGGAGAACGCCAAACATCAGAACTGGGAATGCGCTCAGGAGATTATGAATCTTACCAAAGGTGGTAATGCTCTTTATCTGCATTGTTTACCGGCTGATATAACCGGGGTTAGTTGCCGGCAAGGGGAAGTCGCCGCTTCAGTTTTTGATAAATACCGGATACCACTTTACCAACAAGCCGGTTACAAACCATATGTCATCGCGGCAATGATCTTTTTAAGTAAAGTAAAAGAGCCGGCTGGGACTTTGGAAACACTGATAAGTTCCGGTTCAAAAAGATTTTTAGGGTAATTACTTCAATTTAGGGCATTTTGCGTTGTCGGTAAATTTAAAATTCGCAGTATTATATGTTGATAGTCGAAAGTATACATGTAACTATATATAATAATACACAAATAATTTGTGGTTATAACATAAAAAGCTGAATAAAGTAAATAGAGGTACTGTTCATGTCTAAAGATGTCCGTCAAAAAATCCTCAAAGCAACTTTGGAGGTTATCGCTAAAGAAAAGATTAGCGGCACCCGGATGCATCTCATTGCCAAAGAAGCGGGGATGCTCCAATCCAATTTGCATTATTATTATCCAACCAAGAACGATCTGCTAATCGCTTTATTGGATGATATTCAGAACTGGTTTTCGGAAAATCGGCAGAAAGGGGTGGACCCGGAGAAAAAATCGTTTCGGGAAAACCTGCATGCCATATTTGCCGAAAAAAAGGATGTAATTCTTACTAAAAAGAAATTGGATTATGTCCAGTTTGATTATTGGGTCCAGGGAACGGTCAATCCGGAGATCAGGGCTACCTTCCAAAAAACCTTCGATATTTGGCGGAATGATATTAGTGAAGTCTTTAGTCAAAATGATTCCATAAAAAATCAGGACTCACAATTTGTAAAAATACTTCCTTTTTTTATGGTATCGCTGTTAATGGGAGCTTCCATGCAATATCTTATTGATGAGGAAAAATTTGATTTAAACGAGTATTTTGAAGCAGCCGAAAAAATGATTTCAAAGTTAATTAAAATTGGAGATGAGAAATAATGACTCAAAGTAAAATACCTTATGGACCAACTTATGATGAGATGTTACATCCTGAAACCATTGAAACTTCGATAAGGAATAAAGCTTTGAAAGCTTTACGGGAAAACGAGTTGGATCCGGTGAACCTCTTTAATATCACTTGGAAAGATGAGCATAATCAGGTTCGGAAAATCATTTTACCCCCGGAGTTGACCGGGGTGGATGCCAACATTGTAGTAATGTTGGGAAAAGAGTTTCCCTCCGGTTCTCATAAAGTTGGTCCGGCCTATGCTACTTTAATAGAAGGTTGTGTGGATGGTGAAATAATTCCTGGTGAACATACGATCTTAGGGCCTTCAACCGGCAACTTCGGTATCGGTGTTTCGTATATCTGTAATTTAATGGGCTATAAAGCAGTTGTAATTATGCCTGATAATATGAGTAAGGAAAGATATGAACGAATTAGGAAATACGGAGCGGAGCTGGATTTAACCCCCGGAACCGAATCCGATGTTATCTTAACTCTGCAGCGGACTTATGAGTTAAAGGAAAATCCGCAAAACAAGCCGTTAGCCCAGTTCGAACTTTTCCCTAACTACCGGTTTCACCGTTATGTAACCGGTAATTCGGCGGTTGAAGCAGTCAAAGGGATTGGCAATGGCAGAGTAGCTGCTTTTTGTTCCGCTCCGGGCTCCGCTGGAACAATTGCGGCCGGTGATGAAATAAAAAAGAATTTTCCGGAATGTAAGATTGTGGCCTTGGAACCATACGAATGCTCTACTTTAGCTAATGGCGGTCGTGGTCAGCACCGTATCGAGGGAATCGGCGATAAGATGTGCACATTAATCCATAATGTGCTTACCACTGATTTTGTGGCTTTGATTTATGACGATGATTGTGTCAAAGCTTTGAAAGTTATTCACGATGCACCGGAAGTATTAGCCAAGTTTGGCGTGAACCCCGAGTTGGCTAATCAAATGCGTGATTTATTTGGAGTTTCAGGTATCTGTAACATTATAGGGGCTATTAAAACTGCTAAATACTTGCGGCTGGGACCGGAAGATAATGTAGTTACGATTGCTACCGACAGTTTCGACCGTTACCATTCAGTCCTTGAAGATCTGGACCGGCGATATCTGGAAACCTCTGATTTCGTCATGGAGCGCTGGGTCAGGGATATATTCCATGGAACCGGTGAGGAGCATTTCTGTGATTTCCGGAGGTCGGATCATAAAGAACAACTATTTAAACAGAAGGAACAAGATTGGCTGCCTTTCGGATATTCCCGTGAATATCTAGACCGAATGCGTTCCATGGATTTCTGGGAAGAAGAATATCGGAAAATAACAGATTATGACAAAAAGATAATGGAAATGCGATAGGGTGATATAATGGGCTCCCATCGAAAAGTAGTGATTGCGCTTGGAGGGAACGCTCTTCAGGAACCGAATATGCCGGCGACCGCCGAAGCTCAGTTGGAGGTTGTAAAAAGAACCTCGGAAGTTATTGCCGATATCAAATGTATCTTCGGATATGAGTTGGCTATAGCCCATGGTAACGGTCCTCAGGTTGGAAGGCTGTTGTTGGCTACCGAAGCGGCTTCCGACTTGACTCCGGTGCTGCCTTTGAACGTTTGTATCGCTATGACTCAAGGTTATATCGGGTTTCATATACAAAAAGGGTTGACTCACGCTCTGGCGAAGCGGAACCGGATATTGCCGGTGGTGACTTTGATAACTCAGGTGGTAGTCGATATGGATGATCCGGCTTTTCTTGATCCGACCAAACCGATTGGCCCGTTTTACTCGGAGGAGGAAGCCCGGAAGCTGGAAGCGGAAAAAGGCTTTGTAATGAAGGAAGATGCGGGCAGGGGTTGGCGAAGAGTGGTAGCTTCGCCGTTGCCTAAACGGATAGTGGAAATTCATTCGATCAGAGAATTATGGGATTCCACCGTGGTGGTTACGGTTGGAGGTGGCGGAATTCCGGTTATTGAGAAGGAAGACGGAACCTTGGAAGGAGTAGCAGCCGTTATCGATAAGGATCTGGCTGCCGAGAAACTGGCCGAAGAAGTAGGCGCTGATATTTTATTGATCTTAACCGAAGTCGAAAAAGTGGCGCTTAATTATAGAAAACCCAATCAGCAGGATTTATCAAAGATGACCGTTGCCGAATGTGAGCAGTATATAGCCGAAGGTCATTTCGCTCCCGGCAGTATGCTGCCAAAAGTACAAGCGGCAATGCTCTTCGCTAAAATTCCCGGCAAACAAGCGATTATTACTTCGCTTGATAAAGCGGTTGAAGCTTTGAGGGGAGAGACGGGAACGGTTATACTAGGTTAAAGGAGAATGTTATTGCGGATTTCGGATTGCAGATTGCGGAATTAAAATAATTGAGATTTTACATCCTATGTCCAATTACAGGCGGGTTGTATTTTTAAATATCCGAAATTTGAAATTCGCAATCTGAAATTGAGATAATCCGAAATTACTGAATTGATGGGGTGAGTTGGTTGAGTAAAGTCCTAAAGCTAAAATGCGTCAAATGTGGCAGGGAATATCAGGAAAATGAAGTTTTATATACCTGTTTGGATTGCGGGATTGACGGGATTTTGGATGTAGTTCTTGACTATGAAGCAATTAAACAAGAAATGACTCACCGCTATTTTAAAGAAAACAGTGATTATTCGTTATGGCGTTATCTACCGGCTATTCCAATTACTAATCCGGATGGGATTCAGCCGCTTCAAGTAGGGTGGACGCCTCTATATAAGCTTGAGAAATTAGCTAAAGAAATGGGATTAAAGGATTTATTTCTTAAAGATGATTCCCGGAATCCTACTGCTTCATTAAAAGACAGGGCCAGTGCGGTTGGTGTAGCTAAAGCTATTGAATTAGGGCGAAAGGTTGTTTGTGCTGCATCCACTGGTAATGCGGCGTCGTCTTTGTCCGGATTTGCGGCCAGTGCCGGGATTGAAACCTATATATTCGTACCAGAGACAGCTCCGGAAGCTAAAGTGACCCAATTATTGATTTACGGTTCTCATGTATTTTTAGTTAAAGGTACTTATGATGTGGCAGTGGAACTTTGTTACAAAGCGGTGGAAGAATTCGGTTGGTATAACCGGAGTTGCGCTATAAACCCTTATTTGGTTGAAGGCAAGAAAACCGTAAGTTATGAAATCTGCGAACAGCTTGGTTGGAAAGCGCCCGATATAGTGGTAGTAGCGGTTGGGGACGGCTGTACTATTGCCGGAGTGTGGAAAGGCTTTAAAGAATGTTATACATTCGGTCTAATTGACAAACTCCCTAAAGTGGTTGGGATACAGGCAGCCAAATCGAACCCGGTAACCAGGGCTTTTAATAAGAAAACCAGCCAATTTGATTATCAGAAACCGGAAACTATTGCCGATAGTATTTCAGTTGGGATACCTAGAAACGGCATCAAAGCCCTAAACGCAGTCAGAGAATCCGGCGGTTGGATGCTGGATGTAACGGACCAGGAAATCTTGACTGCCATGAAGTTGTTAGCCCGGAAGACCGGTGTATTTGGTGAACCGGCCGGAGTAACCAGTTTTGCCGGTATCTTAAAAATGCAACAACAAGGAATATTTACCGGTAAAGAACAAGTCGTCAGCATAGTCAGCGGCAGTGGTTTAAAAGATATTAAAAGCGCCGCTAAGGCTGCCGGTAAAGCAATGGTGATTGAGGCGGAAATTAAAGAGGTAAGAAAAAAAGTCAGCTAATTGCGGATTTCGGATTGCAGATTGCGGGATGGAAATACAAATTGAGTTCATAAAAATAGTTCTAACTCACTCTTGCTTTCTCTTGAAAGAGAGAGTAACCACAAACCTTCGTAGCCAAAATGCATACATGACGAGAGGTCTTTGGCATATGTCATCCTTGACTGCAGGACCTTAAGCATTATTTGGGAGGCATCATACCATGATCGATTTTGAGCAAATTATGAAAGCGGCTGAGAAGTATCGGCCAGAGATTAGTAAATTTCTTCGGGATTTAATCGCTATTCCCGGTGAAAGCGCTGAGGAAGGTAAAGTCATCCAGCGTATCAAGGAAGAAATGTATAAGGTGGGCTTTGATAAAATAGAGATCGATCCGATGGGAAATATTTTGGGATATATCGGCCATGGTAAACATCTGATTGCCATGGATGCCCATATTGATACGGTAGGGATCGGTAATCCGAAATTGTGGAATTACGATCCCTACCAAGGGTTTGAGGATGAGCAGATTATTTTAGGCCGGGGCGCCAGTGACCAGACCGGTGGCATGGCTGCCATGGTCTATGCCGGTAAGATTATTAAGGATTTAAAATTAGAAGATGATTATACCCTGTTAATCGTCGGGTCGGTCCAGGAGGAAGATTGTGACGGCTTATGCTGGCAGTATATTATCCAAGAATCGAAAATCTGGCCGGAGTTTGTGGTAATCACCGAGCCTACTTCCTGTAATATTTACCGGGGACAACGGGGCCGGATGGAGATAAAAGTCACTACCCAGGGTGTCAGTTGTCATGGCTCCGCTCCGGAACGGGGTGACAATGCTATCTATAAGATGGCGCCTATTCTGATTGAATTGCGGGCCCTCCACGAAAACCTGAAATCACATTCGTTCCTTGGTAAAGGCAGTTTAACGGTATCCGAGATTTTTTATACTTCACCTTCAAGATGCGCAGTAGCCGATAGTTGTTGGATTTCCATTGACCGCCGGTTGACCGCCGGTGAAGACCGGGAATATGCTTTGGGGCAAATAAAAAACCTCCCGTCACTTAAAGCGGCCGGCGCTGAGGTATCCATGTATGAATATGAAAGACCTTCATATACCGGGTTAGTTTATCCCACCGAGTCTTATTTTCCGACTTGGTTTATTGAGGAAGAGCATCCGGTTTGTAAAACCCTCCTTGAGTCTTACCAGGGACTATTTAAACAAGAACCGTTCTTAGATAAATGGACTTTCTCAACTAACGGCGTTTCCATCATGGGTAAATTTGGCATACCTTGCATTGGTTTCGGTCCGGGACATGAAGACCAAGCCCATGCACCCAATGAAAAAACCTGGAAGGACGAACTGGTAAAAGCCACCGCCATGTATGCGGCTATACCTTTAATATATCTAAAAAAATACGCTGCAGAAATGCCGCAAGTTACTGAGAATTTAGCAGAATGAATAAAAATCGGTTTTTAATCCGTGTAAAAATATTTTTAGACAGGATTACACGGATTTACAGGATTGATAACAAACAAATCAATTAAAGGTTTTAAAAGGAAAAAGCTGAATATGAATATAGAAGGGGTTGTCTTGGCTGCGGGATATTCCAGCCGGGCCGGGACTTTCAAACTGGAACTGGAGCTTAACGGGAAAACCGTCATTGAACATTGTATCGGGAGCTTAATTGAGTTTTGTTCCCGGATTATTGTGGTCGGAGGGTATCAAATTGAGAAGGTTCAAGCGCTATTGGCCAAATACCCCCAAGTTGAAGTGGTTCTAAATAGTAAGTTTGATGAAGGGATGTTTACCTCGGTTAAAGAAGGTATGAGACATATTCAAGGTGACCGGTTTTTCTTCACCCCCGGCGACTATCCTTTGATTAGCCGGGATGTTTGCCGAAGCTTATTAGCGGTGGAAGGAGAAATCGTTATTCCGGTTTACCGGGGTCGCAAAGGCCATCCGGTATTGATGTCCGGTTCTATTGCTAAAGAATTGTTAAAGGAAGATGATACCTCTAACTTACGTGATTATATTCGATGTAAAGGTTTTAAACCTTTAGAAGTGGAATATGAAGGGATTTTAATCGATCTTGATACCAGGGACGATTATAAACATATTTTAGAAAAGTTAAAGGAGGATGGAGTTAATGGCCGTTGATATCAGTAAACCCATTGCAAAAGTTGATAACCGGGAAAAGCTGGCCGGTGATGCCAATTATCTGGCGGATATGGCCATGGAAGGAATGTTATACGCCAAGACACTCCGGTCCGACCGGCCACGGGCTGAGATCCAAGCGGTTAAGATTCCTCCTTTGCCGGATGGATATTTCATTGTTGACCGTTACGATGTACCGGGGAAAAACCGGGTGAAGATTATCTTTGACGACCAACCTTTTTTTGCCGAGGAACAGGTCAATTATATTGGTGAACCGATTTTATTGGTAGTTGGGTCAGATAAACAAAAGATTTTAGAATTAACAGCCGGAATAAAGGTCTATTATCAGGACCTGGAACCGGTATTGACCATGGAGGACGCTCAAAGAGGCGCTAAAGAACCTATTTTCGGCAATAGCCATAATTTTGTGGAATATTCTTACTCCAGGGGTGATGTAGAGCAGGCCTTTCGGACCGCTAAAAAGGTAATAACCGGCGAATACCGCACCGGTTATCAGGAACATATTTATTTAGAACCCCAAGGGGTGTTGGCGGTATGTGAAGATGGGAAAATTACCGTCTACGGTTCAATTCAATGTCCTTATTATGTTAAGAATGCTTTAATACAGGCTTTGGGGTGGGAGGACGACCGGGTTAGGGT
>JAEYRX010000091.1 GCA_023435225.1 Bacillota bacterium
AGGACTACCTAATTCTCTATTATAAGGAGATTTTTATTTGTTTTCTTCATTTCTCCGATGTTTTAAGCTATTATTAACACTGCTTTCGGGTTGACAATTGGATTTCTTTTTTATGCAACACTAGTGAAATATTAGAGATTCTACATTTTAATTTAAGGTTCCTGAAAAATTCAAATAGAAGAGAAAATAAGTCTAAAACCATACCTTAGGGAAGCGTTGATTAATTGAATAAGTGACGATTTTGTGCTTCGTAAAATGCCTAATACCGCATATTTTCTCGTACAAAATCGGATTAATCAGCGCTTCCTTAGACATTAAAAAAGCGCCTCCTACAAATGGCGCTTCTTTTATAATCAAAATTAAGCTTCTCACTTGATTCAACAGACTGCTTCACCCATGATTGCGACAACATCCGGATCAAATTCAATCCCTTTTAAACTTCGAAGATACTTTAAAGTTTCCGGTATGGATTTGGCATGAGAATATACTTTATCAGTAGTCATTGCGTCGAATACATCAGCTACCGCTGTAATTCTAGCAAATTCATGAATATCGTTTCCGGCCAAGCTTCTCGGATAACCTGTCCCATTAAAGCGCTCATGATGTTGATAGGCAACATTGGCTGAAACTGCGGAGACGTCCGGTAATTGCCTTAGAATATCATAGCCGTTCTTAGAATGAAGTTGAACTTCCCGCATCTCCTCGCTGGTAAGTCCACCGATCCTACATAAGATTTCAGTTGAGATTTTAGTCATGCCAATATCATGGAGTAATGATCCTAATGCTAATTCAGCCAGTTTTAACTGGTTAAAACCCATCATCAATCCTATTTTAACAGCGACAATACAAACATTGACCATATGACTATATAGATAATCATTATGCAAACGTACATCGGTAAAATGAAGCGGTATCTTTTGGTTGCTGACAATTTCATCTACTAATTGATATAAAGCATGTTTACAGGCGATTACGTTTCCCGCTTTACCTGGTGTACCGACTTCAAGCTTATAAATGCTTTGGATCAAATCGGAACGGGTAGCATCGGAAACAATATCCGGCAACTCCTCATCGTTAAAATTTTTTATATAAATTGACGGCAGACGTAGTTCACGAAGTTTGGTAATAGCGTTCGCCGTTATAGTAGTTTGTTGACGCACTAAAATCCGGCCATCCGCCAAGAAAATAGAACGTCCCAATATCATCCCGGGTTTAACATTTTCCAATCTGACTTTTTCCATATAACACACCTCCATGTATGAAAAGAAAAAACCAAAAAGAAAAGGCAAATAAAAAAACAACTTTCTTCGGCGGTCTGGCAATCATAGTGTGTGAACACTTTAGACCCATGACTTTGCGTCTCACGGCTTTCGCCGGATTTGCCTTTTACTTTTAAGCTGTTATTTTAATTATAGCACTTAAATGACTGATTGACTATAGGGAGTTTGGGAGATCATGAACTCATAACAACTAAAAAATATTCTCCCACTGAGGCGCTGAAATGCAGAGAAAACAAGAAATTGGACAAAATAATATAATTAACCATATCGTAGCGAAGCTGCAATCAAAGAAGATTAATGTCGCTACGATAAATCAAGGAAAATTATACCGCAAGAAGTTGCCGCAAAACGCTTACACTATACGGCTTTGTGAATAAAAAGTTTGCTAAAAAACAAACTTTTTGAGGATAATTATATAAGGAGAAGTATATGACTACCAAAGAAGAAACGATCCGGCAAATATTTGACTCAATCGCTCCAAATTATGATTTTGTCAATTCGTTAATCAGTTTTGGCCGACACCATTATTGGCGGAAATTTACCGTTGCTAAAGCCGAGGTTCCATTGAACGGAATCGTTTTGGATGTATGTTGTGGAACCGGGATGATAACCAGAGACTTAGCTTTGAAAGCCGGACCAAAAGGTAAAGTTATCGGTATTGATATCTCGGCTAATATGCTTGAAATTGCCAGAGAGGACACGAGCAATTTCAAACTTAAAGATAATATCGAATTCCATCATGCAAATGCCATGCAAATCCCTTTTCCGGATAATACTTTTGATTGTGTAACTATCGGTTATGGCCTGCGGAATTCCACCAATCCCAAACAAGTTCTGGAAGAAATAAAACGAGTAACCAAACTAAATGGACGGTTTGTCTCTTTAGAGATGGTGAAACCGTCTTTACCTCTATTCAAGCAGTTATATAATTTCTATTTGAATAATTGGGTTCCATTGGTTGGGAAAATAGCCGGAAAAAACCGTAATGCTTATCAGTATTTACACGATTCAATCGTTTCATTTATTTGCCAAAACGAACTTACTCAGGTTTTTAGGGAGATTGGGTTCGAAAATATCAAGTGTTATGAGTTAACCTGGGGGATAGTTGCCGTTCATGCGGGATTTAAACCTTTGAATAACAAAAATACATGATCAGCTTAAATGATCCCCAATATTTACTATAATGATCCCTAATACTAACTATATCGAAATTTAACTTTTATGGTTTTACTTTCCTTCCCATATATCGAGAATCTCTTTTGCCACTCGCGACCACCCAAACATTTGCTCCGCAACTGTCCTTCCTTCCTCCCCCATCTGTTTACAAAGCAGCGGATCATTTAGAAGAATAGCGATTAAATTGGCAAAAGATTTAGGATCCTCCGGACGCTCAACAATTAACTTGTTTTGGGTGCGAATGACTTCCGGATTACCGCCGCGATTCGTCGTTACAATTGGAAGCCCACTAGCTAAGGCTTCGTGCCGGCCGTCGGTGCAGGAGCTTTACGCTGCGCGTTCCTTTGCTCGTTTCCAGACGCCAAATCGCTCCACCTTTGTCGGGCTTAGTCGTGATTAGCTTTATTTCCAACACTTTCATCTGATAATTAGCGAGTACCTGATTTGCCATGATTTTTACTTTCGGCGGAACATATCCGTCCTTATCCAACCATTCATTGGGGACAATAAAGTCGTTTCTATTTGTCAAATTGTTTCACCCCTTTTATATATGTTGCAATAAATTTTTTGGATTTAAACTTTCAGGCAACATATATTCCTTGATTCATATGTTGAAAAAAGTTCAAGAATTTCGCCATTCACAGCCGGCTTTAAGGATGTGAATGTTTTACC